>NZ_JBEPEH010000006.1:0-333541 GCF_040300725.1 Dactylosporangium sp. NPDC000244
TTTGTGTGGTGTGTTTTCGGTTGGGGGGGCGGCCCGCGCGGCGGGGGCGGGGGGCCCCCGCCGGCCCCCGGCCGCCGCCCTCGCCGCGCTGCGCCTGGCCCGCCAGCCGTCCGGCCGCCGCCTGCTGACCGTGCTCGTCGTCGCCGTGGCGCTGCTCGGGTTCGCGGCCACCGGCGTCGCCGTCGCCGCCGCGGCCCAGGACAGGCGCGCCGACATCGCGGTCGGCGCGAGCCGCGTGCTGACCCTCGGCCCGGTCACCCGCCAGCGCCTGCTCGCCGTCACCCGCGCCGCCGACCCCGACGCCCGCTACGCGATGGCCGTCGTCGCGTCGCCGGACCTGCTCGCCGTCGACACGACCCGGCTGTCCACCGTGGCCGTCTGGCGCGACGCCCCGCCCGACGCCGGCCGCACCCTGCACCCGTTCCCGGCGGCGGCGCCCGCGGTCGTGCGCGGCGACACCGTGGCGTTCGACATCACCGCCGCCCGCCTCGACGGCCTGACCCCGGACCTCACCGCGCACCTGGCTCCGCTGGACGGCGCCCCCGGCATCGAGGTCCGCCTCGGTTCGCTGCGGCCGGGCCGCCAGACGTACTCCGGATTGGCCGCCTGCACCGCGGGCTGCCGCCTGGCCGATCTCGAGGTCGACCTCCCCGGCACCGCCGGCCCGACGGTCGCGCTCACCCTGCACGACCCGCCGACCCGCGACTGGCGCACCCCTCCCGACGCGTCCGTCACCGCGGCCCCCGGCGGGGTCACGTTCACGCTGCAGGCCGGCGCCCGCCCCGGCGCGGGCCAGCTGCGCCCGGCCGGCGTCCCGGACCGCATCCCGGTGATCTCGGCCGCCGCACTGGACGGCCCCCTGAGCGCCTTCGACGACACGCCGGTCCCGGTCACGGTCGCCGCTACCGCCCGCACCCTGCCCCGCCTCGGCGCCCACGGCACCCTGATCGACCTCGAGTACGCCGATCGCCTGTCCGGCGACTCCGGCGTCGCCGACAACGCCGAGGTCTGGCTCGCCGCCGACGCCCCGCAGTCCATGGTGGACGCGCTCACCGCCGCGGGCCTGACCGTCACCGGCGAGCGCACGACCGCCGGCGAACGCGCGCTGCTCGGCCGCGCGGGCGGCGCCCTCGGCATGCGGTACTCGCTGCTGGCCGGCGTCGCCGCGGTGACCCTGGGCGTGGCCGGCCTCGTGGTGACGACGCTCGGCGCGAGCCGCGCGGATCTCGTCGCCCTCCGCCGCCAGGGCGTGCCGGCGCGCGTGACGCGGCGCGTGGAGCCGGCGACGCTGGCGGCCCTGGTCTTCTGCGCACTCCTGATCGGCGCGGCGGCGGCCGCGGCGGCCTGGTTCGCGATCGGCCGCTACCTGCCAGCCGTCGCACCGGCCTGATGTGGCGCCGCGTACCGCCGGGCGCGCTCATCTCCCGGTCAGTCCGTGGGCCGGCGGGCCCGCGTCGCCTCGCGGAGGACCGCCCAGGCGTCGGCCACCGGCCCCACGTGCCCGAGCTTGTCGGGGTTGATCACCGCGCGGATCGTCACGATCTGCCCGTCGAGGATGTCGAGGGTCCAGGTGTTGACGACCCTGCCGTCCCGGTCGCGGAAGATCGCGCCCGGCTGGCCGTTCACCTGGTGCGGCTCCACCAGGCCGCCGATGCGCAGGAACGGTGCGACGAGCGCGTCGAGCACCCGGGCCACGTTCTCGGCACCGAAGAAGGCGGGCTGCCACTGCGGGGCCTTGCCGCCGCTGTCGCCGACCATGCGGACGTCGGCGGCGAGCAGCGCCCGCAGCCCGTCGACGTCCCCTTCGCGGAAGGCGTCGAAGAAGCGTCCGGCGAGCTCCTCGCGCTGCCTGCGGTCGGCCTCGAACCGGGGCCGGCCGGCGTCCATGTGGCGGCGGGCCCGCACGGCGAGCTGGCGGCAGGCCGCCTCCGAGCGCCCCACCGCCGACGCGACCTCGCCGAAGCCGAACCCGAACACCTCCCGCAGCACGAAGACCGCCCGCTCGAGCGGGCTGAGCCGCTCGAGCAGGACCAGGGCCGCCATCGAGATCGAGTCGGCCAGCTCCGCCGAGCGCTCGGGATCCTCGTAGGGGTCGTCGAGCAGCGGCTCGGGGAACCACGGCCCGACGTACTCCTCCCGCCGCACGCGCGCCGAGCGCAGCACGTCGATCGAGATCCGGGTCACCACGGCCGACAGGAAGGCCTTGGCCGAGGCGGGTTGCGTCGGCGACGCCTCATAGCGCAGCCAGGCCTCCTGGGCCGCGTCCTCGGCCTCGCTGACGCTGCCTAGGATCCGGTACGCGATCGAGAACAGCAGCGGCCGCAGATCCTCGAACTCCTCGGCCCGCCCCGCGCCCGTCACCAGGGCACCGAGCCCTGCTCGTCGAAGAACCCGCCGGTCGGCCCGTCCGCGCCGAGCGTGGCGAGACGCACCAGGACCGCGGCGCCCTGCGCGACCGTGAGGACCCCGGTGTGGTCGTTGCTGTCCGTGTCGACGAAGCCGGGTGCGGCCGCGTTGACGAGGATCCCGTCCTTGTGCAGCTCCTTGGCGTACTGCACGGTCAACGCGGTCACGGCGGTCTTGGACGGCAGGTACGCGGCCGACGGCAGCAACGCCGCGAACGGGCTGTCCGGGCCGCCGCTGGTCATGGTCAGCGACGCGCCGTGACTGCTGACGTTGACGATGCGCGGCGCCGGCGAGCGCCGCAGCAGCGGCAGCATGGCGTTGGTCACGGCGATCACCCCGAGGACATTGGTCTCGAACACGGCCCGGACCATGTCGAGGTCGACGGAGCTGGGAACCTGATCGTGGGCGTCCTGGGGCGCCACCGGCCCGGAGCCGGTGATGCCGGCGTTGTTGATCAGCACGTCGAGGTGGCTGAACCGCTCCTCGATCTGCCTCGCCGCCTCCCGCACGACGGCCGGGTCGGTGACGTCCAGGGTGACCGCGATCGCGTCGCCGCCCGCCGCCCGCACCGCCACGGCGGCCTCCTCGCCGCGCCGCGCGTCTCTCGCCCCGATCAGGACCGTCATACCCAGCGCCGCGAGCTGCTCGGCCGCCCCGCGGCCGATCCCCTTGTTCGCCCCGGTAACCAGCGCAACCTTCCGGTGCGCGGTCTGTTCGCTCATCACCAGCTCCTTGCCGCGGGAGGGCGTCCCACTCGAAGAATGTGCCTTCGAAACCCGAGACGAGACAGCCCACCGAGCTGTGACGCGCGGACGGCAGTGACCCGCGCACCACCCCGGGAGCACCGTCAGCGGTACCCGGCGGCGACGATGTTCGCCTGCACGGCGCTGTCGGTGGCGTCGGACGGGTAGCCGGAGACCATCGCGCCCTCGTAGAACGTCCCCGCGCTCTGGTTCGTGTTCGTCGCGCAGCAGTCGCCGCCGCTGCCGAGCACGATGGCGCCCTGCTTGCGCATCGGGCTGTAGCCGCGGGGCAGGGCGCCGTCCCAGAGCGTGGTCAGGCCGCCGGACTGGGCGTTGCTGCCCTTGATGGCGAACCGGGAGGTGCCGTTGTTCTTCAGCATCGCGGTGACGAACTTGCTCGTGAAGGCCCGCTGGTTCGGGTTCCACGACGAGCTGCCGCCCGGGTAGAGGCCGTACTCGAGATCCGCCTGCACCCACGGTCCGGTGCCCGAGCAGCCGCCGAACCAGCAGCTCGTGCCGAAGTAGATGGCGTCCATGGCCCCGGCCCCGTCGGCGCGGCGCGTGGTCTCGCTGTTGCCGTAGTCGAAGCAGCAGCCGCTGTTCACGTGCGTGCCGCTGGTGATCATGTACATGCCCTCGGGGGCGCTGCCGGTCGGCACGCCGGAGCCGGACCCGTTGTGCCAGTAGCTGTTGCCGGCGTTGATGAAGAGCGAATAGGCCTTGCTGCCGCCCACCGTCAGCGACTCGCGGGTCGCGCTCGCCGGGGTGTCCTGACCGCCCGCGCCGCCGGGTCCCTGATAGGCGAGGTCGTTGCCGTGGCCGGACTGGTCGAACAGGATCGTGACCACGCACGAGGTGCCGGCGCAGAACGAGTCCTGGGCGGACGCGTTCGCGGCGCCGCCGCGGGTCAGCACGCCGATGTTGCGCGTGGTGTTGTCGGAGGAGCGCCGGATTTGGTACAGGCTGCCGCCGTACGAGCCGTAGAGCGCCCGGACCGTGCTGTGCGCCGCGACGCAGGGCGTGCCCCCGGCGGCGTAGATGTCGCACGGGCCGGCCGGCCCCGCGGAGGCCGAGGCGCTCGGCGCCGGGCTGCTCGGGCTACTCGGGCCGCTCGGGCTGCCGGTGCAGGCGACGCCGTTCAGCGCGAAGCTCGCCGGGGCCGGGTTGGCGCCGGTGGTGCTGCCGTTGAAGCCGAAGCTCACGGTCGCGCCGGTGGCGATGGTGCCGTTCCAGCCGGCGTCGGTCACCGTCACCTGGGCGCCGGACTGGGTGTACGAGCCGTTCCAGAGCTGGGTGACGCTCTGGCCGCCGGTGAAGGCCCACGCGAGCCGCCAGCCGCTGACCGGGTCGCCGAGATTGGTGACCTCGACGCCGGCGCCGAAGCCGCCCGGCCAGGAGCTGGTGACGGTGTAGGTGACCCGGCAGCCGGTCGTCGCCGCGGAGGCGAGGTGCGGGCCGGCGACGGCAGCACCGGTGAGCAGCAGCGCGGCGGCCGCGAGCAGCGCCGCCCGGCGGAGCGGGCGTCTGAGGTGATGCATGGGCGTGTCCTTCCGAAGAGGTTGCCGGTGACGGCCGGTCTGATCGGCATTCGCGAATGTGTGTTCGGGAGTGTTAGCGCTCACTTTGCCGATGTCAACCAGCGCCGGGTGCGACCCCGGCAGGAGCGCGGGCATAACGTTTTTCGCGAAGGCTCCCGTACACTGCCCGGTGTGATCGACAGGCTCCCGCCGGCCCCGCGCGTGCGCTGGCGCGGTGACCTGCCCGTGGCCGAGATCGCGCAGCTCGCCGGCGTCTCCCAGCCCACGGTCTCCAAGGTGCTCAACGGCCGGGCCGGGGTCGGCGACGCCACCCGCCGGCGGGTCGAGTCCCTGCTGCGGGAGCACGGTTATCGCCGGCCGGCCGCCGCGCCCGGGACGGCCGGCGTCGAGGTGCTCTTCTCCGGGATGCTCAGCTACATCGCGATGGAGGTCGTCCGCGGCATCGAGGACGTGGCCGCCGCCCGGGACCTGACCGTGAGCGCCACCGACATCGGGCGCCGGGCCGCGGCCGGGCAGTCGTGGATCGAGCCGCTGCTGCTGCGCCGCCCCGTCGGGGTCGTCGCCGCCTTCGCCGGGTTCACCGCCGCGCACCTCGAACTCCTCGACGCGGGCGACATCCCCGTCGTGACCCTGGATCCGATCGGCGACCTGCACCCGACGCCGTCCGTCGGGTCGACCAACTGGAGCGGCGCGCTCGCCGCCACCCGGCACCTGCTGGGCCTCGGCCACCGGCGCATCGGCGTGATCACCGGGCCGGTCAAGGACCTCTCCGCCCGGGCCCGCCTCGACGGTTTCCGGGCCGGGCTCGACGCCGCCGACGTGCCGTTCGACGAAGGGCTGCGCCGCGGCGGCGTCTTCACCTTCGAGGACGGCCGCGACCTCGGGCTCGAGCTGCTGCGGCGGCCCGACCGGCCGACCGCCGTCGTCTGCGGCGACGACCTGCAGGCCCTCGGCGTGTACGAGGCGGCGCGGATCTGCGGGCTGCGCATCCCGGACGAGCTCAGCGTGGTCGGCTTCGACGACATCGAGCAGTGCGCGTGGTGCGGTCCGCCGATGACGACCGTGCGCCAGCCGTTCGCGGAGATGGGCGCCGCGGCCGCGCAGCTCGTGCTGGCGCTGGCCGCGGGGGAGCGTCCGGCCCGGAGCCGGGTCGAGCTCGGCGTCACCCTCGTGGTGCGTGGCAGCACGGCGCCGCCCGCCGGTCGCTGAAACTTTCAGGTCCTTCGAACCCCTGACCCGCCCGCGGCCGTTCGGCGGGCGGGACGGCGCATTGACGTCACTCGAGTGAGCGATAACATTCGCGAAATTCATTCGCCGGATTGTGGCGCCCGCCGATGCGCCCGACCGGCATCCCGGTCAGACCCGGAAGGGGAACTTCCCTCATGACCCGAACCACTCGAGGCGGACACAGTCGTGTGCGCCTCGCCGTCACCCTCGCCGCGGTGAGCGCCGTGGCCGCGGGCGCCGCCGTCGCCCTCGCCTCCGGTGCGCAGGCCGGCAGCACGCTCGGCGCCTCGGCGGCGGAGAAGGGGCGGTACTTCGGCACCGCCGTCGCCGCGGGGAAGCTGAGCAACAGCCAGTACACCGGCATCCTCGACCGCGAGTTCAACATGATCACGCCCGAGAACGAGATGAAGTGGGACGCGACCGAGCCGTCCCAGGGCCAGTTCCGCTACACCTCCGCCGACCAGATCGTCGCCCACGCCCAGGCGCACGGGCAGCGGATGCGCGGCCACGCCCTGCTCTGGTATCAGCAGGAGCCGGGCTGGGCGCAGAACATGTCCGGCAGCGCACTGCGCAGCGCCATGATGAACCACGTCAGCACCGTCGCCGGGCACTACAAGGGCAAGATCTACGCCTGGGACGTGGTGAACGAGGCCTTCGCCGACGGCAACAGCGGCGGGCGGCGCGACTCGAACCTGCAACGCACCGGCAACGACTGGATCGAGGCCGCGTTCCGGGCCGCGCGGGCCGCCGACCCGGGCGCCAAGCTCTGCTACAACGACTACAACACCGACGGCATCAACGCGAAGAGCACCGGCGTCTACAACATGGTGAAGGACTTCAGGTCGCGCGGCGTGCCGATCGACTGCGTCGGGTTCCAGTCGCACCTGGGCGGGCTGCCGCCGTCGGACTACCAGGCGAACCTGCAGCGCTTCGCCGACCTCGGGGTCGAGGTGCAGATCACCGAGCTGGACATCTCCGGCTCCAACCAGGCCACCGCCTACGCCAACGTGGTCAAGGCGTGCCTGAACGTGTCGCGGTGCGCGGGCATCACCACCTGGGGCATCCGCGACAGCGACTCGTGGCGCACCGGCGAGAACCCGCTGCTGTTCGACGCCAACGGCAACAAGAAGGCCGCGTACACCGCAACGCTCAACGCCCTCAACGGCCCGGGCAGCACCGTGTCCACCCCGCCGGTCAGCTCCCCGCCGCCGGTGAGCTCCTCGCCCGGGGGCGGGACGGGCAACGGCTGCACCGCGACCGTCTCCCTGAACCAGTGGGACGGCGGGTTCGTCGCCACCGTCAGGGTCACCGCGGGCTCGTCGGCCATCAACAGCTGGACCGTCACCCTGCCGGTGCCATCGGGTGTGACCGTCACCGGCTCCTGGAACGTCACCCGCTCCGGCAACTCCTGGACGAACGTGTCCTACAACGGTCACGTCGAGGCGGGGCAGTACACGGAATTCGGCTTCCAGGCCACCGGGACCGCCTCGGGCCTCAACCCGGCCTGCTCAGCCGCCTGACATTGCGCACATCGGGCTGGACGCGACGCCCGATCGCGTGGCCGTGCGGTTGGCAGACCGCACGGCCACGCACACGCTTTCGGCGTTATCCGGTGGTCGTCGGCCGTTGCCGGACGCCGGGCACCATGCGGCCGGCGGCCGCCACGAGCAGGGCCACGACGACGGCGACGGCCAGCGGGGAGACGCCCAACAGGCCGAAGGCCCCGACGAGGACCCACAACAGCATCGTGACGGGAATCGCGGCGAGCAGGACGGCGCGCGGGCGCGGTGCGGGCCAGCGCAGCGCCGTGGCGACGCCCACTGCCAGGACGGCCAGGACGTCGACCTGCGCGATCCCGCCGGTGGCCACCTGGTAGGCGAGCAGCACCGCGACGACGCCCAGCATCGTGCGGCGGGCCGAGAGGATCCACGCCACCGCGATGGCGAGCCGGAGCACGGCGGGGATCAGCAGGACGAGGGCCACGCTGTGGATGGGGAACGAGTGCTCGACGCTGACGAAGGCCCTGCCGGTTCCGATGTCGTACGCCGTCTTGGCGATCCACGTGCCGATGGCGACGAGGAACGCGGCCAGCAGCAGCGATGCCGGGCCGCCCAGGCGCAGGCGCAGGGCGAGGCCGAGCACGCCGGCGGACTGGCGCGGGCTGGGCCGGGTGCGGCCCTCGTCCAGGTCGAGCAGGAGGCCGAGCAGCTCCTCGCCGCGGGTGGCGCGATGGTCGGCGGGCAGCAGGCGCAGCAGGCGGCGGTAGCGCCGCTCCAGCGGGCTCATCCGCTCAGGCCCAGCTGCGCGCGGCGAGCGAGGCGGCGCTTGGCCGCGCGCGCCTGGCTGGCCATGCGCTCCGTCTCGGCCTCGACCACGGCCGCGCCCGCGTCGGTCAGGCGGTAGTAGCGGCGCAGGCGGCCGTTCTCCACCTCGTCGCGCTCGGGCTCGACCAGGCCGCGGGCGGTGAGGCGCTCCAGCGCCGCGTAGAGCGTGCTCGCCCGGAGCCGGACGCGGTCGCCGGACAGCGCGGCCACCTCGGTCACCAGGCCGTAGCCGTGCCGGGGCTGGTCGGCCAGCCCGGCGAGGATCAGAAACGACTGTTCGCTCAATGATTCCACGCCGAGAGCATATACCGCGCGATGGTATATGCGACGCTCAGGCCGTAGGAGGCGTATCGCGCGGTCCGCCAAGGTCTCCCGGGGCCGCGCGAAGCGGAACGGTGTGGACGGGGGCCCTGCCGCAGGGCCCCCATCCGTCACTCGGGCTGGCCGTTGCTGACGACGAGCTGGACCCCGCCGCCCTTGGTCGTGGCGCCGCCCGGATTGGTGCGGTCGACGGTGCCGGCCGGGCACTTGGACGGCACCTGGGCGGCCGCGACCGTGACCGAGAAGCCCGCCTTGGCGACCTTGTCCCGCGCCTGGTCGACCGGGAGGCACTTGACCGACGGGATGTCGACCAGCTTGCCCTGCGCGCGGTCCTTCGTCGGCGCCGTGAACTTGACCTCGGGCTGGCCGGCGAGCCCGTCGCGCAGCACGCCGAGGGCCGCGTAGTTCACCGGCGCGTGCTGCATGTCCACGGTGGTCTCGGGCCAGTCCGGGTCGGTCAGGAAGCCCGACACCGCGAGCTGCTTGGTCATGACGGTGAACGTGGCGCTCTTCTCCGAGTCCGTGGTCCCGGACTTGCCGGCGATCTGGCGCTTCACGAAGCCGCGCGCGTACTGCGCCGTCGCCCCGCTGCACTTGCTGGTCGCGGACTGGTCGCCGACCGGGCAGCGGGCCATGTCCACCGCGGCCCGCGCGACCTCGGGGTCGACCACCTGCTTGCACTTCGGGTCGAGGCCCTCGACCTTCTTGCCGCTGTTGTCCTTGACCTCGAGGATGGGGGTCGGCTCGCAGTAGAGGCCGTCGGCGGCGAGGGTGCCGTAGGCGTTGGCCAGCTGCAGCGGGGTCGTGGCCGAGACGCCCAGCGTGAACGCGCCCCACCCGTCCGGCTTGGCCGCGAGGTCGGCGTCCTCCTTGGCGTTGAACTGGATGCCGAGGCGCTGGGCCACGTCCACCACGTGCTTGACCCCGACCTGCTGCTCGAGCGGGACGAAGTAGGTGTTGATGGAGCTGCCGAACGCGGTCCACATGTTGTAGGGACCGGACTGGCCGCCGGAGTTCTTGGGGCAGTAGTGGTTGCCGTTGCACGTGGCGGGGCCGCCGCCGTTGAGGATGAAGTCCGACACGAACTGCTTCTCGGTCTGGATCGTCGTGGCCAGGGGCAGGCCGGACTCCAGCGCCGCCACCGCCGTGAACATCTTGAACGCGGAGCCGGCCTGGTAGCCGGGGATGTCCGCGTCGCCGGTGATGATCGGTACGGTGGTGTTCGGGTAGTTGCCCTTCTGGCCCTTCTTGCCCGGGTTCGTGTTCTCCTTGTTGCCGCTCTGGTCGTTGCTGAAGGTCCGGTTGGTCGCCAGTGCGGTCACCCGCCCGGTGCCGGGCTGGATGGCGGCCAGCATGAGGGCGCTGGAGTTACCCAGGTGGATCTGCTGGTTCTTGGCGACGTCCTTGGGCTGCTCCTGTGCGTACTTCGCCGCGGCCGTCTGCGTCTGGATGTCCAGCGAGGTGACGATGGTGTAGCCGCCGGCCCGCAGCCGGTTGGCGCGCTGGTACTCGTCCTCGCCGAACACCTTCTGGTCGTCCCACCAGCGCCGCAGGTAGTCGCAGAAGAACCCGGCGCCGAGTTCGGGGGAGGCCTGGATGGACTCGCAGCCCTCCGGAGTCCGCTTGCCGACGATGGTCAGCTTCTCGCCCACGGCGGCATCGGCGGCCGCCTTGTCGATGTAGCCCATCGAGACCATCTGGCTCAGGACGTACTTCTGCCGCTTGACCGCCTCCGGGTAGCCCTTCTCGGTGGCGGGGTCGTTGGTGCCCGGCGCCTTCACCAGCCCGGCGATGAGCGCGGACTCGGGCAGCGTCAGGTCCTTGGGGTCCTTGTCGAAGTACACGTGCGCGGCCGCGTACACCCCGTAGGCGCCGTGGCCGAAGGGCGCGATGTTCAGGTACCGCTCGAGGATCTCCTTCTTGGAGAGCTTCTTCTCGAGGTCGATCGCGTACTTCATCTCCCGCAGCTTGCGCGTGCTGGTCTTGCCGGTGGCGTCGACCACCTCCTGCGGCGTCTGCGCCGAGTACGCGATGGCCTGCCGCACGTACTGCATCGTGAGCGTCGAGGCGCCCTGCTCGGTCCCGCCCGCGTTCTGGTTCGCCACGAACGCCCGCGCGACGCCCTTCACGTCCACGCCGCGGTGCTCGTAGAACCGGTTGTCCTCGGCCGCGACCATCGCCTGCTGCATGACCGTGGCGACGTCGTCGATCTTCACATCGCGGCGGTTCTCGTCGTACATCATCGCCAGCCGGGTCTTGCCGTCGGCGGCGAGCACGTATGAGATCTGCGGCGACGGCAGCACGACGAGGTCGCTGGACATGCTCTCGAACGTGTCCGAGCCGGTCTTCGCGGCCAGCCCCGACATCGCCACGATGGGGAACGCCGCCCCGGCGACCACCAGCCCGGCCAGGAGCCCGCACAGCAGCAGCGAAGCCGCGCTGGGCAGCAGGCGTTTCCTCAGAATCCGTACCCGGGCCACGCTGGCGTCCCCCCGTGTCATGCGGCGTCCTTGTGCGTTCGTCGTCCTCGTCCGTCCTAGACGCGGAACACGGAGCGTGAGGTTGCCACCGGTGTGAGAAAGTTTTCGCGGCCAGGGTACGGGTTCGGCGGGAACCCCGATCCGGGGGCGGCCGACCACGATCCGGGAACGTAGTCTGGCAGGGTGGCGGGCCCGGCGGACACTGGCGCGATGGCACTGCTCGAACGCGACTCGGCGCTCGCGGCGCTGGCCGAATACGCCCGGCAGGCGCTGATCGGCGACGGCCGGCTCGTGCTCGTCGGCGGCGAGGCCGGCATCGGCAAGTCCAGTCTCGTCGAGACCTTTGCGCACCGGCTGCCGGCGCACGTGCCGGCCGCCCGGATCGCCTGGGGCCTGTGCGACGGCCTCTCCACGCCGCGGCCGCTCGGCCCGCTGTTCGACATCGCCGAGGAGCTCGGCGGCGACCTGCTGGAGCGGTCGCGGGCCCGAGCCCCGCGCGACGAGCTGTTCACGACCCTGCTGCGCCAGGCCAACGCGCCCGACGAGTTGCACATGCTCGTGCTCGAGGACCTGCACTGGGCCGACGAGGCGACGATCGACCTGCTGCGCTTCCTCGCCCGGCGATTGCGCGGCGCCCGCATCCTGCTCGTCGCAACGTACCGTGACGACGACCTCTCCTCACGTGACCCGCTGCGGATCGCCCTCGGCGACCTCGCCACCCAGCGCACGACCCGGCGGATCGGCCTCGCCCCGCTGTCGATGGAGGCGGTCGGGCGCCTCGCCGCCGACAGTGGCCTCGAACCCGCCGGCCTGCACCGGCTCACCGGCGGCAACCCGTTCTTCGTGACCGAGGTCGTCCGGTCCGGCTCGCCCGCGGTTCCGGCGTCCGCCCGCGACGTGGTCCTCGCCCGGGTCGCGACCCTCGGCGACGACGCGCGGGCGGTGCTCAGCACCGGTGCCCTGATCGGCAACCGGATCGACCCGCGCCTGCTCGCCGCGGCCACCGGCGGTTCCCCGGCCGACGTCGACGAGCTGGTGCTGTCCGGCCTGCTCGTCGGCGACGGCGGGCTGCTGACGTTCCGGCACGAGCTGACCCGGCTCGCCGTCGAGCAGGCCGTCCCGCAGCACCGCGTGGGCCCCGTCCACGCCAGGATCCTGGCCGCGCTGCGGGATCTGGACAGCGACGACGACGCCGGGATGGCCTTCCACGCCGAGGCGGCCGGCGACGCGGCGGCGGTGCTGGAGTACGCGGTCCGGGCGGCCCGGCGCGCGGCCGAGCTCGCGTCGCACCGGGAGTCGGCGGCGCAGTACGAGCGGGCGCTGCGCTTCGCCGGCGACCTGCCCGTGGCCGAGCAGGCCGAGCTCTACGACGCGCTCGCGGCCGAGCTGATGCTGGTCGACCGCGGGCCGCGCGGCTGTGAGGTGGCCGAGCGGGCCCGGGAGCTCTGGCACCGGGCCGGCGACCCCCGGCGGGAGGGGGCCGCCCTGCGCCGGCTCTCGGCGGCGCTGCGGTATGCGTGCCGGGGCGAGGAGGCCGTGGCCGCGGCCGAGCGGGCACTGGCCACGCTGGAGCCGCTGGGCGCGACCGCGGAGCTGGCCGGGGCGTACGCGAACCTCGCGGTCCAGCGGATGGTGAGCGAACGGTACGAGCAGTCGATCGCCGCGGCCGACCGCGCCCGGGAGCTCGCGGTCGCGCTGGAGCTCCCCGAGGTCCACGCCGACACGCTGATCACGGAGGGCTGCTCCCGGGGGGTCGTCGGCGGCGACTGGCTGGGACTGCTGCGCCAGGCGCTGGACACCGGCCTCGCGCTCGGGCTGGACGCGCAGGTCGGCCGCGCCTACGTCAACCTGCACCGCATGCTTTGCGCCAAACACCGGTTCGCCGAGGCCGAGCGGTACTACCTCGAGGGCGTCGCCTACTGCGACGAGCACGAGGTGCGCACGTACGCCACCTGCCTGCGCGGCGACTGGGTCAGCACCCTGGCGAGCACCGGCCGCTGGGACGAGTCGCTGCGGCGCAGCGAGCACCTGCTGGCCGGCGCGCTCGGCGCCTCACCCCTCAACCGGGTCGACCCGCTCGTCTGCGTCGGCGTCATCCGTGCCCCGGCGCGGCGCCGACGGTGTGTGGCCGCCGCTGGACGAGGCCGCCGAGCTGGTCGACGGCATGGCGGCGCCGCAGTGGGCCGCCACCGTGCGGGCCGCCCGCGCCGAGGCCCACTGGCTGGACGGAGCGCTGCGGCCGGCCCGGCGCGAGGCGGAGCTGATCGCGGACGCCGCCGCCACCGGCGACGAGTGGGCCCGCGGCCTGGCCGACTTCTGGCTGCGCCGCACCGGCTCCGGCCGCCGGACCGGGGGAGCCCTGGCCGAGCCGTACCGGCTGGAGGCCGCCGGCGACTGGGCGGCCGCGGCGGACCGGTGGGAGGCCGACGGCTCGTCCTACGTCGCCGCCCTGGTCCTGCTGGAGTCCGGCGACGAGCCGTCCCGGCGGCGCGCCCTCGCACTGCTGGACGACCTCGGCGCGACGGCCGCGGCGCGCATCGCCCGGCAGCGCATGCGGCAGGACGGGGTCCGCTCCGTCCCCGCGGGTCCCCGCGCCGCGACCCGAGCCCACCCGGCGGGCCTGACCCGCCGCGAGCGCGAGGTGCTGGACCTCATCTGCGCGGGCCACACCAACGCGGAGATCGCAGGCCGGCTGTTCATCTCGGTGAAGACCGTCGACCACCACGTGTCGGCGGTGCTGGGCAAGCTCGGCGTGGCGACGCGTTCGGGCGCGGCGGCGGAGGCGGTCCGACTCGGCCTGGCCCCCACAGCGCCCCGCTGACGTCGCTGGTCATTGTCGTCCGTTCAGCGACGGTCGACGTCGGCGCGCAGGGCCGGGGCGATCAGGGCCTTGGCGAGGCTCGCGGACGCGGCCGCCGCGGCCGGTGCGGCGCCGATCCGTTGCCGCGCGACGGCGGTCACGTCCAGCACCCGGCGGTCGCCGCTCCACTCGGCGGCGGCGGCGCCGAGCGTGAAGTGCAGCGTGTGGTCGGGCTGGACGATGGCGGCCCGGGCGGCCTCGCCGGCGAACAGATACAGCGCGGTGTTCTCCGACAGCAGGTCCGCGCGGAACCGGTCGAGGGCCTTGCCATCGGCGCCGGCCGCGGTCACCTGGAGGTCGGGCCAGCCGGACACCGCGTGGGAGCGCAGCAGTAGACCGGAGGCGGTCGCGTCGACGCCGCGCAGCACCGCCGCCGTCCACGGCCGCACGCCCGCGGCGGCGACGTCGGCGGCCAGGGTGCCGTCGAGGGCCACGTCGCCGGGGGTGCTGCGCCCGACGCTGAGCGCGCCGTCGAGCAGGCAGGCGACCCAGCCGGCGTGCACGGAGAAGAACCGCACGGACTCCGGCGGGGCCATCCGCTCGTCCGGCACGAGGTAGCTGAACGGCACCCCCTCCAGCCGGGCGAGGGCGTCGATCCAGGCGGTGACGAGCGCGGGAAGCTCCGGCCGGGACTGGTCGCCGCTCTTGCGGCGCTGCGCGCGGAGCCGCTTCCAGCGGTACAGAGCCGCCGCGAACGGCCGGCTCTGCAGCGCCAGGAGGCGGCCGAGGTCCCACGCGGCGGCGAAGCTGACATCGCCCGGCCCGGAGACGGGCATGAGGTCGGCGGCGGACGCGACCGGCAGCTTGGCGCGCTCCGGGCGGGGCTTCGGCACGAGCGGGCCGCTGTAGCCCGCATCGAGGCGGTCGCCGGTGCCGGACAGGTACGGCATCGGCAGTCGCCCGGACGGGTCGGCGCCGGGGGTGAGCAGCGGCGCGGCGCCGGCGGCGAGGGCCCTGAGCAGCCCGTCGAGGCCGGGCCCGGCCGCGGAGGACGTGAAGCGCCAGCTCTTGAGGCTCACCAGGCGCAGGGTGGGGGAGTCGGGGCCGGTCGCGGTGTACCGGTGCCGGACCGAGACGAGGTGGGCGACGTGCGCGGCACCGGCGGTGGGCAGCCGGTTGCCGATGACGACGGCCCGCTCGGCGCCGGCCGCGTCGCGGCGCACGTGGGCGAGCAGCGCCAGGTCGCGGCGGGTCGAGTCCTGCGCGGGCAGCAGCGCCGCGGGCACGTCGATGACGGTGACCTTCTCGTCGGCCGGGAGGTCGCCGGCGGGGCCGAGCTCGGCGGCGGTGACCACCCGCGGGTCCGGCGCGTCGGCCGCGTCGAAGAGGACCACGGCGAGCCACGGCAGGTCGTCGCGGTCCGCGGTCGCGGTCTCCTGCCAGGGCAGGGTGCTGTGGTTGAGCACGACGTGCGGCAGGTCGGCGGTGTAGTCGCCGTGGCCCCCGTCGGGCGGGTAGACGGCGTAGACCTCGTCGGCGCCGAAGGTCGGCCGGGACCCGGCGACGGTGAGCCGGGACGTGCCGCCGAAGTGCTGCGCCGGGATCTTCTTCGTACCGGTCTCGTCGGTGCCGACCTCGTGCTTGAACTCGATGAGGTACGTGCCGCCGGGCAGCGCCGGCAGGTGGTACTGCAGCAGCCGCAGTTCACCGGCGACCGCCGAGTCGGTGCCGACGAGCGGGGTGGCGCGGGGCCGGATCTCGAACCCGGTGAGCGCGTCGCGGACCAGCGTCGCCGCGTTCGGGTCGGGGCGCAGGTCGCCGCCGAGCTCGGCCCACAGCGCGGCGGGCACGTTGCCGAGCACCGGAGTGAACGAGAAATGGTGCTCCATCGGCACGCCGTCGCGGGTGATCGCGATCGACAGCGTGGAGTCCAGGTGGGCGCCCTGATGCTCGGGGCGCACGATGTGCATCGGCCCGGCGGCGAGCGCGGCGATCGTGCGCTGGGCGTGACCGGCGGCCTGGACGGGCGTGGCGGCGGGGCCGTCGGCCTCGAACGGCAGCGGCCCGCCGCTCGCGTCCACGGCGAGGCGGGTGACGGCGAGATCGGCGCGGATGCGGGCGGCGGCCGCCGGGATCGCGCTGCCGGCCCGCAGCAGCAGCCGCTGCGGGTCGGCGACGCCGAGGTCGGTGATCGCGGGGCCGGTGGGTGCGGCGTCCTGCTCGCGGATCAGCCCGGCCGCGGCGGTGAGCGTGCACGGGTCGGCGGCGGGCAGGAACCGGCGGAACGCGGGCCAGTCGATCGGCGCCGGCCCGGTCTGGTTCTGGGCGCCGAACGCCACGTCGAAGGAGATGATCCACAGGGAGATGTGGGCGGTGCCGGCGAAGTCGGGACCCCAGATGTGCAGGTCGGCACCGACGTCGACGCTGATGTGGTGGGTGCCGAAGAAGTCGAACGTGTAGGACACGTTGAAGTCGACGTAGGCGCGGGCGTCGTAGTGGTACGGCTTCCAGGCGATGAGGAAGTCGACCCCGGCGGTGAACGCGGCGCGCAGGTTGCCGCTCTGCCATACGACCTCGAGGTGGCCGCCGGCCATCAGCGCGGCCGGGGTGAGCGCGTAGTAGGCGTCGCCCTTGATGCCCAGCGCCTGGTCGTACTGCCAGTTGAAGCCGATCCGCGGCACCTTCGGATAGTGCGCCGGCACGGCGTACTGCGGGTGGTAGCCGCCGACGGACAGCACGAAGTCCCCGTCGTGCTCGCCGGCGAACCAGGTGGTGAACGCGAACCCGCCGGTGAGGTGGCAGTCGTGGGAGAACAGGAACGACGCCTGGGTCAGCTGCGCGGCGACGCTGAGCACGCCGGCGTCCGGCTGGAAGCTCGCCCGGACCGCGAGCTGCAGCTCGGCGAGGGGCGCGACCGCGGGGGCGGGCGCCGGCTCCGGGCGGGGCGCGACGAGGGTGGAGATGCCCAGCACGTCGAGCTCGAACGTCTCGCCGAAGCTCACCGCGAGCAGCGCGAACGAGTCGATCATCTGGAACGAGCTGAACCGGACCCCGGCGGCCAGGAACATCTGCCCGGCCGTCGGCGGCACCCACTGGCGCAGCCCGGTGAGCGCGGTGCGCAGCAGGTCCCGCGGCTCCCCGGTGCCGGTCGGCGCGCCGGACACGGCGGTGGCGACGAGCGGGAAGTCGGCGACGCCGGTGATCGGGGGCAGGACAAGAGACCGGTTGTACCCGAAGCCGGCGGCGAGCCCGGTGACGGTGAAGAACGGCGGCCCGCCGAGCGTCTTGTCCAGCACCGCGTAGACGAACATCGACGGCTGCCCGTTGAGGTAGACGTAGCCGCCGACCGCGGTGACGGCGAAGGCGGAGGTACGGATGACGGCGGCGCCGTCGTACTCGTCGTAGGGCTCCTTGCCGGGCTCCCGCACCGTGGTGCGCAGCAGGGCGCCGCCGACCTCGACCGGGCCGCTGCGGTAGTCGACGCCGATGCCGCGCAGGTCGAAGCTCGGCGCGAAGTGGTCGATCGGCGAGCCGAGGGTCAGGCCGTCCAGGGACAGGGTCAGCCCGGCCAGCGACAGGGCGGCGTCGAGCAGGAAGCGGACCTGGCCGTCGGCGTACTCGAAGCCGATCCGGTCGAAGTAGACCGGCCCGGCCGAGCGCTGGACGTCGAACCACTTCACCGGATCGGCGCCGGCCCCGGCCGTCTGCGGCTGGCTCTGGGGCTGGCCCTGCGGCTGGGTCGTCGCGGCGGGGGCCATCGGCAGCGTCAGGTCGCGGGGCGGGGCGCCACCGCCCAGCGCCAGCCGGGCCGTAATCGTCGCGCCGGTCGGCAGCGGCGCGGGCAGCGGGGCGACGGTGGCCGGCAGCAGGGCGCTCAACGCCGCCGACTCGGCCGCGTTGTACTCCCGGGACGCGACCACCAGCCGCAGGTTGTCCACGGCGGCGGTGCTGCCGGCCGGGAACTGGCGGCCGACCAGCGGCAGCCCGGACAGGCTCAGCGACGCGCCGAGGTCCAGGCCGAGCACGGCGCCGCCGTCGACGGCGAGCACGACGTCCTTGAGGTCGATGGTGAGGTCCTCCGGCGCCGCGGCGGCCAGGTCGGCGCTCAGCACGCCGAGGATGTCGCGCACGCGGATGCGCCGTCCGTCCTCGGTGTGCCGGTAGGTGGCGACGAACCGGGTCGCGGTCGCGTCGGCGAGCAGGTGCAGGTCGAACTGGAGCCCGGCGACCTCGACGGTGCCGGTGAACTCCTTGCGGTATCCGGTGCCGTCGCGGCTGACCCGGATGTCGACGGTGGCGGCGAGGCGGGTAGCGGACGCTGCGTCGCCGACCGGCAGCGACACCGAGCAGTGCAGCGCCAGCCCCGCGCCGCCGGTGTCGAAGGACGCGTCCAGGGCGTCGAGGGACGCCCCGGCGATCGCCGCCGGCAGCACCGGGTCGACGTCGTACAGGGCGACGATCTGGTCGTGCACGGCCTTGACGGTGAGGCTCTGCCCGGGGCGCAGCCCGCAGCTGAACCGCCAGCCGCCGGCCGCCTCGGCGTGCTCGGCGGTGATGTGGAAGTCGGCGCCGAAGATGGCGCCCCACGCCTCGACGCCGCCGGTGACGCCGCGGGCGTCCTTGACGACGTGGAAGGCGAACGACCGCGGCGCGATCGGCAGCCGCCCGGCGGTGAGCTCGAAGTCGGTGGTGATGGCGGCGGAGATCTCGTAGCGGCCGGCGTCCGGGTAGGCGGCCAGCCGCAGCTCGTTGAGCTCGGCGGCCGGGAAGGCACCGGCCGCGGCGGGGAACCAGGCGGCGGCCAGGGCGCGCAGGTCGACCGGGTGGGCCGGGTCGAGCCGGCCGATCAGGAAGAACGACGGCAGCCCGGCGGTGACGCGGAACGTGACGCCGTCGACGGTGAGGCTGGCATCGGCCTCGACTCCCCGGACGGTGCCGGCGTCGAGGTCCAGGCCGATGCGGACCGCGTCGATCGCGAGGCTGGTCAGGCCGAGGTTGCGCAGGCCGGCGTCGACGTCGGCGGGCTTGGCCCCGGCGAGCGCGGCCAGGGCGCCCAGGGCCGGCAGGATGTTGCCGTCGGCGGGCAGCACCTCCAGCACCCAGCGGCCGGGTCCGCGCAGGGCGAGCCGGACGGTGAAGTCCTGGCCGCCGATGCTCGCGGTGGCGTGCACGTCACCGCCGGCGGAGGCGGCGAAGCGTTCGGCGCGGGAGCCGGTGCGGGCCCGCAGGGTGACGCCGATGCCGCGCAGCTCGACCGAGCCGGCGACGATCGGCCAGGTGCCGGCGGCGTCGGCGGTCAGCGTGAGCTCCGACGCGTCGGCGGGCCGGGACCCGAAGGTGGCGGTGAGGCCGGTCAGCGGCAGCAGGTCGAACACGGCGCCGACCGGCAGGCCGTCCTCCAGCAGCCCGCCGCCGATGAGGGTGCCGAACGTGGCCAGGGACGCCGCCGGCCGCGGCCCGTCCGCGAGAGCGAGGGTGATCCGGCCGGCCGGGTCGAGGCCGCCGGTGACCGCGACGGTGGTGCCGCCGGCGGTGAGGCCGCCCTCGACGGTGACCTGCACCGCGAAGCCGCCCGGGTCGGCGGCGGCCCCGGTGAACACCACCCGCACGGCGGTGAGGTGCAGGTCGCGGCCGGTCCGGCCGACCGGCCAGGCGTCGGTGCAGGCGCCCGCGACCGTGAGCGTGCCGTCGGCGAGCGTGATCCGCGGGTCGCCGAGGGTCAGCCCGCCGGCCGGGAGCAGCGTCGTGAGGCGGGGCACCGGGCACGTGTCCTCGTCGAGGCTCAGCCCGCCGCCGGAGACGGCGAGGCCGAGCCGGTCGTTGAGGTCCGCGAGGGTCGCGACGATGCCGACGGGTTGGCTCATGCTGGGCGCCTTCCTGACCGGGTGCCTTACTTGATGTCCACGTTCATGGGACCGTTGACACTGTCGTAGCTGACGGTGAAGAGGGTCGCCGGGTTGACGGCGTTGGCAACGCCGCGGGCCGCGTTGCCGGCGCCGGTCGCGGCGCCCCCGGCGACGCCGACGCGCACCAACGCCGCCCGCACGCCGTCGCGCACGTCGTCCGGCTCTCCCAGGTAGTGCGCCGCGGCGGTGACCGCCGCCACGAACGCCGCGTGCTGCGTGGTCAGCCGCACGACCGGCGGCGCGTTCAGGGCGGCGTGCCGGGCCGCGTCGACGACGATCCGCGCGGTCTCGGCGGCGTCGAGGACCTGCACGAGGGCGCCCATGGCCGCGCCGAGCACCGCGGCCTGGGCCGGGGTGGCACCGGCGTGGGCCGCGGCGTACGCGGCGATGCCGGCGTAGGCCGCGTCGTCGCGGCCGTTGTTGGTGGCGTAGGCGACCTCGGCAGCGACCGACGCGGCGAGGGCTTCGTCCGCGGTGGCGCCGGCGCCCGTGGCGGCGTTGGCGATGCCGGTCCGGTAGCCGGCGCCGGCGGCCGTGACCATCGTCGCCCGGATGATCGCCATGCCCTGCACGCCGATGCTGGTGCGGATGGCGACCGGGTAGGCGTTGATGACGCCGTCGATCGACGCGGGGGTGGCGCCGGGGGCCGTCGCGGCGTTGTTGGCCCGGGTCACGAGCCCGTTGACCGGGTTGCCGTTGTTCTCCACGTTGCCGAGCCACATGACCGCGGTCAGCGCCTGCGACGCCTGCTGGTCGGTGGCGCCCGTCGCGCGGGCGGCGGCCTGCACCACGCCCCGGGCCCCGCCGGCCTCCCCCACCTGGTCGACCAGCCCGGGCGCGGGCGCGTATCCGGTGACGGCGTTGGTCGCGTTCCCGGCCGCGATCACGCCGCGGCGCATCTGGCCGACCGGCGACAGGTTCGACTGAGCCTCGGTGACCCGCACGACGATGTGCCCGGGCAGGCCGCCGGCCGGGTCGCCGGCGGTCTGCGAGACCGTGCCGCCGTAGGACAGCGGCGGCACGACGTTGGGTTCGCGGTATCCGGTCAGGAAGTGCTCGACCGGGCGCAGCGGGGGCGGTGGCGGCTCCGGCGGGTGGCGGCCGGCGTTGGTCGGGTCGCCCAGGATCGGAGCCTCCGGGTAGCCGTCCAGCACGTTGATCGTGCTCTCCGCTGGGTGGTGATGCCGGTTGCGCGGACCGGTGGAGATGATCGCCGCGGCTGGCCGGAGCCGGGTGATGAACTCCCGCGAGGTGGCGGAGTTGGAGCCGTGGTGGCTGGACTTGACCACGAGGACCCGCCCGGCCAGGTCGTCGGTGGGGTTGAGCCGGAACTTGACGCCGTTCTGCAGCACCGGCAGCATCTCGTGGTTGACGTGCCCGTCCTCCTGGGCCCGTTCGAGGTCACCGGCGACGAAGTACTTGAAGTTGCCGAACGTGAGCAGGAACCCGAGGCTCTTGGGGTTCTCGTCGTCGTTCTCGGCGTGGACCGGCTGGTTGGAGCAGAACGTCATGCCGCCGCCGGGCTGCAGCACGTACTTGTTCGCGGTGACGCAGATCAGTGACGGGCGGCCGGGGGCGTAGGCGGGCACCGCGGACACGGCCCAGTTCGGCTCGACCAGGCCGTTGCCCCACATGATGTCCTTGCCGAGCAGCCAGTGCGGCTCCCGCCAGTTGCGGGCCGCCGGGTCGCGGCGCGACGGGCGGGCGTTGACCACGCCGCGGGGGATCACCGCCTGGCCGGCCCCGTTGTAGTCGACGATGTCGAAGCTGTTGACGTGCTGCGTCGCGTACACGAACGGGCCCGGCTTGTTCGCCGCGGTGGTGCGGTATTCGAAGTACTCGCTGTCGACGGCATGCCGTACGCCGTACGCGTCCTCGGCGTAGCGGGTGTCCTCGTGGCCGTCGAGCCGGCCGGTGTCGTAGAGGATCGCGCTGTTGTAGCGGAGGGTGTTGTTCTTGAGGAGCTGGCTGATGCCGTAGAAGTGGTCCTCGTCGAAGTGGGTCACGGCGATGACGTCGACGGTGGCGATGTTGAGGGTGTTGGCCAGGTAGGTGTTCACCGTGGGCGCGGAGCCGATCTTGCCGCCGTCGATGAGGACGGTACGCCGGATCGCCGCCTGCGCCGGCGGGTTGCCCGGGTGCCTCGCCACGATGATGGTCGCGTCGCCCACCATGCCGATGTCGAGGTGGTGGATTTCGAGGGTCCACGTCATCGGCCCGTCACTCCCACGCGATCCAGTCGAGCCGCAGGTTCTGTTGCCACCCGGCGTTGAGCGCGTCGAGGCGCAGGATGTTCACCTTGAAGTGGCTCTGGTCGATGTACTTCACGGTCACCGCGAACGTGTCGGTGTAGTAGCCCTCGCTGCGGGCGGTGACCGTGGCGTGCGGCACGACGCCGAACCGCTCCGGGAAATCGACGCGGACCTCCTTGACGCCGCCGGTGTGCGGCCCGGCCACGAAGTGCCCGGCGAGCATGCGGCCGAAGCGGTGCGAGGTGCCGACGCTGAGGCCGAGCACCTTGGCCACGCCGTTGACGAAGAGGGTGTTGCCCTGCGCGTCGGCCCCGCCGATGGACACCGGGTTGCCGACCGGGTTGATGGCCAGGGGCTTCGCCCCGTGCGACTGCACCCAGCTGTAGTTCTGGTGATACCCGAGGCGCAGGTTGGCCCCGTTGGTGGGGCCGACGATGACGGCGTTGCCGTTGCCGTCCTGCGGGGTATGCAGCACGTGCAGCCGGCCCTCGGGGTTGTTCGTGGCGACACCGACCCGGGCCTCGAGGGTCTTGTCGGGCAGGGTCGCGTCGCGGACCACGAGCGGGCCCTTCTCGATGGTGACGGCGAGGTGGCCGTCCCAGTAGCCCGGCATGTTCTCGTAGTGCACGAGCAGCCGGGCGTGGCCGGACGGCGGGGCGGCGACCATGCCCTTGACGTCGACGAGGATGCTCTCCCCGGCGGCGAGCGCGGTGATGCTCGGCGTGGTCATCCGCCACGTCAGCGCCATGCCCTCGGCGGTCGGGCTGGTGGTCACCCACCGGTCGGCGCGGATGTCGATGCGCTCCAGCGCGGCCCGGGCGCCGAGGGCGACGTCGGCGGGCTGGGCGTCGAACGAGAAGATCAGCGTGGAGGGTTCCCCGGCCGTGCTCGGGGTGATCGGGATCGGCCGGCGGGACACGTTGGTGATGCGCAGCCGCAGGTTCGAGGGGCTGACGCCGTCGTCGACGATGCCGTTGACGCCGACGAACCCGGCGTCGAGCGGGATGTGCTGCTGGCCGCGCCGGTTGACCAGGGACAGGTGCTGCACGCGGCTGCCGGTCAGCAGCGAGGTCTCGTCGACGTACGTCATCTGGTCGTAGCGCAGCTGCACGCGGGTGCCGCGGGTGCCGCCGCGGCCGTCGGCGCCGACGTTGCCGAGCGTGAAGCGCACCGTCTCGTCGGGCTTGATCCGCAGGCCGGCCTTGCCGGTCAGCGACACGGTGAAGCCGTCGGCTCCGGCGGCGGTCCGCGCCGTCCAGCCGTCGGGGACGGCGACGGTCGGCGGCGCCTTCGGGTTGACCATGAGGACCCCGGGCCGGAACTGCAGCTCGAGGTGGCAGGCGGTGCTCTTGGCGTCGACGGCGGCGAGCGCGACGGACTGGCTGGCGGTGTTGGTGACCTCCAGCACCATCTTCTGCCCCGCCGGGTCGTCCACGATCGCCAGCACCGGCTGGACGTCGGTGTCGTGCAGGCTGAACGCGAGGGGGTGGCTGCGCCGGAACGCCGCCATCGCGCTGCGGTCCTCCTCGATCACCTGGCGCACCTCGGCGGCGGTGAGTGCCCGCTCGTAGACGCGGACGCCGGCCATGCGCCCGGCGAATCCGAGCTCGCCGAGCTTGGCGGCGGCCAGGGCGAGGCCCCAGCCGGTGTAGCCGAACACGGCCGGGATCGCGGCGCCGGCGGGCTGGCCGTCGAGGTAGCACGTGAGCAGCTTGCCGTCGTGGGTGGTGGCCACGTGCACCCAGCGGCCCAGCGGGAGCACCGGGGTGCACGAGGGACCGCCCCAGCGGCCGAGCTGGGTGCTGCCGTTGGGCTCCAGCAGCCAGTGGTAGGCGCCGACGCCGGGCTGGCCGAGCAGGAGCAGCCAGGAGCGGCGGGCGGGCAGCTTGTCGAGGCGCACCCACCCGGCGACGGTGTGCACCGGATTGGCCGAGGGGACGCTCGGGGCGACGTTGGCGACCGTGACCGTGTCCGCCCCGGCGAAGCGCACGCTGCTGCCGAAGTCGTCGTCGGGCACGACGAGCGGGCTGCCGGTGGTGGTGCCGTGGCGGGCGTGGGCGGAGCTGTCCGGGGCCCGGCCGCCGGTGAGCGCGTCGAGGCGCAGATGCACCAGCAGCTGCTGGTCGAAGCTGGTCATGCGGGGTCCTTTCGGCGGACTCAGGTGCCGGTGGGTTCGTGTCGCAGCTTGAGCCAGCCGCCGCGCAGCCCCTGGACCGCGGCGAACGCGGCCGCGGGGGATGCGGGGCCGATGCGCTCCTCGCCGAGGTCGAGCACCGCGTCGACGATCGCCTCGGCGCCGGCCAGGACGCCGGCGAGCACCGGCTGCGCGCGGCGGTCCCGGGCGACGAGCTCCGCGGTGCCGTCCGGGCCGGGCGGGAGCAGCCAGCCGGCGGCCCGCAGCGCCGTCCAGGCCGGCCCGGCGACGGTCTCGGCCAGGCGGGCCAGTGCGGCGGGCCGGTCCAGCAGCGTCGTGCCGAGCGGGGCGAGGACCGCCTCGACGCCGTCGGTCATCGCCCGGAACGGCGGGTCCAGCCGGGCGGACACCCGCGCGTCTTCGGCGACGGCGAGCAGGCGCTCGTCGGCGGGGACGTGCCGCAGCCAGCCGATGCGCGGGTCGGTGAGCTGGTCCCAGAGCCGGTCGGCGAGGGCGGCGGCGAACACGGACCGGCCGATGGTGGCGGCGGTGCCGACCTCGCGCCACGCTCCGGCGTTCTCGCTCACCCAGCCCCAGCGGTACCCGGGCTCCACCGGCAGCGGCAGCCGCAGCCCGTCGGCGCCCGCGAGCACGGCCGCCAGCGGGAACGTCATCTCCAGCGCGCCCATCGCCGCGGCGTAGTGCACCGGCGGGATGCTGATCGACTTGACCGGCTGGATGCCGGTGGTGACGTGGACCTTGCCGCGCGGGTCGACGAGCATCCGCAGCACCAGCGGCGGGTCGTCGACCGCGTGGGTCTCGGTGAGCGGGCCGTTGCCGCAGGTGCGGATGAGCGGGTGCCGGCCCGGCGCGGCCTGCGGGCTGCGCAGCACCGGGTCGCCCTGCGGCCAGTACCCGATCATGCCGTCGTCGAGCTGCTCGTGGGCGCCGAACCGGACCGGGAACCGCACCCGGGTGAACGCGTCGGTGTCGCGGGTGCCGCGCAGCATGTCCTGGCGGAACTGGTTCCAGCCCTGGTGCACCGCGGGCAGGCCGAGCAGCTCGAGGTCGAACGCGGCGCGCACCAGCGCGATCGGCCGGCCCACCAGGACCGCCAGGTCGACCTGGTGCTCGGCGACCGGCTCGATGTTGGTCAGGGCGCTGTCCAGCACCGCCATGAACTCCGCGACGTAGGCGGCACCGCCGCCGAGGATCGCGGTGACGGTCTCGCGCAGGTGCACGTTGCCGATGTCCGCGGCGCGGGCGACGCCGGTGCCGCCGGGCGCGCCCGACCAGCGGGCCCGCGCGTCGATCACGCCGAGCGGCGCGCCGCGGTTGTCGTACACCATCAGGCTCGTGTCGACGTGGTCGGGCAGGAACCAGCCGCAGACCGGTGTGGTGTCCGGATGCTCGCTGGTCTCGCCGTCGCGGTCGGCGGCCAGCCAGCGGAACTGCACGCGCGACGGCTGGCTCAGCCGTGGCGGGAGCGCGACGAGGTCGGTGTTGCCCGGCACGGTGAGGCTCTCGGCCGGCACCAGCCGTCCGGTCGGCACCTCGCGGGT
This sequence comes from Dactylosporangium sp. NPDC000244, assembly GCF_040300725.1. NCBI lineage: Bacteria > Bacillati > Actinomycetota > Actinomycetes > Micromonosporales > Micromonosporaceae > Dactylosporangium > Dactylosporangium sp. NPDC000244. The sequence continues at coordinate 25,694 of NZ_JBEPEH010000006.1, forward strand.
CTGCCCGAACGTGTCGACGAGCCGCAGCCGGGCCAGCCGCAGGGTGCCGGAGCGGATCGGGCTGAAGTCGTTGAGCGGCTGCGGCGCGCTGCGGTTGCTGGTGCCGACCGCGGCGGCGACGGCCGCGCCGAACGCGACCTCGTCGGGGAACGCGAGCGGGTCGCCGACGGGCAGCTGCTTGACCAGCCGGTGCATGAGCAGCGCGTCGTTGAACCCGCCGAGGGACTGCGCGAGGCAGTCCATGCCGGCCAGCTCCTCGTAGGCGCGGATGGCGGTGAACACCTGGTCGTCCGGGCCGGCGGCCGGGTGCGCCGCGAGGTACCACGCCTTGACCTTGCCGATGACTGGGCCGATGTCCTCGGGGGCGGGGCCGCCGGCCGCGGCGAAGTACTCGGGCAGGATCTGCTTGTCGAGGTAGTCGCGCAGGCTGTCGCGCATCCGGCCGCCGGCGTGCCCGGTCAGCAGCGTCGTGCCGGTGTAGAGCGCGGCCGCGCCGGCCACCGCCGGGTTCGGGTCGGTGCAGACCAGATCCGGCTCGGTCGGGTTGAGCGCGAACCCGCCGGTGACGAAGTCCGGGTCGTAGGCGTCGACCTCCGGGTAGAGGTTGCCCCGGGCCCGCAGCGGCAGCAGCTCGACCTGCCATTCCAGCTGGAACGGGTTCCACGGCCGGCCGTCGCTGGGGCGGAACGCGGCGCTGGCCTGGTCCTGGCGGGCCAGCAGCGCGGTGAGCCCCTCCGGGCGCAGCTGGATGTCGCGGACCTCGGCGGCCGGCGCGACGGAGCACGCGAGGACGCCGTCGAAGCCGTGCCGGTCGGTCGGCTTCGCGTCGTCCCAGAGCAGGTGCACGACCGGGTCCGTCGGCTCCCAGTAGCGGGGCGCCTCGAGCTCGCTCAGCTCGTAGACCAGTCCGGCGTCGCGCAGCTGCGGCGTCGTGTTGAAGCTCGCGACCGCGGCCTTCGCGGCGGCGTAGGCGGTGGCGAGCCGGCCCTCCGGGGTGTCGCCGGGCTGCAGTGCCGCGAGCGCCTGCTGGGTGCGCGGCAGCGTGCGCCGCTGCACGAACGCCCGGACCTCGTCGATGTCGGGGTAGGCGTCGCCGGTGTCCTCCGGCGGATACGCGCACAGCAGGTACTTGTACCAGTCCGCGAACAGCTGCCGCCGCTGCGACTCCGCCTCGGCCACGGCCCGGTCCCGGACCCGCTGCGCCTCGTTGAGCGCGGCGAGCAGGCTCGCCAGCCCGGGCGGCAGCGGCACGGTGGCCTGCGCCTGCCCGCGGTCGGCATCGGCCGGCTCGGGTCCGGCCGACGCGGGGGCGATCGTCCACAGCCGCCCGCCGCGGCGCGCCACGAATCCCTTCTCGTGGCGCAGCTCGCGAAACTTCGCGTCGACGTCGACGAGGCGGTGCTCGATCCGCGACGCGAGCAGGATCGCCTCGAGGTGGTCCTCGACCTGGACGCGGTGCGCCGGGTCGATGCGCAGCGCGAGCGCCACGGACAGCGCCTCGGTCGCGGTGTTGCCCACGGTCAGCGTGGCCGGCATCAGCCGGGCCGGCGTCGTCGTCGCGGTGAACCCGCACGCGGCGTAGCAGACCATCTGGGTCGGCGCGTCCTCGCCCGGGTAGGTCCACGCGGCGCGCTCGCGCAGCACGTCGGCGAACGGGCGGCGCGGTGTCGTGTCGGCGATCGCGCGCACCGTGGCGAGGAAGTCCTGCGCGGGGTCGCCGTACCAGCCCAGCAGCTCGTAGCGCAGCCCCGGAGGAATGGCCGCGCCGATCTGCGGGTCGTGGAATCCGAAGACGCTGTGGCAATTCGGATACAGGGCCGCGAAGGTCGGGTCGCTGTATCCGGACTCGGCGTTCAGCAGATATCCGACAGCGGTGACCTGACGCACGTATTCTGCGTTAGGGTCACGCTCCTGCCACAGTTCCCGCGGTACCGCCCGGCCCAGATATCGGAATGGCCGGGATGATTGCGCGGACTTCGGGAAAGGCACGGCGACGCCGGCGGCCGAGCCGGTGCCGTCCGGGTGCAGGTATCCGCTCTCCACCACCCAGGCCCGCGGCGCCAGCCCGCCGCCGGTGCGGCGCACCAGCCACCGGTCCGGCACCGCCGCGAACACCGCCCGGTTGCCGCCGCCGGCCGCCTGCCGCCCCCTGGTCAGCGCGTCCGGCAGGGCCCAGTGCAGGTGCATGCCGGCGCGCAGCAGCGCCGTCTCGTCCTCGAAGGCCTGCCCGACGATCTCGTCGCTGATCTGCGCCACGTCGCCGTTGACGTCGCGGGTGCCGTCGAAATACGGCAACCGGCTGTAGTCGGCGGTGGAGCGCACCACCACCCGGTCGATCGGACAATGCAGAGCCGCAACCTGCACAGGGACGAGCAGCGTGCTATTCATACGACTCCGACCTGCCGCAATTCTCGCCTCGCCGAGAACTTAGCGGCACGTCAATGTTTTTAGCAAACCCTCCGAAGCGCGAGCGCATATTCTCGCAGCTGCCCGCAAATCCCGACGGAACCGGGCATACCCGTGCCGAAATTCAAGACCATCGGCCGATGGACGTCTACTGACGGTGCTGATTCGCAGCCGATCGGGGGATCAAGGACCCGAGGCCGTCCAGCAGCCAGTCCAGGATGGCCTCGAAGGTCTGGGGCGCGGCCGCGTGCCGGTCCGGGTCGGCGGCCCAGCGGCTGAAGTGGGGGTGGGCGCCCTCCGCCGCGATGCGCTCCAGATACGGCGCCGCGCTCGCGGCCAGGTCGGCGTCGGTGGGGGAGCCGATGCCGGCGCGCATGGTGCGCTCCTCCAGCAACGCCAGGCCGGAGCCGAACACGTGGCCGAGCACGGTGTTGACGAACCCCATGCGGGTGGCCGCCGGCAGGTGCAGCGGGTCGAGCTCGGCCAGGGCCGCGTCGTAGAGCGCCAGCGCGTTCGGGCCAAGGGGCGGGCGGGCGAAGGCCAGGCGCGCGAACCACGGGTGGCGCTGGACGGCGGTCCAGCCCGAGGCGCCGAGCGAGCGCAGGGCCGGGCGCCAGCCCTCGCCCCGCTGGACGGCGAACCGGCCGTACACCTGGTCGGCCATCAGGTCCGCGAGGCCGTCCTTGCTGCCGACGTACCGGTACAGGGCCATAGGGCTGCGCACGCCCAGGCGGGCGGCCAGCGCGCGCATGGTGACCTCGCCGCTGGGCTCGGCGTCGGCCAGCTCCGTCGCGGCGGCCACGATGCGCTCGCGGCTCAGCGGCGGGGGAGCGGGAGTCTCGTACCACACCGGACTGTTCATGGTGGACAAAGATTACCAGGCCGTGTACTACGTACACCATGAGTGGACAACGTACACCTGACGTTCTCGTCATCGGCGGAGGGCTGGTCGGGCTCACCGCCGCGCTCGTGCTGCGCCATCACGGCGTCTCCGTGACGCTCGTCGAGCGCCGCGCCGGCACCTCGCCGCAGCCGAAGGCGCGCCGCTTCCACATGCGCACCATGGAGATCTTCCGCGAGCTCGGGCTGGCCGGGCTCGTGCACGAGGCCGCCCGCGACCTGGCCGGGCACGACCACATGGCGGCCGGGCGCACCCTCGCCGAGGCCGAGCAGTTGCCGCTGTGGCAGCCGGCCGGCGGGCTCGCGGTCGAGGTCAGCCCGGAGCTGCCCTGCCTGCTCGCGCAGGACTCGCTCGAGCCGCTGCTGCGCGCCGCGGCCGTCGAGGCGGGCGCCGACGTGCGGTTCGGCACACCGCTGCTCGGCTTCGAGCAGACCGATGACGAGGTGATCGGCCGCCTGGAGCACACCGAGATCCGGGCGCGGTACCTGATCGCGGCCGACGGCGCCCGCAGCGGCATCCGCGAGACGCTCGGCATCACGCGCGCGGGATCGGGCGCGGTCGGCGGGCCGAGCGTGAACGTGTACTTCACCGCCGACCTCGCCGACGTCGTGCGTGGCCGCGAGTTCAACCTGTGCCAGATCGACCATCCGGAGGCGCCCGGCGGACTGGCCGCCGTCGACGGGCGCCACCGCTGGGTGTTCATGAGCCCGGGCGGCGACACCGAGCGCGACTGGCCTTCGCTGCTGCGCACGGCGCTGGGAGTACCGATGCCGGATCTCGACGTGCGAAGTGTCCTGCCGTGGCAGGCCGAGATGCTGGTGGCCGACCGCTACTCGGCCGGGCGCGTGTTCCTCGCCGGCGACGCGGCGCACGTGATGCCGCCGTATGCGGCCAGCGGCGCGAACACCGGGATCGCCGACGTGCACAACCTCGGCTGGAAGCTCGCCGCCGTCCTGCGCGGGCAGGCCGCGCCGGGCCTGCTCGACAGCTATCACGCCGAGCGCCGCCCGGCGGGGTGGTTCGTGGCCGAGCAGTCCGCCCGCCGCACCGAGTCGTTCAAGCTCGGCACGCCCGACCCGACCCTCGCGCACCCCTACGTGCTGGCGGCCGGCGGCTTCCAGTACACCGCCGGCGCGATCGTCCCGGACGGCTCCGAGGAGCCGACGCTCGACTTCGCCCCGGCGGGCCGCGTCGGCACCCGGGTGCCGCACCGCTGGCTCGACGGCGCCCGGTCGACGTCCACATTGGACGCCGCCGGGCCGGACTGGGCGGTGCTGCCGGGCGGCGGCCGGGTGGACTTCGCGGGCACCGGCGAGGTGCTGCTCCTGCGCCCGGACCACGTCGTCGCCTGGCGGGGCACCCGCGCCGACGACGCCGCCCGTGTCCGCGACGCGCTGCTCAAGGGCTAACCCCGGCGCGCAGTACCGTTGCCAGAGTGTTGGTCGCCGTCGCGCTGGTGGCCGCCGTCGTCGTGTTGGACAGCAGCGGACTGCTGAGCCCTTGGTGGTCCGTGCTCGTCGACGATGTCGCGCAGCTCCTCGCCGCCGTCGCCGCGACGGTGGCCTGCTGGCTCGCCGCCGCCCGGCAGCGCGGGGTCCAGCGGTGGTGGCGCATCTGGATGGGCGCGGGCGCGTGCGGCTGGGCGCTGGGCCAGGTCGTCTGGTGCTGGTACTTCCTGGCCCGCGGCGAGGAGCTGCCGACCCTCTCGCTCGCCGACGCCGGCTACCTGGCCCTGCCGGTGTTCGCGTTCGCCGCGCTCGTCACGCTCGCCATCGGCCCGTCCGCGCAGCGCCTGCCCCGCCACCTCGCGGGGCAGGCGCTGACGGCGATCGACGGGCTCGTCATCGTCGGCGCGCTGTTCGTGCTCAGCTGGATCACCGCGCTGGCTGCCGCCGTGCACGGCGGCAGCGCCGACCGGGTGAGCTACCTGGCCGCGATCGCCTACCCGGTCACCGACCTGCTGCTCACCGTCCGGGTGGTGCTGCTGCTCGGCGCGTCCTCGGTGGCGGACCGCGTCCAGCTGGCCCTGCTCGGCACGGGCCTGTTCTGCTTCGTGCTGTCCGACAGCGCGTTCGCCTACCAGGTGGCCGTCGGCGCCGGCGGCATCCCCCCGGTCGCCGACATCGGGTACATCGCCGGGTTCGTCCTGGTCGCCATGGCGGCGTGGACGACACCGGCCCCGCCGGCGCGCTGGGCGGCGCACGGGGAGCTGGGCTTGGGCCGGCTGCTGCTGCCGTACTACCCGGTGGCCGCAATGGCCGTCGCGCTGGTCGTGCAGCGGGTCCGGGGCATCGAGGCCGACGACGTCACGGTGATCGTCGCGTCCACGGTCGTCACCCTGCTCGTCGTCCGCCAGGCGATCACGCTCGTGCAGAGCGCCGACCTGGTCGCGTCGCGCACGCGGATGCTGCTCACCAACGACGACGCCCGCCGGGAGCTGGAGCGCAACCTGCACGACGGCGTCCAGCAGCGGCTCATCGCCCTGGCGCTGGACATCCGCCGGGCCGAGTCGGAGGTACCCCCCGAGCTCACCCGGCTCCGCGCGGAGCTCGACGCCGTCGTCGCCGCGCTGAACGGCACCGTCGACGAGGTGCGGGAGATCTCGCGCGGGGTACACCCGTCGATCCTGACCCAGGGCGGGCTGCGGCTCGGGCTGCGCGCGCTCGCCCGGCGCTCGGCCGTGGCCGTCGAGCTCGACGTGCAGATGGAGGGGCGGCTGCCCGAGCCGGTCGAGGTCGCCGCGTACTACGTGATGGCCGAGGCCCTCACCAACGCCGCCAAGCACGCCGAGGCCACCGTCGTGTCGGCCGGGGTGGCGGTGCGGGGTGGCGTGCTGCACCTGTCGGTCCGCGACAACGGGATCGGCGGCGCGGATCCCCGCAGCGGGACGGGTCTCACCGGCCTGTCCGACCGGGTCGAGGCGCTCGGGGGCACCCTGACCGTGGACAGCCCGCCGGGCCGCGGCACGAGCCTGCACGCCGAGTTCCCCCTCGACCGGCCGTGACGAATGCCGAGCCGCCTGGTCAGGGCGCGGGGTTCTCCGCGATCAGCCGGATCGTGAAGCCCTCGGGTCCGTGCCGCAGCGACACGTACGCGCACAGCTGGTACGTCAGCCACAGCCCCAGCCCGCCCGGCCCGCCCGCGGCGATCAGGCCCGCCGCCGGGTCGGCCGGCCCCGGGCCGCGATCGCCGACGGTCACGAGCACGCGGCCCGGCTCGGCCCAGGCGCGCAGGCGGACCGGCGCGTGGCCGTGCCGTATGGCGTTGGTGACCGCCTCGGTGACGCCCAGCAGCAGCCCCTGCAACTCGTCGATGTCCAGTGCCGCGATCGGCTGGAGCGCCTCGACGGCGTTGCGGGCCCGCACGAGCGACGGGCCGGTCAGCTCGACCGCCGGCGGGAGCGCCTCGAGCGGGTCCGTCCACGGCCGCACCGCGCCGGCGAGGAACTCGCGCGGCGGCCGGTAGCCCGGGCTGGTCACCCGGTCCCCGCCGGCGGTGACCAGGTGTGTGTGCGTGCGCCGCACGTCCTCGAGGACCTCGGGCGGGGCGGTGCGGGTGTCGTAGGGGCAGAGGCCGTACATCGGGAACTCGTCGTACACCTCGTTGGCGGCGGCCTCGTAGCGCGCCCACCACTCCCACGGCACCCCGGTGCCCGGATGCGGCACGTCCCCGGCGATGCGGATCTGGGCCGCGCCCTCGGCCACGTAGCCGGCCAGCATCTCGCGGTGCCGCCGGATCGCGACCGCCGGGCGCAGGTAGTGCCGGCCGCCGTCGATGAAGGTGACCCCGCTGTCCCGGCCGAGGGCGTCGCGCACCAGCGACTGGTTGTGCGGGCCGAACAGCGAGACGGTCGGCTCGCCGGCCGCGACCCCGTCGCGCAGGAACGGCAGCACGAGCGCGAGGAACTCCTCGTCGCTGCCGTAGAAGCCGGCCTCGTGCAGGATGCCGTCGTGCCCGGCCGCGGGTCCCGACCTCACGACACCACCGCCCGAAGGTCACGCAGCTGCAGCAGGTCGGCCAGCCGCGGTACGGCACTGTGCCGGCCGACCCGCAGCACCGTCGCCGCGCCGAGGCCCCGCACGTGCCCGACGAGCTGCATCAGGGCCCGGTGGTCGATGAACGTGAGCTCCCGCGCGTCGATCGTCACCGCGCCGCCCACCGGATCCAGCTCGATCCGTCGCAGCGCCGCCCGCAGCTGCTCGTGCCCGGCCGGGTCGATCTCGCCCGCCAGCACCGCGGCCACCCCCGGCTCCGCGGTCGCGAACAGCCGCAGCGGCGTCGCGGCCGGCTGCGCGAGCGGGTGCATCCCGGCGAGCTCGGCCACGGCGGCGTCACCGAGCTCGGCCCGGTTGAATCCGCACAGACCGGACAGCGGGTGGCGCGCCATATATGCGTCGATCATGAATTCGTACCGCCCGAAGGCCGCTCGCCCCTCCGGCGTCGCCACCAGCCGGGTCGAGTCGGCCGCGACCCGCAGGCCGGTGTAGCCGTCGGCGAGCGCCCGCTCGGTCGCGTCCGCCCAGAAGCGCAGCTGCTCGGCCGGGTCGATCGGGCCGTCGGCTTCCTCGCGCAGGAGGCTGAGCACGCGCTGCCCGGCCACGCGGCCATCGGCCAGAAAACGGTCCACGACCGTGTGATAGTCGGCGGGATCGTCGAAGACCCAGCTGACGTGGTCGTGTCCGCCGAGCGCGTCGACCGCGTCGACGAACCCGGTCCGGCGCATGGTCCGAACGGTAACACGCTTGCCGCCCGGCAAGCTCTTCCCGGCCGGGTCGGGCGACCGCACGCGTTCGGGCCGGAGTTGTGAACGTCGGGTATCCTTGCCGGTGAAGGGGAGTAGTCCTTCGCCGGTTCGCCGTCAGTTCGGAGCCCTCGCGGTTCCCGGTGGCCGGGCCCCGCGCATCGGGGTGGACGAGACCTTCGACCCAGCTGGTGACGAACATGTTGCCGCGGACAGGGTCGAGGTCTCGCGTGCGAGAGTTCGGTTCCTGCCGGCGGCGGGAAGGACCTCCGATGCCGACCATCGCCGACCGCATTCGCCGGTTCCTGCGCAGCCCCCAGGGGCGGCGGCTGATCATGCGCGCCCAGGACGAGCTGCGCAAGCCGCAGAACCGCCGCCGCCTCGAGCAGGTCGTGTCCCGTGTCCGCCGTCGCGGTTGAGCGGCCCGGCGCCGGTGGTGACCTGCGCGGCGCGACGGTCGCCGAGCTGCACTACGACGCCGACGCCGTCCTCGTGGTCGCCGGCGTGCCCGGCGCGGGCAAGACGACCCTGCTGCGCCGCCTGTTCCCGGCCGGCGGCGCGGGCGTGCGGGTGCTGGACTCCGACCACACGCGGGAATGGTGGCGCCCATACCTCGGCCGGCTCCCGTACCGGTACTGGCGCCCGGTCGTGCACGTCAGCCACTACGCCCGGCTGGTGCGCGCGCTGAACGCGAACGGCCCGATCGTCGTGCACGAATGCGCGACGCGGCCGTGGGCGCGGCGGCTCATCTTCGCCGCCGCGCGCCGCTCCGGCCGCCGGGTGCACCTGCTGCTGCTCGACGTCAGCCCGGCCGACGCGCTCGCGGGCCAGCGGGCGCGCGGCCGGCGCGTGCGGTCGCGGTCGTTCGCGACGCACTGCCGCAACTGGCGGGCCGTCGTGCACGGCGAGCACCGCGACGCGGCGTCCGTCACCCTCATCGACCGGCCGGGAGCCGCGAACCTGGACGCCATCCGGTTCCGGCGGGGCGAAACTTTCAACTCCCGGTGAGCCGCCCGGACGGTCCTCGGCGCGACCCGCGCGCCGGGGCCGTCCGGCCGGCATAAGGCCTCCGAGCGGCGCGAATGCCGGAATCGCGACCGGTCCGGGGCAACGACCGCGGCCGCGTGGGCGTGCGCCGGTCAGTCTCCGAGGCCTCCCGGCGCCGAACGTGTGAGCGATAACATTCGCGAAATTCGTTTCGTACCTGTCGCCCACGGAGGATCTGATGCAGTTCCCTAGGGTGGTGGCCGCCGCCTCGGCCGCCGGACTCGCCGTCGCCGGGGCCGTCGCGGTGCTCACCGCGAACCCCGCCCAGGCGGCCGCCGGCTGCCGTGTCGACTACGCCGTCGCCAGCTCCTGGCCGGGTGGCTTCACCGCCAACGTCACCGTCACCAACTACGGCGAGGCCGTCGACGGCTGGCGGCTCACGTGGTCGTTCGGCGCCGGCCAGACCGTCACCCAGCTCTGGGGCGGCACGGTCACCCAGTCCGGCGCCCAGGTCGCGGTCGCCAACGCGACGTACAACGGCAGCATTCCCACCGGCGCCAACGTCGCCTTCGGGTTCAACGGCTCGTGGAACGGCTCGAACCCGGCGCCCACCGGCTTCGCGCTCAACGGCGTCGCCTGCAACGGTGCGCCCGCGACCCCGTCCGTCACCCCGTCGAAGACCCCGTCCAGCACCCCGTCGAGCAGCCCCAGCGCCTCCGCGCCGGCTTGCACACTGCCGTCGACGTATCGCTGGACGTCCACGGGTGCCCTCGCGAACCCGCAGTCCGGCTGGGTGTCGCTCAAGGACTTCACCAACGTCGTCTACAACGGCAAGCACCTCGTCTACGCCACCACCCACGACACCGGCTCGACGTGGGGCTCGATGAACTTCGGCCTGTTCAACGACTGGTCCGACATGGCCTCGGCGAGCCAGAACCGGATGTCGTTCGGCACCGTCGCGCCCACCCTGTTCTACTTCGCCCCGAAGAACATCTGGGTGCTGGCCTACCAGTGGGGCGCGACCGCGTTCTCGTACCGCACCTCGAACGACCCGACGAACGCCAACGGCTGGTCCTCGGCGCAGCCGCTGTTCTCCGGCACCATCTCCGGCTCCGGCACGGGCCCGATCGACCAGACCCTCATCGGCGACGGCACGAACATGTACCTGTTCTTCGCCGGCGACAACGGCAAGATCTACCGGGCCAGCATGCCGATCGGGAACTTCCCCGGCAGCTTCGGCTCCAGCTCGACGGTCGTCATGAGCGACTCCACCAACAACCTCTTCGAGGCCGTCGAGGTCTACAAGATCCAGGGCCAGAGCCAGTACCTGATGCTCGTCGAGGCCATCGGCGCCAACGGCCGCTACTTCCGCTCCTTCACCGCCACCAGCCTGAGCGGCGCGTGGACCCCGCAGGCCGCCACCGAGAGCAACCCCTTCGCCGGCAAGGCCAACAGCGGCGCCACCTGGACCAACGACATCAGCCACGGCGACCTGGTCCGCACCAACCCCGACCAGACCAAGACCGTCGACCCGTGCAACCTGCAACTGCTCTACCAGGGCCGCGCCACCAACTCCGGCGGCGACTACGGCCTGCTGCCCTACCGCCCCGCCGTGCTGACCCTGCGGCGCTGACCTACGGCCGGAGCTCCGCCCGCAGGGTCTCCAGCGCGGTTTCGATGATTTCGTACAGCCTGCGGTCGTCGTCGGCGTCGAGCCACTCGGTCACCGACACGTACATCAGGGTGACCGAGGTCTCGGCGAGCAGCGCCGCCCGGGCCGGCTCGAGGCCGCGGGCGCGGAAACCCTCCCGGACCACCTCCGCGAGCGCGGCCCGCTTGTGCAGGTCGCGCTCGCGGAGCCCGGGGTCGGACGCGACGATGGCCCGGCGCTGGCGCAGCGCGGCCTTGCGGCCCTCGAAGTGCGTCTCGGCGACGGTGCGCAGGCCCGCGAGGAGCATCGCCAGCGGCTCGCCGGTCGTCGGGGCGTCGGCCATGAGCTGCTCGGCGAACGCCGGGATCGCGGACTCGTCGGCGAAGAGCACCTCGCGCTTGTCGGCGAAGTGGCGGAAGAACGTGCGCGTCGTCAAGCCCGCCCGGGCGGTGATCGCCGGCACCGTGGTCGCGGCGAAGCCCTGCTCGGCGAAGAGCTCGAGGGCCGCCTGCCGCAGCCGCTCCCGCGCGTCGGGTTGCCATCGTGCCATGACGGAAGTCTAGCGGTGATGACATGGCGTGTCATGGTCGGTATGGTGATGACACGGCGTGTCGTCATCGGGATGCTCGCCGCACCAGGGCGGAGCTGTGTCATGCACGACGTATGGATTCTCGGCGGCACCGGCCGCAGCGCGCGGGCGATCGCCGCCGGACTGCTCGAACGGGGCATCCGGCCGGTGCTCGTGGGGCGGGACGCCGGGCGGCTCGAGGCGGCCGCCGGCGGCCTGCCGACGCTCGTGGCCGGGTCGGTCGCGGCGACGGCGGACGCGATCAGCCGGGACCGCCCGGCCGTGGTCGTCAACACCATCGGCCCGTTCACCGAGACGGCCGCGCCGCTGCTGCGGGCCTGCCTGCCGGCGAGCCACTACCTCGACCTCGCCAACGACCTCGCCGCCGTCTCGGCGACCCTCGGCCAGGACCAGGCGTTCGCCGACGCCGGGCGCACCGCCGTCACCGGCGCCGGATTCGGGGTGACCGCGACCGAGAGCGTCGTGGTGAAGCTCTGCGAGGGCCGACCCGCCGCGCGGCGCGTCCGGGTCGACATGGTGCCCTCGCTGGCCGCGGAGGACGGTGTTCTCGGCGACGCCCTCGCGGGCACGATCGTCGAGGGGCTGCCGGGGGTCGCGGGCGGCGGCCGGTACCAGGGCCGCCGCTACCGAGACGGCCGGCTCGCCCCCGCCCGGCTGGCCGCCGACCCGATCCGCCTGACGCTGCCCGACGGCTCGGTGGTCACCACCGCCGGGATGCCGCTCGGCGAGCTCATGGCCGCCCAGCGGGCCAGCGGCGCCGCCGACGTGCTCAGCGCGTCCAGCGAGGCCCCGGCCGCGCCCGTCATCCGCGCCGTCCTGCCCGCGGCCACGGCCCTGCTGAACCTCGGACCCGTGCGGGCGTTCGCGCGGCGCCGCCTGGCCGCGGTGCGGTTCGCGGCCAGGCCGAAGCCGCGCGAGCACTCGTGGGGCCATGCCGTCGTCGAGTGGCCCGACGGCAGCCGGCGCGAGGGCTGGCTGCGCGTCGGCGAGGCGCAGGCCTGGACCGGGTCGGTGCCGGCCGAGGTCGTCCGCCGCCTGCTGGACGGCGAGGGCCGGCCGGGCGCGTACACCCCCGCGGCCCTGTTCGGCCCGGCGCTGGCCGAGGCGTGCGGCGGCGAGTACCAGCTCTCGTAGGGTGCGCGGCCGGTCACCAGTCGGCGTGCGGGCTTGGGCGGGGGGCGATTTCGAGGGGCAGGTCCGCCTCGAGGGTGGTGCCCCGCCCGGGCGGGCTGCTGATCGAGATGCTCCCGCCCAGCGCGTGGACCCGGTCGGCCAGCCCGAGCAGGCCGTCGCCGCGGGCGGGGTCGGCGCCGCCGGTGCCGTCGTCGCGCACGGTGAGGCGAAGCCTGTCCTCGCGGACCGCCACCTCCAGCCGGGCGTGCGAGGCCCGCGCGTGCCTGGCGGTGTTCGCCAGCGCCTCCGCGGCGATGTGGTACGCCGCCGTCTCAATCGGCTCGGGGAGGCGGCGGTCGAGGCGCGCCAGGATTTCGACCGGGACGTCCGAACGCCGGGCCAGGGCCTTGAGCGCGGGCTGCAGCCCGCGGTCGGACAGCATCGTGGGGTAGATGTCGCGGGAGACCTCCCGCAGGTCGTCCAGCACCCCGTTCAGCCCGTGCGGTACCTCGGACAGGTGCCGCCGCAGCTCCGGCATGCCCTCCGGGACGCCCGACACCGCGTCGCCCGCCTGGATGCTGATCGCGATGAGCTGCTGGATGCCGTGGTGCAGGTCGCGTTCGATCCGGCGCCGGTCCCGATCGGCGGCGACGAGCACCCGAAACCGCGAGGCGGCCAGGTCGCAGCGTGCCCGGGCGTTGGCGACGGCGATGGCGATGAGGTCGGCGAAGTCGGCCACCCGCGCCTCCGCGGCCGGTGCCAGCGGCCACTCGCCGGACACGGTGGCGTTCACGGCTCCCCAGACCCGCCCCTCGACGAGGATCGGGGCCCCGACCGTCCCGCGCACGTGGTGCCGGCGCAGCTGCGCGGCGATGGCGCCCGGGGCGGTGGCGAGGCTGTCCATCCGCGCCGGGCGGCCGGTCCGCCGGACCGTCGCCGTGACGCTGTGGCCGTCCAGGGGCAGCCGCTCGCCGATCGGCATGCCGGTGGCGGCCGACCGCGACACGCCGACCACGGTCGCGGTGCCGTCGCGCTCGTAGCGCATGACGTGCGCGCCATCGCTGCCGATCAGCCGCTCCAGGTCGACGGCGGCGGCGTTCAGGACCGCGGCCGGCGCGGCGCCGCTCGCCACGTGGGTCGCGATGCGCCGTGCCGCGGCCTGTGTCCGGGCGGCGCGTGTCAGGTGCCGCATGCGCCGCTGGAGGGCGTCGCCCATCAGGTTGTACGAGCGGGTGAGGTCGCGGACCTCACCCGCGCCGGTCTCGGGCACGCGGCTGTCCAGCTCACCGCGCGCGAGGCGCCCGGCCATGGCGGCCGCCCGGCGAACCGGCCGGGCGACGGCCCGGCTGGTGTACCCGACGACGGCGCAGCCGAGCAGGACCGCACTCGCCATGCCGGCGACTCCCGCCGTGATCGCCCGGCCGGCGCGCGCCCGGACCAGCCGGTCGTGCTCGGCCGCGAACTGCTGCTCGCTCGCGGCCAGGCGGTCGAGCCGGGCCCGGAGTTCGGAGACCATGCGCTCGTCCTCCCGCAGCGTCGCCGTGCTGCCCGCGGCGGGGTCGCCGCGCCGGGCCGCATCGAGCGCCGGCATCGCGGAGTCGACGAGGTACGACTGGCTGACCCGGGCGACCGCGCGGGCCTGGCGAGCCTGGTCCGGCGTATGGGCCAGCCGCAGCAGCCGCGCGTCCGCGCGGATCAGCCGGGCCCGCGCCTGCTGCCAGGTCACGAGCAATCCCGGGTCCCTCGTGACGAGGAAGCCCCGCTCGGTCCGGTCGAGGTCGAGAATGCACTTTTCGGCCTCGTCTTCGGCGGCCAGCAACTGCGCGGAACGCGCCGAGATCCGATCCGCCTCGCGGTGCTGAAGAATCGAGACGAGCAAAGCGCCGAACATGGCCCCGACAACGATGACGACGACCACGTAACCCACGACGAAGCGAAGCACCAGCCCACCACGCACGGCAGCCTCCGATCGTGATTGCGACTCGATCGCCGCTGTCTCAGGCCCACGATGCGGAAAGAATGCGTCGGCCGGCCGCACCGCTATGGCTGCGAACCGAAACACGCATTCGAGCCATTTTAGTCGGGCTTCGGGTGCCCCGCCCGCGCCGCGACGTGCGCCTGGTGACGTGCTATCGATTCAGCCGGGTGCCCCGCCGCCAGACGGCCCGGGTGTTGAGGGTGTCGGTGATGGTGGTGGTCGGGTCGCCGTCGACGAGCAGCAGGTCGGCGCGCAGCCCGGCGGCGATGCGGCCCCGGTCCGTCAGGCCGAACCGCCGGGCCGGGGTGCCGGTGGCCGCCCGGAGCGCCTCGACGGGGGACAGGCCGGCCTCGACGAGGTACTGCAGCTCGTGGTGCACGCTGGCGCCGTGGGCGAGGCCGCCCAGGAAGGGCAGGGGCAACGCGGCGTCGGTGCCGACGAGGATGTCGACGCCGGCGTCGTGCAGCGCCTTCACCGACGCGAGGACGTCGCCGAGGCGGCCCTGCGGGTAGCGGCCGAAGCTCGAGCGCAGGGTCGCCATCCAGTCCTCGGGCAGCCGGGCGGCGACCCGGGGGTCGTCGGCGAGCGCGGCGCCGGTGATGCCCATCATCGAGGCGTCGAGGACCACGCACGGCACGACGAACGCGCCCGAGGCGGCGATGAGCGCGATGATCGCGTCGGTGTGGGGCTGGTCCATGAACAGGTGCGCCAGCCCGCCGATGCCCGCCTCGATCGACATGCGGGTGGCGTCGAGGGTGAGCGCGTGCGCGACGGTGAGCATGCCGTGCCGTTTCGCGGCGGCCACGCCGGCGTCGAGCGTCGCCTGGTCCAGCATGGGCAGGCCGGGGTGGCCCTCGACGCTGCCGTCGTCGACCATGAACTTGATGTAGTCCGAGCCCGTCTCGACGAGTCTCGGGACGAACGCGGCCGCCTCCTGCGGCGTTGTTGAGAACGGCATCACCGGCGGCGGCCCGGCCGGCGATGCGCCGGGCGGCGGTCCGGGCCGGAAGTCTTTGGGAAACAGCTCGCTGGGGTGCCCGCCGGGCGGCGTGATCCCGAACCCGGCCGAGCGCACGTCGGCGAGGGTGTCGTCGTCGGTGATGCGGGCCCGGTTGGGGCGGGTGTTGGTGCCCTGCATCTCCAGCTCGGTCGTCACCCCGAACCGCAGGGCCAGCGCGAGGCTCGCGGCGTTGGTGTGGACGTGCGCGTCGATGAGGCCGGGCAGCAGCGTCGCCCCGGCGGCGTCGAGCACCTCGGCGTCCGCGGGCGTCTCGCCGCCCACCGCGGCGATGCGCGGGCCGTCGAGGACCACGGTCGTGGCGCCGAGCACCTCGTGCCCGTCGAAGATCCGCGCGTTGATGATGGCTGTCTGCATGGGGTCGCCTGCTTCCGGGAGATGACGTCACGCTCGCCGCCGACGAACATGTATCTGACGAACGTGTTCGTCACGAACGTACATCATGTCGAACGAGTTCGCAACGAACATGTTCGTCGCCACGGGCGCGGCCGGTTCACGGCTGCCGAGGCTTCGGGGTGCTGGCGGCGAAGCAGATCCCGGGGCTCACCCCGCACACCGGGCCGGCCGCCGAGCCGCAGGTCGTCGCGTGGTGTCCGGGGCCGGGGCAGCGGGTAGGCCGGGTGCCATGGTGTACGCGTTGGCCTTGTCCGCAGCGGCGTTCGTGGGGATCGGCAACGCGGTGCAGCAGCGGTCGGCGGCTCGGGCGCCGTCCGGCGCGGTGCTGCACTGGCGGCTGCTGGGGTACCTGCTCCACCAGAGGCTGTGGCTGGCCGGCATCGCCACGTCGGTGGTCGGCAACGTGCTCAGCGGCGCCGCGCTCGGGCTGGGCAGCGTGGCCGAGGTGGAGCCGCTGAGCGTGATGGCGGTGCTGTTCGCGATGGGCGTCGCGGCCGTGTGGAGCCGGTACCGGGTCGGGTGGCGGGAGTGGTCCGGCGCGACCGCGGTGGTCGTCGGCGTCATCGTGTTCCTGCTCGTCGCCCGGCCCGGCCCGGGCCAGGCGGACGCGCCGGTGTGGCAGTGGGCGCTGGCCGCCACGTCGATCGGCGCGATCACGGCCGCGCTCGTGTCGCTGGCCCGGCGGATGCGCCCGCAGCACGAGGCGGCCGTGCTGAGCCTGGGCGCGGGCATGCTCTTCGGTCTGCAGGCGGCGCTGACGAGCACGGCGGCGCGCCGGCTCTTCGACCGCGGCCTGCTGCCGATGCTGGTCGACTGGACGCCGTACGCCGTCGTGGTGATCGCGGTCATCGGCATCCTGCTGGCCCAGAGCGCGTTCAAGCTCGCCCCGCTGCCGGTCTCCTACCCGCCCGTGGCCGCAGCGGAACCGCTCGCCGGCGTGGCCATCGGCATCGGGGTGCTGGAGGGCACGATGCGGATCACGCCGATCGCCCTGGTCATCGAGATCGTCGCGCTGGCGATGATGACCGTGGGCGTCTACGCCCTCGCCTCCTCCCGGCTGGTGGAGGCCCACCACCACGCGCACCACCGCCCCCACCTCCCACACCGGCACCGGCACCCGCCTCGCGCATGACGCCGGGGCTCCTCCGGGCGGTGCTCCGCCGGCTCGACGCGGTCTTCGGCGGGGCGGCTCGGACCCGAATCGTGCTGATCTTCGGGGGAGTGCTGGCGCTGGGCTCGGCGGACATCGGCATGGTCGGCGCGCTCGCCCGGCCGCTGGAGGCCGCCTTCGGCATCAGCCACACCGGGCTCGGCCTGCTGGCGACGGTGTCCTCCGGCGTCGGCGCGCTCGCCGGCGGCCTCGTGCTGTCCTGGCGCTACGGGTTCGTGCTGCTGGCCGCGGATGGTGCCGGGTTGGCCGCCGCGATCCATCGATGGCTGCCCGAACCGGCCCGCGGCGGACCCAGCCGCGTGCGAGCCGGCGACGCCGAGATCCCGCACGCCGCGCCCGCCACCCCGCGCCGCACCGACACCGGCACCGGCCCGCACCGCATCACGGCCGGGCAGGCGGCACGCCCGTTGGCCGAACCTTCGCCCTGCTCCTGCGGTGTCGTACCATGCTGCGGCTCGCGGCCGAGGCGGGCGCCCCGGTGCTCTTCGGCCTCCTCGCCGACTCGATCGCGGGCGTGGTGGGCACGGCCAGGGCGATGAACCTGCGCGACACGTTCCTGCTGATGGTCGTACCGCTGCTGGCCAACGGCCTGGTCATGCTCCGGGAGCGGCGGACCTGCACCCTCGCCGACGGGACTCATGTCACCTGCGAAACTTTCATGGGCGTCAATCAACCGCTGCAACAATCCTGCACACGTCGATCCATTGACTTCTGCTCGGCCTGGCGCCAGTTTGATGAGGAATGCGCTTTCCTGACGGCCGCGGGAGTAGCGACACCCCATCGAGTGAGACGAAGGTGAGCGAGGATGAGACGACCAGTCGCGTTGCGGCTCCTGGCGGTCGGTGCGGCGGGCGCCGCCACGGCGATCGGTGTGGCCCTGGTGGTACCGCAGGCGTCGGCGGCGACCGGCGGCGTCACCGGGTACGCGACCCAGAACGGCGGCACCACCGGCGGCGCGGGCGGCCAGACGGTCAAGGCCACCACCGGGACCGCGATCCACACCGCACTGTGCAACCGGGCCTCGAGCAGCACCCCGATCATCATCCAGGTCGAGGGCACGATCACCGTCGGGAACACCGCCAAGGTTTCCGGCGACAGCTGCAACACCGCCGCCGGGGTCATCGAGCTCAAGCAGATCAGCAACGTCACGATCGTCGGGGTCGGTGCCGGAGCCGTCTTCGACCAGATCGGCATTCACATCCGCGAGTCCAGCAACATCATCATCCAGAACGTGACCGTGCAGAACGTGAAGAAGTCGGGCTCGCCCACCTCGAACGGCGGCGACGCCATCGGCATGGAGAGCAGCGTCCACAACGTCTGGGTGGACCACAACTCCCTGCTGGCGTCGGGCGGTGAGGACCAGGGCTACGACTCGCTCATCGACATGAAGGCGGGCACGAACTACGTGACCGTCTCGTACAACACGCTGCGCAACTCCGGCCGGGGCGGGCTGATCGGGTCCAGTGACAGCGACACGGGCAACGGGCCGGTGACGTTCCACCACAACCTGTACGAGAACATCGACTCCCGCACGCCCCTGCTGCGCGCGGCCACCGCGCACATCTACAACAACTACTACGTGAGCCTGAACAAGTCCGGCATCAACCCGCGCGACGGTGGCAAGGCCAAGGTCGAGAACAACTACTTCAAGAACTCCCAGGACGTCCTGGGCACGTTCTACACCGACCTGATGGGCAGCTGGCAGGTCGCCGGCAACATCTTCGACAACGTCACGTGGACCAGCCCCGGCACCGAGAACCACCCGGCGGGCCCGAACGTGCAGTCCAACACCAGCATCAGCATCCCCTACGCGTACAGCCTCGACGCCGCCAGCTGCGTGCCGACCGTCGTCACGCAGACCGCCGGGGCCAACAAGGGCCTGCAGGTGTCCAGCGGCTCCTGCACGGTGACGACGCCGACCGCCACCACGCCGGGGCCGACCGCCAGCGCCAGCCCGACGCGGACCGCGAGCCCGACCCCCACGCAGTCGCAGCCCCTGGGCACCAACCTGAGCATCGGCGCCGGCGCGGACGGCTCCAGCAAGGCGAGCGGGACGAGCTACGGCAACGTCATCGACGGCAGCCTCAGCACCTACTGGTCGCCGTCCGGCACGACCGGCGACATCTCGGTCAAGTGGAGCTCCGCCAAGTCGATCTCCAAGATCAACATCCGCGAGGCGTCCGGCTCCGCCGGTGCCATCGGCTCCTGGCAGGTCATCAACGCCGACACCGGCGCCGTGCTGAAGTCCGGCAGCGGCGCGGGCGTCATCAGCTTCACGTCGACCTCGTTGAAGAAGATCACGTTCAGGATCACCGGTGCGTCGGGGACGCCCAAGGTCGCCGAGTTCGAGACCTACGCCTGAGCACCCCGCGGGCCAAGGGTGCGGTGACCGTCGAACGCGGCGGTCACCGCACCCGCATCTGACCCGAGACGGTGCTTCACCTGTTCGGTCCGACGTCGGCCACGCCCGCATGGGTGAGGAGCTCGGGCACGACGATCCGCTCGTACATCTCGTCGCTCACGCCCCGCCGCCGCGCCGCCTCCTTGAGGGTCAGGTCGTCGTCGATGGCGAGATGCGCGATCTCGGATGCCTTGTCGTAGCCGATGACCGGCGACAGCGCGGTGACCATCATGACCGAGCGTTCCACGTTGTGCCGCAGCCGGTCGCGGTTGAGCTCGAGGCCTTCGACGAGAAACTCGCGGAAGTGGTCGGCGGCGTCGGCGAGGATGCGGATCGAGTGCAGGACGTTGCTGATGACGACCGGGCGGAAGGCGTTGAGCTCAAAGTTGCCCTCGTTGCCGCCGATGGCCACGGCGGTGTCCGATCCGAGCACCTGGACGCACACCATGAGCATCGCCTCGGCCTGGGTAGGGTTGACCTTGCCGGGCATGATCGAGGAGCCGGGCTCGTTGGCCGGCAGGATCAGCTCGTGCAGGCCGGTGCGCGGGCCGGAGCCGAGCCAGCGCATGTCGTTGGCGAACTTGAACAGCGCCGTGGCGATCCCGCGCAGCGCGGCCGACGTGCGCACCAGCGCGTCCAGGGAAGCCTGGGCGGCGAACTTGTTGGGCGCGGTGACGAACGGCCGGCCGGTCAGCTCCGCGAGCACTTCCGCGGTGTCCTCGCCGAAGCCGGTCGGGGCGTTGAGGCCGGTGCCGACGGCGGTGCCGCCCATCGCCAGCCGGTACAAACCCCGCATGGTCGAGGCGAGGTGCTCGACGGCGTCCTCGAGCTGGGCGGCGTAGCCGGACCACTCCTGGCCGACGGTGAGCGGGGTGGCGTCCTCCAGATGTGTCCGGCCGACCTTCACGACGTCGGCCCACTCCCGGCTCTTGACCGCGGTGGCGTGGTGCAGCCTGGCGAGGGCCGGCAGCAGGCGCTCCTCGATCGCGGTGATCGCGGCGATGTGCATGGCGGTCGGGAAGGTGTCGTTGGAGGACTGCCCCATGTTGACGTCGTCGTTCGGGTGGACCGGGGTCTTGGAGCCCAGTTGCCCGCCGGCGAGCTGGATCGCGCGGTTGGAGATCACCTCGTTGACGTTTATGTTGGACTGGGTGCCGGAGCCGGTCTGCCAGACGTACAACGGGAACTCGCTGTCGAGTTTGCCGGCGATCACCTCGTCGGCCACCCGTGCGATCAGGCCGGCCTTCCACTGCGGCATCCGGCCGGCGCCGGCGTTGACGATCGCCGCGGCCTTCTTGACGTAGCCGTAGGCGTGGTAGACCGCCTTGGGCATGCGGTCGTCGCCGATGTCGAAGTGCACCAGGGAGCGCTGGGTCTGCGCGCCCCAGTAGCGGTCGGCCGGCACCGCGACCGGGCCCAGCGAGTCGGTTTCGGTGCGGGTGCCGGTGGCGTCGATGCCGATCGGCACGTCGCGCACCTCGGGCCCGCCGCTCGGCTTGCCTGCGGCCATCTCGTCACCCGGCCTTCACGGGACGGTACTCCGGCTGCCACATCGCGCTCTGGACCTGCTGTACCGGATCGGTGAGCTCGACCCGGGCCAGGCCCTCGTCGGCGGCCCGCTTGGCCACCGCGACCGCGACGGTGGCCGACACCTCCCGCAGACGCTCGACGTGCGGCAGCAGCGACGCACCGGGTGTGCTCACGTCCGCCAGGCCGGCGACGGCTTCGGCGGCGGCCGCGAACATCCCGTCGCTGATTCGCCTCGCCCCGGCCACGATGGCGCCGAGGCCGAGCCCGGGGTACAGCAGGGCGTTGTTCGCCTGCCCGATGCCGTAGTGGACGTCTTGGTAGGCGACCGGCGGGACCGGGATGCCGGTGGCGATCAGGCCGCGGCCGTCGGTCCACGGGATGAGCCGGTCGGGCATCGCCTCGATGCGGTCCGTCGGGTTGGACAGCGGGAAGATGATGGGCCAGTCCACGTGTCCGGCCATCTCCCGGACGATGTCCTCGGTGAACGCGCCGTGCACGGTCGAGGTGCCGATCAGCATGGTCGGCTTGACGTTCGCGACGGTCTCCCGGAGCCCGATGCGCCCGTCGCGCCGCCAAGAGGCGACCTCGCCGGCCGCACGGGCGTACGGGGCCTGGTAGTCGCGCAGGTCGGTCATGTCGTCGGTCAGCAGGCCCTGCTTGTCGACACACCAGACCTGCCGGGTCGCCGCGTCGCGGTCCGCACCGTCGCGGACCATCGCGTCGCGGAGCTGGTCGGCGATGCCCACCCCGGCGGTACCGGCGCCGAAGACGACGATCCGCTGGTCCCGCATCCGGGTGCCGGCCACCCGCACCGCGCTCAGCGCCGCGGCGAGCACGATCGCGCCGGTACCCTGCATGTCGTCGTTGAACGTGCACATCCGGTCGCGGTAGCGCTCCAGGATCCGCCGGCCGTTGCTCGGCCCGAAGTCCTCCCAGTGCAGCAGCGCGTTCGGGAACAGCTTCGTCGCCGCCCGCACGTAGGCGTCGACGAACTCGTCGTAGCGCTGCCCGCGCTCCCGGGCGTGCCGGTTGCCGAGGTAGTCCGGATCGTTGAGCAGCTCCTCGTTGTCGGTCCCGACATCGAGCGCGACCGGAATCACCCGGCCCGGGTCGATGCCGGCCGCGGCGGTGTAGACGGCCAGCTTGCCGACCGCGATGTCGATGCCGCCGGAGCCCCAGTCGCCGATCCCCAGGATCTCCTCGGCGTCGGAGGCCACGATGAGGTCCACGTCGTCCGCGCCCAGCCCGGCGTCGGCCAGCGCCTGCTCCACCCGGTCGGGCTCGTCGATCGACAGGTACACCCCGCGCGGGCGGCGGTACTCGTGGCTGTACCGCTTGATCGCCTCACCCACGGTCGGGTCGTAGACGATCGGCAGCATCTCGCGCAGGTGCTCGGCCAGCACCCGGTAGAACAGGACCTCGTCGTTGTCCTGCAACATGGCCAGGAAGATGTTCTTGTGCAGGTCGGAGGGCTGGTGGTGGTACTGCTCGTACACCCGCCGCACCTGGTCGTCCAATGAGAGGATCGCCGGGGGCAGCAGGCCCTCGAGCCCCAGCGCGGTCCGCTCCTCGCGGGTGAAGGCGGTGCCCTTGTTCAGCAAGGGTGTGTCGAGCACTTCCACGCCCCGCGCCGTGGTGACATACGCGCCGTTCTCCGACCGGAACCGCCGCCTCACGGCGACCCGCGTGCCTACGGTCATCGATACGCCTCCGGTTCCTCCCGATCACCTCGCAACGCCGGTCTCACTACCCCCTGGCGGCGAGGAATCGTCACGCGGTCGGATGAAACGGGGCGGAGCCGGGGGAGACCAGGCCGGTCTCGTAGGCGAGGACGACCGCCTGGGCCCGGTCGCGGAGGGCGAGCTTCTGCAACAGGTGCCGGACGTGGGTCTTCACCGTCGCCATCGAGATCACCAGTTCCGCGGCGATGTCCGTGTTCGACAGGCCGCGGCCGATGAGCTGGAGGATCTCGCGCTCGCGGGGAGTCAGGTCGGCGAGGCCGGCGAACGGCGGCGGAGACGGTGGGCGGTTGACGTAGTGGCTGACCAGGCGGCGCAGCACGGTCGGGGCGAACAGGGCGTCGCCGGCCGCCACGACCCGCACCGCCTCGACCAGCTGCTGCCGGCCGACGTCCTTGAGCAGGAACCCGCTGGCGCCCGCCCGGAGGGCCGCGAACACGTGCTCGTCCAGGTCGAACGTCGTCAGGATGAGGACCCTGGTGTCGAGGCCGGCGTCGACGATACGGCGGGTCGCCGCGATGCCGTCGGTCCCGGGCATCCGGACGTCCATCAGCACCACGTCCGGCCGCAGGCGCTCCGCCTGCGCGAACGCCTCGGCGCCGTCCACGGCCTCGCCGACCACCTCCAGGCCGGCGACCTCGAGCACGAAGCGGAGCCCGGAGCGAACGAGGTCCTGGTCGTCGGCGATGAGGACGCGCGTCATGCCGCCTCGATCGGCAGCAGGGCGCGGACGGCGAACCCACCGTCCGCGGCATTGCCGGCCTCCAGGCTGCCGCCGTGGATCCGCACCCGCTCGCGCATGCCGACCAGGCCGTGCGCGTCGGGCGAGGGCACACTGCGGGCTCCGGGGCCCCGGTCGCACACCTCGATCCGCAGCGCGTCGGGCAACCAGTGCAGGCCGACCGTGACCGGCGCGCCCGGGGCGTGCTTGGTCGCGTTGGTCAACGCCTCCTGCACGATGCGATACGCGGACAGGTCGAGACTCGGCGGCAGCGGTACCGGCGTGCCGTCCACGGCCAGATCCACCGCCTGGCCGCCGTCGCGGGCCCGGTCCACGAGCGCGGGCAGCTGGGCCAGCCCCGGCAGCGGCTCCCGGTCCGGGTCACCGGCGTCGGCGCGCAGCACCCCGAGGAGCCGGCGCATCTCGATCAGCGCCTCGACGGCGGAGCCGCGGATCACGGCGATCGGGCGCTTCGCGAGCGCGGGATCGTATTCGAGCGCCGCCTCCGCGGCGTCGGCCTGCACCGCGATGACGCTCACCGCGTGGGCGACCAGGTCGTGCAGCTCCCGGGCGATCCGGGCGCGCTCGTCCGCGACCGCCGACCGCTCGCGCCGGTCGCGCTCCTGTTCCAGATGCCGGGTCAGCTCCTCCAGCCGGCGGTTCCGGCCGCGCTGACGGCGCACCAGCACCCCGACCGCGGCCGGTGCCAGGACGACGAGGACGGCGCCGACGTATTCCCCGACGATCACCCCCTGCATGGCGGAGCCGGCGATGCCGAAGATGGTCCCGATGAGGACCGTCGCCGCCGCCAGGTGCCGGTCGTTCACGTATGCGGTCACCGCGTAGAAGAGCAGCACCGCGGCGGGGTAGCCGACCAGCAGGAATCCGTCGGTCGGAATCAGCCAGACGGCCGAGCCGACGAGCGCGGCAACCACCGGATGGGTCCGGCGCCAGGCGATCGGCGCGGTCGAGCCGAGGGCCACGAGCGCGCCGATGGGGGCGGCGGCGATCGGCAGGAACACGAGGACCTGCGCCAGCGCGACGGCCGCCAGCAGCGTCGCGACCACCCTGTCGGTGGTCCCGAGCTGCACGAACCGCCGCCATGGTGACACGTGGCCACGGTAGGCGGTCCGCTCGTGGCATGTCATCAGCCCCTGGGCTGAGCTCGCTCTCGGCCCACCGGATCAGCCGCGGTTCCGCCCGTGGGTCGATGAGCGAAGGCCGTGCCCGGCCGCACGATCGACGGCGACAACACACCGACACGGACCGGAGCCACCCATGACCACGCCCACGAACACGACCACGACCACGACCACGACCGAGGCGACCACCGCCGTGCGGCGGCGGGTGCCGATCGCCGTCCGCGGCGCCCAGCTCCTGCTGCTGGTGCCGCTCGGCGCGTTCCAGCTCGTCGCGACGATCGCCTTCTCGATCATCATGCCGCTCGCCGGCAAGGACTACATCGCCGCCGTCTGGGCGCCCGTGATGGCGCTCGCCTGCATCGTCACGGCGCTGCGCCTCGGCCGCGGCTCCGCGCGGACGCTGCGCACGGCGCTGGCCCTGCTCGCGGCGCAGACCGCGTTCGGCCTGCTCAAGCTCATCGCGTTCGGCGAGTCGGCCTCGCTGGTGTTCCTGGCCGTGACCGCGGTCTGCGCCGGGCTGCTCGCGCTGCCGGCGTCCCGGCGCCACTTCCACGCCTAGGAACCGTTCGCCCGCCACAACTAGCAGGAGCCAAGCCCATGCGATCCACGTACCGAGTTTTCGCCTATCTCATCGCGGCCGGGGTGCTGGTCCAGGCGGCCACCGTCGCCTACGCCTGGTTCGCGGTCATCCAGGACATCGACGCCGGCGGAGTCTTCGACAAGAACGCCGGCGCCAATCCCGGCCACTACGCGCACGGCATCGTCGGCATGGCGGTCATCCCGCTCATCGCGCTGATCTTCCTGGTGCTGTCCTTCTTCGCCCGGATTCCCCGCGGCGTCACGTGGGCGGGCATCACGTTCGGCCTGACGGCACTGCAGGTGGCGTTGGCGGTCGTGTCGTTCAGCGCACCGCTGGTCGGCGCGCTGCACGGCCTCAACGCCGTCGCCCTGCTGGCCGCCGCGCTCGTCGCCGCGCGCCGGGCCGTCGAGCCGGTTCCCCAGCAGCCGGTCGCGGCCTGACCATGGGGCGCGGGCAATGGAGAGCCGTCGTGGCGATCGCGGCGGCTCTGGCCGTGCTGGGCCCGCTGGGCTGGTGGTGGCGGGCCAGTCTCATGCCGGGCACCTACAGCGTCATGGACATGGGGTATCCCGACTACGGCGGCGGTTCCCGCGTCGACCACAGCACCATGCATCACGGCGGCACCGAGGTCACCGCACTCACCGGCCCGCGCGACCGGCCCGCCGACGTGTCGGTGACGCTGGTGGCCCGCGCCGAGCGGATCGGCCTTCCCGACGGTCGCACCGTGGCGGGGTACACGCTCAACCACGCCTCGCCGGGACCGCAGATCCGCGCCAGGCAGGGGCAGCTGGTCGAGGTGCGACTGGTCAACGAGTCCGTGCCGGACGGCGTCACGCTGCACTGGCACGGCTACGACGTGCCGAACGCGGAGGACGGCGTGGCCGGCGTGACCCAGGACGCCGTGGCACCGGGCGATTCCCATGTGTACCGGTTCGTCGCGAAGGACACCGGCACGTACTGGTACCACTCCCATCAGGTCTCCCACGAACAGGTGCGGCTCGGGTTGTTCGGCGCGCTCGTGGTCGACCCGCCGACCGGCGCACCCGCCGGCGTCGACCGGCTCGCGCTGGTGCACACCTACGGCGGCCGCCGCACCGTGGACGGCCGCCCGGGCGAGACCCGCGTCGCCGCCGCCCCCGGCAGCACCGTGCGGGTCCGGCTGGTCAACACCGACCAGGGCACCATCCGCGCATGGGTGTCCGGCGCGCCCTACCGCCTCGTCGCCGTCGACGGCCGGGATCGCACCGCCGCGCCCCCGGTCACCGCCGCCGCGATCGTGCTGCCCGCCGGTGGCCGGGCCGACGTGGAGTTCGCGGTACCGGACGGGGGCGGCGCCGTGCGGGTCGACGTCGGCGCGGCAACGGCGCTCGTGGTCGGCCCCGAGGGCGCGGCGGCCGCGGTGACGCCGGAGCCGGCGGCATCGATCGATCTGCTGTCGTACGGCGAGCCGGCGCCGATCGGCTTCGACCCCGGCAGGGCGACGCGGCGGTTCGACTACCGCATCGGGCGGCGCTTCGGCTTCCTCGACGGGCGGCCCGGACTGTGGTGGACCATCAACGGCAGGCTGTACCCGGACGTGCCGATGTACATGGTCAGCGCCGGAGACGTCGTGCGCATGACGATCGCCAACGACAGCGGCGAGACGCACCCGATGCACCTGCACGGCCATCACGCGGTGGTGCTCAGCCGCAACGGGGTCGCGGCGACCGGCAGTCCATGGTGGACGGACTCGCTGGAGGTCGCCGACGGCGAGACCTACGAGATCGCGTTCGTCGCCGACAACCCCGGTGTGTGGGTCGACCACTGCCACAACCTGTCACACGCGGCAGAAGGACTCCTCGCGCACCTCGCGTACACGGGCGTCACCACGCCGTACCGCATCGGCGGCGGCGGCCACAACCACCCCGAGTGATGATCGAGCTGTTAGCCTACGGTCGGGCGGGTGGCCGGCTCGAGGAGCCGCGGCGCGACCAGGAGCGTGAAAGGGGTCGGCGTCATGTTGGTGGCCCTTGGGGCGGTCGTGGTCGCCCTGTGCTTCGGCGGGCTCTTGGGCGCGGTCGTCCGCAACGCGCTCGACGCTCCGGTAGGCTGGCCACGGATCCTGGTCGTCGCGGTCGCCGTGTTCCTGGGCGGCTCGCCGCTGACGACCCAGGTCGCACAGGCGGCGGGCCTGACCGGCGAGGACGGAACCGTTGCGGTGTCCGCGCCGGTCGCGCTGGTGTTCATCGTGCTCGCGTTCGCATGGGCTTTCGCGCTCGGCGTCGCGGCGCTGGTGGTCGCCG
Source organism: Dactylosporangium sp. NPDC000244 (assembly GCF_040300725.1). Classification (NCBI taxonomy): domain Bacteria; kingdom Bacillati; phylum Actinomycetota; class Actinomycetes; order Micromonosporales; family Micromonosporaceae; genus Dactylosporangium; species Dactylosporangium sp. NPDC000244. The sequence goes on from NZ_JBEPEH010000006.1 coordinate 53,040, forward strand.
AGGCGCTCTGGCCGACCGGCACCGTCCGGAACCCGGTCCAGTGGGTTCGCGACGCCTTCCGCGGCCGCCGCCGCGTTCGTCGCTACGCCGAGATCATGCGGATTCTTTCCTCGTACGGGCTCTCGCGCTACGTCCGCGGCAGGCGGAGCGCGGACGGGGGCGCCGCGAACCCCGCCCGTCACGCCCATTCGGCCCAGGCGTTGGTCGGCGCTCTCAACAAGGCCGGCGTCACCTTCATCAAGCTGGGTCAGATGCTCTCGACTCGCCGCGACCTGCTGCCGCTGCCGTACGTCACGGCCCTGAGCAGCCTGCAGAGCAACGCGAGCCCGGAACCGGACGGCACCGTCGAGCGCATCCTGGAGGCCGAGCTCGGTGGGCCACTGAGCCGGCACTTCGCCGAGCTCACCCCCGAGCCGTTCGCCGCGGCATCGGTCGCGCAGGTGCATCACGCGCTCCTGGCCGACGGCACCCCGGTCGTCGTGAAGGTGCAGCGGCCCGGGGCGCGCGACAGCGTCCGCGTCGACAGCGACATCCTGCTGCGGCTGGCCCGCGCCATCGAGGAGCGCACCGGCTGGGGCCGGCAGCTGGGCCTGTCCGGCCTCGCCTCGGGGTTCGCCGAGTCGTTGCGCCAGGAGCTCGACTACCGGGTCGAGGCGACCAACCATCGCATGGTCGCCGCGTCGCTCGCCACCGGCGACTACGGGGTCGTCGTGCCGAGGATCGTCGACGAGCTCAGCACGTCCCAGGTGATCGTGATGACCCGGCTCGACGGTCGCGCGCTGAACGACGCGGACAGCGGACTGGAGTCCCTCGACGCCGCGGCGCGCTCCGCGCTGGCGCAGAACCTGTTCCGGGTCGTGCTCGACGGCGTCCTCGTCCACGGCGTGTTCCACGCGGACCTCCACCCCGGGAACATGCTGCTGCTCAGCGACGGCCGCATCGGCCTGCTCGACTTCGGCTCGGTCGGGGTGCTGGATGCCGAGACGCGACAACTGCTCGCGACGCTGCTGTACGCGGTGGGCATCGACGACAACGTGGCGGCGACCGATGCGCTGTTGATGGTCGTGGGCTCGCCCGCCGACACCGACGTCACGACCCTGCGGCGCGAGGTGGGGCAGATCATCACGACCCTGCGCTTCCGGGGCGACGCCGGCACCGACGTGTTCGCGGATCTCTTCGATGTCGTCCGCCGTCACGGCCTTGCCCTCCCGCCGCAGGTCGCCGCCGCGCTGCGAACGATCGCCTCCGCGGAGGAGTCGCTGGTGGCGCTCGACCCGGGCTTCTCGCTGATCGGATCGGCGCAGCGCTCGGCCGCCGACATCACCGCCCGGATGCTCGCCCCCGACCGGGTCGCGGACCTCGCCAAGGCCCGCGGATCCGTCGCCGCGGTGTCGCTGAGCCGGCTCCCGTCGCGTCTGGAGCGGACCACCGGCGCACTGGCCGACGGGACGTTGTCGGTGCGGGTGCGTCCGGTGGCGGACCCGGAGGACCGCAGGTGGATCCGCGGCCGTCTCAACGACGCCGTCGTGTCCGTGGTCGCCGTCGGGGCGTTCCTGGCCGCGGTACTGCTGATCGTCGCCGACACCGGACCCTTCGTCACTCCCCGGATCCGGCTCAACACCCTCCTCGGGTTCAGCCTGGCGCTGTGCGGTTTCGTCCTCGGCCTGCGCTCGGTGCTCAGGGTCTTCATGAAGACCGACCGCCCCACCCGGCGCTGAGCGGCTTCACGCCGAAGGCACTCCGGCGTCATCGTGGTTGATCTCGATGCGACGCAGTGATGGCACGAGCGCGACCAGGAGCATCGCCGCCGCCGCGACCCCGCCCCCGGTGGCGGCGACCGTCGCCGCCCCGAATGCCGCCGCGAGGACCGGCGCGGACATCTGGCCGACGGGCAAGGACACGGTCGACCAGAACTCGTCATGAGCGCCGACTCGGGACAGGAGACGCTCGGGAATGTTGGTGTAGTTGACGGTTTCCCAGACGACGGTGAAGAACTCGACGGCCACCCCGGTCAACAGCGACGCCGCGGCCAGCCAGAACGTGTTCGCGCCGGCGCCCAGGAGCACGAGCGGGAGGGTAGCCAGCGCCATCGAGAACAGCGCCGGCATCATCGGCCGCCGCATCAGCCGCACCTTGACCAGCACCACGCTGGCAAGCAGCGCCCCGACACCCTGGGCGCTCAGCACCAGGCCCCAGCCCGCGGCGCCGATGGTGTCGTGTGCGATCACCGGGCCGAGGATCTGCCAGACGCCCCTGTTGGCCGCGTTGAACACGGCGAAGGCCAGCGTCACCGACCAGATCCACGGCCGGGACCTGAAGTACCGCCAGCCCTCCCTCATGTCGGCGAGCATCGTGGGGCCGTCCTTGCCGCGCGGTGCCGGCGCGGGCAGCGAGATCCGGGAGAAGCAGGCGGCCGCCAGCAGAAAGGAGGCGGCGTCCGCGGCGATCGCCCAACCGCCGCCGACCGAGGCGGTCAGCAGGCCGGCGGCGGTCGGACCGAGGATTCGCGTGACGTTCCTGGCCGAGGCCAGCAGGGAGCTGGCCGTTTGCAGGTCGCGCCCGGCTACGAGGTTCGAGACGATGCCGCGCAGCGCGGGTGTCGTCAGCCCTTGGAACACGCCGTTGCCGGCGGCCAGCGGCAGCAGCAGCGCCGGGTGCTGATGGGTCAGGAGCAGGGCCGCGACGCCGGCCTGGGTGACGCCCGCGCCGAGACCGGTGAGGCGCAGCACGGAGTCGCGGCGGTAGCGGTCGGCGATGCCGCCGCCGAAGAGCATCGTCGCGACCGTCGCCACCACGGCCGAGGCGGTGACCGCGGACAGCCAGGCCGCGCTGTCGGTGATCGCAAGGACCCCGAAGGCCAGGGCGACCGGCGACATGAAACTGCCGGCCATGGAGATCGAGAGGCCGGCGAAGAACCACCGGAACGCTGGTGAGCGCAGAGGCCCGCCGGAAGCGGCTGCTGCCTTCGGCACGGGATGCCACGCTGCCAGCCCCGGCCGGATGCATCAACCCGGTTTCCCCACAGGTGCCGACCAGCCCTATACGGAGTCGCCGGCCACCCAGTCCGGATGCGCCGCGACGAATGCCGGCATGGTGTCTTCGCGCACGGCGCTGAACAGCTGCAGGCTGGTGTCGCTGAGAATCTCGGTGTCCTGGCCGTTGATGACCTCGGAGTTGAAGGTGCCGCCGTTGGTCTTCAGCATGGTCAGGGCGCCGGAGCGGATGTCGCGCAGCGCGAAGATCCAGTCGGCGATGGAGATTCCCCCGCTGTCGAAGGTCAGCGCCTGGCCGGCGGCGCGCAGCACCTGGTCCAGCTTGCCGGGGCTGGTGAGCACGCCGCTGCCGGTGGCCTGTTTCAGGACCGCCTTGATGAACTGTTGCTGGTGGCGCTGCCGCCCGTAGTCCCCGTCCGGGAGCAGCTCGCGCTGCCGCACGTAGTCGAGGGCCTGCCAGTCGGCCAGGTGCTGGCAGCCGGGCTGGTACACCTGCGGGGTGACCCCGGGGACGGGAACCGGTCCGTCGTCGGTCATGTCGTACGGCATCTGGTACCGCCCGTGGGCGTCATGGCCGATGTGGACCGAGACGGTCCGCTCGTCCACGCACATATCCACCCCGCCCAGGGCCGCGACCAGCGACTTGAACCCGGCGAAGTCGACGATCGCCCCGCCGTTGAACGAGATCCCGGTCAGCTGCTTGATCGTCAACGCGAGCAGCCCGAACCCGCCCGCCCGGCCGGCGCCGTTGCCGAAGCCGTCGGGGAACGCCGCGTTGACCTTGGCGTGGCCGCCGCCGAACCCGCTCCTCGGATAGGGCGGGATCGACACGTACGAGTCCCTGGGCACCGAGACCAGGTAGGCGGCGTCGTGGCTCGCCGGGATGTGCACGATCATGATCGAGTCCGCGTTGTGGTCGACGTCCGGGCTGTCGTCGCGTTGGTCGATGCGCTGGTCAATGCCGACCAGCAGCAGGTTGATCGGCCCGTCGATGCTGACGTGCGGGTCCGCCGCGTCGCCGAGCAGGTTCTCCTGGCCGATCGCGGCGGTGTAGCGGTTCAGCAGCGCCCGGGAACCGGCGAGGGCGGCGGCGCTGACCAGCACGAGCAGCACGCCGAGGACGACCAGCACACGGGCCCAGCGCCGGGGCCGGCGAGGCTTTTGCGGACGCGACGGTCGCGGCGGACGCCGACGGCGCGGTGGGTCCGCGGGCCGGTCGGCGGCCGTGTCGCGTGGCGGGACGCTGGCTCGCACCACCGCCCGCCCACGGGCCCGAACGTAGCCTGCATCAGGAATTGGATCGCCCATACCGTCTCTGTCCTCGAGCCGGGCCGGCCGCGAACCGGAGCGCCGGGGGCCGTGCCATCTGCGTGACCTCGCAAGCGTAAGAGGCACGCATCGGGCCAGGCGACGGATCGGCAGGTGATAGCGCAGGTGGAGCGGCCGTACACCCCGCAAAAGTCACCTCGGCCCGCCCGGCGCGCCGCGTTTACCGGGAACCGGTCGGGTACAGGCGCGCTCGAACATCCCGCAGTTGAGGCCGGCGTTCGATGCCTCGGGCCGGTCCGGTGATCGGCGCGTGTCGCGGGGCGAGGGGAAGGAAGATCGTTGGTCGTCGACGCGGGAAAACGCAGCGTCATGGGAGTTCTGGTCGATGTCATCGATTACGACACCGCGGTCGCGAGGGTGATCGCGGCCGCCCAGCAGCAGCGCCCGTTCATCCTGACCGCGCTGGCCGTGCACGGCGTGATGACCGGCTTGTCGGATCGGCGGCACAACGCCCGGCTCAACGCATTCGACGTGGTCGCCCCGGACGGTCAGCCGGTGCGGTGGGCGCTGAACCTGCTGCACCAGGCCCGGCTGCGCGACTGGGTGAGCGGCCCGGAACTGACCCTCCGGGTGCTGCGGCGCGCGGCCGACGAGGGGTTGCCGGTCTACCTCTACGGTTCCACGCAACGCACCGTCGACCGGCTGGTCGAGGCGTTGACCCGGACGATGCCGACGCTGCGTATCGCCGGTGCCGAGCCGTCGCGGTTCCGCGACGCCGAACCGGGCGAGTATGCCCGCATCGCCGAGCGGATCAACGCCTCGGGGGCCCGCGTGGTCCTGGTCGGGCTCGGCTGCCCACGGCAGGAGTCGTTCGTCCACGCGATGCGGCCGCTGCTCGCCATGCCGCTGCTGGCGGTCGGGGCCGCCTTCGACTACCACTCCGGGCGGCTGCGCTCCGCACCGCGCTGGATGCAGCGCAACGGCCTGGCCTGGCTGCTGCGGCTGGTCCTCGAGCCGCGCCGGCTGTGGCGGCGCTACCTGATCCTCGGACCCCGGTACCTCGTGCGGCTGTCCGCGCAGAAGGCCGGGCTGTGGGAGCCGTACGTCCCCGCGCCCTCGCACCGGCCGGTCGAACCCGCACCGGTCTGACCGCACCCGCCCCTGTTCATCGATCGACCGAGGCGGAGGATTCATGTGCGGAATCGCCGGCATGGTGCTGGCCAACGACACGCGTCCCGTGGACGAGGACCGGCTGCGCGCCATGTGCCGCAGCCTCGCGCACCGGGGCCCCGACGAGGACGGGTTCTTCCTCACCCCCACCGCCGGCCTCGCGGTGCGGCGCCTGGCCGTCATCGACGTGCTGCACGGCCGGCAGCCGGTGCGGTCCGAGGACGGCACCGTGCACGCGGTGCTCAACGGTGAGATCTACAACCACCGCAGGCTGCGGCAGTACCTCGCCGCGCGCGGGCACACGTTTGCCTCCGGCAACGACGCCGAGGTGATTCCGCATCTGTACGAGGAGTTCGGCACCGGCTTCGCGCGGCACCTGGAGGGCATGTTCGCCATCGCCCTGTACGACAGCGCCCGTCACCGCCTGGTCCTGTCCCGCGACCGGGTGGGCGTGAAGCCGCTGCACTACGCCGAGCGCGCCGACGGCCTCATCTTCGGGTCGGAGATCAAGGCGGTCCTGTGCTCCCTTTCCGAGCGCACACCGGACCTCCAGGCGTTCAGCGCGTACCTGTCGCTGATGTATGTGCCCGCACCGCGGACGATGTACCGGGAGATCCGCAAGCTCGAACCCGGCACGACGCTCGTGTGGCAGGACGGCCGGTGCACCTCGCAGCGCTACTGGTCGCTCGCCGATGTGCCGCAGCGGCAGGACCTCACCGTCGCCCGTGCGGGGGCGATCCTGCGCGAGCTCCTGGTCAACACCGTCCGTCAGCAACTGGCGGCCGACGTACCGGTGGGCTTCTTCCTCAGCGGCGGCATGGACTCCGCCACCGTCGTCGCCGCCGCCCGGCGCGCCGAGCCCGATGCCAAGCTGAAGACGTTCTCGGTGGGCTTCTCCGACCGGTCCTACGACGAGCGGGACGGGGCCGCCCTCGTCGCGGACAGGTTCGGGACCGACCACACCGAGCTGCTGGTCGAGCCGTCGGCGCAGGACGTCGTGGACGGCATCCTGCCAGCCTTCGACGAGCCCTTCGCTGACCCGTCGATGGTGCCCACGTACTACCTGTGCCGGCTCGCCCGCCGGGACGTGACGGTGGCGTTGAGCGGCGACGGCGGGGACGAGCTCTTCGCCGGCTACCTCACCTACCAGGCCGACAGGTACGCCCGCTACTACCGCCACCTGCCGCGCGCGTTGACGACCCGGCTCGTGCCGAGCCTGCTGCGGCACCTGCCACGCTCCAGCGCGCGGGCGAGCTTCGACTTCAAGGCGCGCCGCTTCGCCGAGAACGCCGTCGAGGAGCCCGGCCGCAGCCACTACCTGTGGCGGGTCGTCTTCCGGGAGGCACACAAGGCGCGGCTGCTGGAGCCGGACGTGCTCGCCGAGCTGGGCGACACGTACGACACGCACGAGCCGCACTACGACGCCGGCGCCGGATTCGACCGGCTGACGCGGTTCCAGTACACCGATGCCCACGTCTATCTGCCCGACGACGTGCTGACGAAGGTCGACCGGGTGAGCATGGCGCACTCCCTGGAGGTACGGGTACCGCTGCTGGCCACGCCGATGCTCGAGTTCGCCTTCTCCCTGCCGGGCCGGATGAAGCTCCCGGGCCGGCAACCGAAGTGGCTGCTGCGTCAGGCGATGGCCGGCCTGCTGCCGCCACAGACGCTCGCCATGGGCAAGAAGGGCTTCAACGCCCCGCTGCCGCGTTGGCTGCGCGGCGTGTACCGGCCGCTGGTCGGCGACTACCTGTCCCGCGACGTCCTGCGACGGCAGGGCTATCTGCGCTTCGACGCGGTCAACGAGATCGTCGAGCGCCACCTCAGTGGCGTGGCCGAACACGCCCGCGAGATCTGGATCCTGCTGCTGTTCACCATGTGGGCCGAGCAGGAGAAGGCATACCGATGACGACGACGGCGCCCGCCCGCTTTCCCCGGAGGTACAACAACCCGTGAGACACTGGGTGCTGCTCATCCCGCTGTTCCTGGCGTGCCTGCCCGCCGTCGTCCTGACATCATCGGTTCCCCCGCCGGCTCGGGCGTGGGCCTGCCGGATCGCCTTCGTCGTCACCGCGACGCTGATCGTCGCGCCGTGGATCTGGCTGCGGCTGGGGCACGACGTGCCGGCGCGGGCCGCCATGATCCTCATCACCGGGTCGTTCGCCGGCGGGATCGTGCTCAGCGGCGCCACCGCCGGGATCGTGGAGGACAACGCGCCGCCGTCGCCCGCCGTCCAGCACGCGGTCCTGCGGTACCACACCGCCTGCGCCGTGCGCCGCGAGCCGCGGGGCAAGCGGGTCCTGGACGTCGTCGGCGCCCTCGTCGGGCTCGCGCTCACGCTGCCGCTGTGGCCGATCATCGGACTGCTCATCTGGTTCGAGGAGCCGGGGCCGATCTTCTTCACCAAGAACTCCGTGGGCCGCGGCGGACGCACGTTCCGGCAGTTCAAGTTCCGCAGCATGCAGTACGGGGCCGAACGGCTCACCGGACCGGTCGTGTCGCCCGCGGGGGACCCGCGCACGCTCCGGGTCGGTCGCTGGCTGCGACGCTGGCACCTCGACGAGCTCCCGGAACTGATCAACGTGCTCAACGGCTCGATGGGCCTGGTCGGGCCGCGGCCGCTGCGTACCGTGCTCGTCGACAAGCACCTCGAGGCGGTTCCCGGATACGCCGAGCGGCACACGGTACGGCCCGGCATCGCCTGTATCGCCCAGATCGAGAAGTTCCACATGCCGCCGCAGGAGCGGCTGGTGAAGGACCTCGCCTACATCGAGCACCAGAGCGTGCGGCTCGACCTGCAGCTGCTTGTCCGCGCGGTGCTGACCACGGCCCGCGGCGAGCGTCATTACGACGAGCCGGTGCTCGCCCCGCCGAGCCCCGTCACGGTGCCGGCGACCCGCAACGACGGACAGCTGCCGGGTCTGGTCGAGCATGCCAGTCGTACCCAGGACGCCTGAGCGGATGCGCCGCCCGCAGGGGTTGCGGGGCGCCTCCCGGTTCGTCGGCGCCGGCCTGCTCGACCAGTTGGTGATCGCCGCGGCGAACTCGGCGAACACGCTGCTGGGCGGAATCCTGCTGCCGAAGGCCCGCTTCGGTGCGCTCGCGCTGGCCCTCGCCGTCGGCTACCTCGCGATGTACCTCAATCGTGCCGTCGTCGGCGACGTCCTGCTCGCCCTGGCCTCCCGCTACGACGGCGACCCCCGGGACCGCCTGGCCTGCAACGGCCTGGCCACCGCGCTGTGCTCCGGCGTGGTGACCACCGCCGTCTTCGCCGGGCTCTGGGCGGCCTGGCCCAGCCGCGGCCAGATCGACCTGCGCGAGCTCATCTGGCTGGCCCCGTTCATGGTCCCGATCATGCTGCACGACACCGCCCGCTGCGACTACCTCGCCGATCGCCGCCCGGACAAGGCCCTCGGCATCGACCTCGTCTGGGCCGGCACCCAGGCCGTCCTGGTCGCCCTCATGATCGCCACCCACCACGCGAGCGCCGGCGGCCTGCTTGCCGTCTGGGGCCTCGGCGCGACCGCGGGCGCCACGGTCTACCTGCTGCGCGAGAAGCGGCTGCCGTGGCGGGGCAAACCGCTCGCCTGGCTGGCCGAAACCCGCCACCTCTCCGGCTGGTTCACCATCACCGCCATCGTCGCCCAGTTCCACGTCCTGGCCATCAGCTTCACCGTCGCCGGCCGCCTGTCGAAGATCGACCTGGGCAACTTCCGCTTCGTGCAGACCGTCCAGCTCCAGCCGGTCCAGAACCTGGTCACCGCGATCAGCAGCCTGGTCACCCCGCGGGCCTCCCGCCACGCCGCCGAGGCCGCCAAACCCGGCCCCGAAGGCACCGCCGCCGCCGCGACCCTGCGCCGCCAGACCCGCCGGCTGGCCATCGCCTTCGCCGCCCTCGGCGCGCTGATGGTGCTCGTCGTCTGGCCGGTGGTCTCGTACGTCCTGGTCCACACCCACAAGTTCGCCGAGGCCGCGCCGCTGGCCCTGCCGATCGCCCTGCAGGGCGCGATCTACCTGGTGCAGGTGCCGTTCACCGCCGCGATGCGGGGCATGCACCAGGCCCGGGGGCTGTTCGCGCAGTACGTCGTCTTCGCCGTCGTCTCCCTCAGCGGCCTCGCCCTCGGCGCCGACTGGGGCGGCCTGCACGGCGCCGCCTGGGGCCTGCTCATCGGCTCCGCCACCGGCCTGATCTGCATGCTGATCCTCTACGCCAGCACGGTGCGGCGGCTCGGCCCGCCGCTCGCGACGCCCACGCCGGCCCGCGTGGAGGCCCCACAGAACGCCTAGCCCACGGGCCCGGGGTCAGACGGGCGTGCCTGCGGGGACCGTGTGCTGGTGTGCCACCGCGTCGCCGCGGGGATGGTCGGGCAGGTTCCGGTCGGCGTGGTCGGCGTGGAACAGCGCCTCGGCGAGCAGGGCGCGCACGTGGGTGTCGGCGGCGGAGTAGTGCACGAACGTGCCTTCCCGGCGTCCCCGGACCAGCCCGGCGAGCCGCAGTTTGGCCAGGTGCTGACTCACCGCCGTCGGGGCGGCGCCGACAAGTTCGGCGAGGCAGGCCACCGACGACTCGCCCTGTAGGAGGGCCCACAGGATCTTGATCCGGGTGGGGTCGGCGAGCAGCCGGAACCCCTCGGCGGCCAGGTGGACCTGCTCGTCGTTGGGCATCTGAAAGTCGGGCAGCTCAGTGTGCACCCGACCAGCGTAACCGCATCCTCCGTATTCGTCTGCTCATCTGCCTGGCTATCTGCATGCTTACGCAGGTATGGTCGTTCCCCGTGACCATGACGTCGACACGACCATCCGCCACGGCACCGGCCGGGCTGTCCTCCGTCCGGCCGCGCCGTCTCGGCGCGCGCATGTGGGCACTGGCGGAGATCCGCTGGGCGACGATCGCCACGGTGCTCTTCGCCGCGGGCGGACTGGCCCAGCTGGCCGGGGCCCCGGCGCCGGTGTGGTGGAGCCTGTACCTGGCCTGCTACGTCACGGGCGGGTGGGAGCCGGCCCTCGCCGGCCTACGAGCGCTGCGGGAGCGCACCCTCGACGTGGATCTGCTGATGATCGTCGCCGCGATCGGGGCGGCCGCGATCGGGCAGGTCTTCGACGGGGCGCTGCTCATCGTCATCTTCGCCACCTCGGGCGCGCTCGAGGCGTTCGCCACGGCCCGGACCGCCGACTCCGTCCGGGCACTGCTCGACCTCGCCCCGCAACAGGCGACCCGGCTCGACCCCGACGGCACCGCGACGGTGGTCCCCGCCGCCGCCCTGCGGGTCGGTGACCTGGTTCGAATCCGGCCGGGCGAGCGTATCGGGGCGGATGCGGTGGTCGTCGCCGGAAGCAGTGACGTGGATCAGGCCACCATCACCGGTGAGTCGCTGCCGGTGGCGAAGACCTCCGGTGACGAGGTGTTCGCCGGCACGCTCAACGGCACCGGCGCGCTGACCGCCCGGGTGCGCCGGGCGGCCGGCGATTCGGTCGTCGCCCGGATCGTGGCCATGGTCGAGCAGGCGTCCGCGACGAAGTCCCGCACGCGGCTGTTCATCGAGAAGATCGAGCAGCGGTACTCCATCGGCGTCGTCGTCGCCACCCTCGCCCTGTTCGCGATCCCGCTGCTGTTCGGCGCCGACCTGCAGTCCACGCTGCTGCGGGCGATGACGTTCATGATCGTCGCGTCACCGTGCGCGGTCGTGCTGGCCACCATGCCGCCGCTGCTGTCCGCGATCGCCCTCGCCGGCCGCCGTGGCGTGCTCGTCAAGTCCGCCGTCGTGATGGAACAGCTCGCCGATACCACCGTCGTCGCCTTCGACAAGACCGGCACCCTCACCACCGGCGCGATCCGCGTCGCCGGCATCCACCCCGCCACCGGCTCCGGGCTCGACGAGAGGGGCCTGCTACGGATCGTGGCCGCCGTCGAGACGCACAGCGAGCACCCCCTCGGCGCGGCCATCGTCGGGGCCGCACGGGAACGCGGCCTGGACATCCCGCCCGCCGAGGGCTTCCGGGCCACGCCCGGGCACGCCGTCGAGGCGATCGTCGGCGGCCGCCACGTCCGAGCCGGCAAACCCGCCCTGTCCGGCGCCGCCGACCCGGGCCGCGCGGACGTGCGGCGGGTTGTCACCGACGCCCACGACGCGGGGCGCACCGCGGTCGCCGTCGTCGTCGACGGCGCACCGGCCGGCGTGGTCGTCCTCGCCGACCAGGTCCGTCCCGAGGCCGCGGCCACCGTCGCGGCCCTGGCCGTGGTGACCGGCACCCCGCCGGTCCTGCTCACCGGCGACAACGCCGGCGCCGCGCACCGTCTCGCCGCCGACACCGGCATCACTGACGTCCACGCTGCCCTGCTGCCCGAGGACAAGGTCGAGCGGGTCCGCGCCATGCAGCAGCAGGGGGAGCGGGTGATGGTCGTCGGTGATGGCGTCAACGACGCGCCCGCCCTGGCCACCGCCGACCTCGGCGTCGCCATGGGCCGCCACGGTTCCGACCTGGCCCTCACCAGCGCCGACGCGGTCCTGGTCCGTGACGACCTCGCCGCCCTGCCTCCGCTGATCGCCCTGTCCCGCCGGGCCCGCCGGGTCGTCGCCGCGAATCTCGTCATCGCCGGTACGTTCATCACCGCCCTCGTGGCGTGGGACCTCTTCGGCCACCTGCCGCTACCGCTCGGGGTCGCCGGGCACGAGGGCTCCACCGTGATCGTCGGCCTCAACGGGCTGCGCCTGCTCACCGACGCCGCCTGGCGCCGCGCAAGCCGAAACGCGGCCGCATGAGCCGCCGCCGCACGGCCCACGAGCGTGCCGGTCGCGCGCAGGCCGGCCTCCGCCCCGGTCAGCTGGGCCGGCGGTACCCGGTGATGGGCCGGCCTTCGAGCTTCGCCATGCGGACGTAGTCGCCGGTGGTCGGGGCGTGGACCATCCAGCCCCCGCCGACGTAGAGGCCCACGTGGTGCAGGTCGCTGTAGAAGAACACGAGGTCGCCGGGGCGCAGGTCGGCCTTCGCGACCGATTTCGCGTCCTCCCACTGCCACTTGGTGTAGTGCCGCAGGCTCACCCCGGCGGCGGCCCAGGCGGCCATGGTCAGCCCGGAGCAGTCGTAGCCCTTGGGTCCGGTGGCGCCCCAGATGTAGGGCTTGCCGATGAGCTCGCACGCCTTCTTCGCGGCCGTGCCGCCGTCGCCGCCGAGGTAGTCGACGGGGCAGGCGACCGGTTTCAGCGTGCCGGTGGCGCCGCTGGAGCCGTACGCCTGCTGCCGGAGCTTTTGCAGGTCGGTGATCTTTCCCTCGATCTGCGTCTTCTTCGCGGCGAGTTCCTTGTCCTGGGTGGTCTGCTGGGCGATGAGGGCGTCGAGGGCCTGCTTGTCGGCGGCGAGCCGGTCGCGGGTCGCGGCGACGTCCTGGATCTGGGCCCGCTCGTTGCGGGCGATGGCGTTGACGACCGTGAGCTGGTCGAGGGTGTCGGTCGGGGTGCTGCCGGAGAGCAGGACCTGCATGGTGGTGACACGGCCGATCTTGTACTGGCGGACGGCGATCTCGCTGATCTTGCCCATCGCCGCGTCCACCTGGTCCTGCAGCGGCTGGAGTTGCTGCTGCAGCTTCTCGGCCTTGGCCTGGTTGTCCTTGAGCTGCGTGTGGACCTGGTTGTACTGCTCGATGGTCGGCTCGAGCTGGTTCCACATCTCGTCGATCTGCTGCTCCAGCTCCGCGGGGGTCGGCTCGGCCTGGGCCGCTCCGGTGCCGGCCAGCAGCACCGCGACCACGGTCACCGCGGTGACGAGGAACCTGTGCAGTGGCGGTGGGCAGATGCGGGGCATGTGGACACGGCGGATCGGCACGTCCGCGAACCTTACGCACCGGCGCACGGCCGGACAAGCCCGTCTCCTAGCCGCAGTAGCAGATATACCGCGCGTATCACCGCTCTGACTAAGGGTGTTTGTGGGTAAAACTAAGCTCCATAGGAAATAACGGTGCGGATGAAGTCATGGCACGTTTTTGGGAGTCAATGCTACTAAGCAAGGTAGTAGTGTTCTCGATGTCGGAGCCATTCCCCTGGTATGAAAGGACCACCCTGATGAGCGAGTACGGCGACTTCGACGGCGCGCACTTCGAGACCGGTCAGGAGTCGAGCGCGCTGGACCAGTTGCACCAGGCGTCGGGCAGTGAGCAGGACTACGCCTCGCAGTTCGGCGTCTACGGCGAGGACCACAGCTCGGCCGAGTCCACCGACTTCCAGACCGGCAAGCACGTCGAGTTCGAGGGCGCGGACGGCAGCCGGTACGAGTCGACGGACTTCACGAACTACTCCAACGACTCGGAGACGTCGGACTCGGTGTTCGCGGCCGAGGGCAGCGAGTCGGCCCACAGTGCGGACTTCTCGCAGCTGGACGCCATGCAGGCGCGGTTCGAGAGCACGTTCGCCGAGGGCACGCAGCTGAGCATGGGGCCCGGCGACTCGGGCCTGTCCATCGCCTCCAACTGACGCCGTTTCCACTCCGGGGCTGTACTACTAGGTGAGTTAGTAGTACAGTCCCTTCTGGGTCGTGCCGGAGCCTGCCAATCCCCTTGGAAGTCGTGCCGGCACGACCCTTTTTGTGACCGCGAACTACATCGGCAGCAGCGTCGGGGCCCAGGTGACGTACCGGTCGAACGCCGCCATCGCGACCGGGGCGGCGAGGGCGGCGGCGGTCGCGGCCACGATCCCGGCGCGAACCGGCCGTGACAGCGGCGGCGGCGGATCGAGCAGCCGATGCAGCCGCTCGAGGCTGTCGCCGCCGCGGGCGGCCAGGGCGCCGTCCGGCGTGCCGGAGGAGCCGGGCTGGGCCATACTCACCAGGGCCCGGGCCAGGTCGATGCGGGCGGCGCCGCCGGCCGCGGTGTCGTCGGCGCACAGCTCCACCAGCCGGTCCACCTGGCCGCGGCCGAGCGTGAAGCAGCGGGCCTGCGGGAACGCGGCCGCGAGCAGCCGCATCCAATGGGTGATCTCATAGTGGTGACCGGCGTGATGCGCGCGCTCGTGGGCGAGGACGGCGGCGAGCTCGGGGGCCCGGAGGCGCTCGACGGCGGCCGAGGTGACCACGATCTCGGCCGCGCGGCCGGGCCGGCTGGGTCCGGGCAGGAGATAGGCGGCGGGCTCGTCGTGGCGCACGATGCTGGCCCCGGGCAGCGGCGACGGCAGGCCGCCGAGCCGCACCGCGAGCCGCAGCTCGGCGCGGCGGGCCCGGGCGGCGATGACGAGGCGCCGGCCGTTGACGGCCAGCCGCCCGCCGAGCAGGACCAGGCCGAACAGGCCCGCCACGGCCGCCACCTGGGCCGCGCGGTCGTGGTGGCCCAGGAGCGCGTCGAGGCAGATGTGCCAGGCGCCCTTGACGAGATCGTGGGCGCGGTCCCAGTACAACAGCAGCGTCAATGCGGTGAACACCGCCGACAGGAGCACCGCACCGGACCAGCCCAGCCATGCTGCGACGGCGAGCCGGGGCGCGCGGACGACCCAGTGCGCCGAGGCCAGCCGTGGCGCGGCGATGAGCGCCAGCGCCATGGTGAACGCGGCGAGGAGGAACGGGCTCACCGGCCGGCGATCCGGCGTTCGTAGGAGCGCAGCGCGGCCCGCAGGGCGGCGGCCTCGTCCAGGCTCATCCGCCCGACGAAGTGGGTCAGCGCCTCGATCCGGTCACCGCTGTCGACGAGGGCGTTGTGCATGGCCCGGGCGACGCACTGCTCGCGGGTGAGCGCGGGCGTGTAGCGGTAGGCCCGGCCGTCCTGTTCGCGGGTGAGCCAGCCCTTGCGGTACAAGTTGTCGATCACGGTCAGCACCGTCGTGTAGGCGAGCTCGCGATGCCAGGCCAGCCCGTCCAGGGCCTCGCGGACCGTGGTCGGCTCGCCGCGCTTCCACAGCAGCTCCATGAGCGCCGCTTCCAGATCGCCGAAGCCCTGCACGCACCCTCCCGCCGACGAAGCGCCATCCTATCCCAGAACAACTAATGCACATAGGAGTGCGGCCGGTCAGGCACGCATACCCTTTCGGGGGATTTAATGGCGTGACTGTCGTGAACAGACTGAAGACCCTCAGTCATGACCGGACGGGATGACAAGTGAACACCGACTTGACCGAATCCGCAGCCATTGCCCTGCTGACTCGCCAGGCCGCACGGTTCACCAGCAGCAGCGACCGGTTCGGTTACCGCAAAGACCTGCACGACCTGCTCGCCGGGGCCGAGCGGAGGGTCAGGCGGCCGATGCGGCTGGCCGTCGTCGGCCGGATCAAGTGTGGCAAGTCGACGCTCGTCAACGCGCTGATCGGGCGCGGCCTGGCCAGCACCGGCACGACCGAGATGACGTTCACGGTCGCCGAGTACCGCCACGACGAGCGCGAGTTCCTGCGGGTGCACTACCGGGATGCGACCGGCCGGGCGCCGGCCGAGTTCGGGCTCGACGAGCTGCACCGGCTCAACGACCGCGACGCGGGCCGGCTGGACGAGTTGCGCAGCATCGATCACGTCGAGGTGCACCTGCCCGCCGAGTTGCTGACCGAGGTCGGGCTCCTGGACACCCCGGGTCTCGGCAGCGTGTACGGGGACGATTCGGCGAGCACCGAGCGCCTGCTGGCCACCATGGACCGCACCCTTGCCGACGTCGGCAAGGCCAGCGGCGCGGCGATGGCCCAGGCCGACGCGGTGCTCTATCTGTTCACCGACGATCTGGGCGGTCCCGACCTCGAGGTGGTGACCGGGTTCGTCGGCGGCGGTGACGGCTCCGGGCCGTTCAACTCGCTGCGGGCGTTCGGGGTGCTGAGCCGGTGCGACGGGAGCTGGGGGCCGCGGACCGCGGCCGTGGAGTACGACCCCTTCGGCCCGGCCCGGGCGAGGATCCGCGCGTTCCAGGACGACGACGACCGGATCGGCGAGCTCTTCCACACCGTGGTCCCGATCGCGGGTCTGCTCGCCGAGGGCGCGTTCCGGCTGGACGCCGGGCACCTGTCGGATCTGCGGGCGCTCAGCTCGAGCGGGCTGCCGGAGCTGGTGCGATGGCTGCGGGGTGAGCGCTCCTTCCTGGCCGAGGAGACCGACTGCCCGCTGCCGCTGTCCGCCCGGTCTGCGCTGGCGGCGGTGCTCGGCTGCTGGGGGGTGTTCCGGGCCTGCGTCCACCTCAAGGCCGGCCGGTCCGACGAGGAGCTGCGGGCCGCGCTGGTCAGGGACAGCGGGGTCGCCGACGTCGTCGCGCTGGTGCGCGGCCACTTCGGGCGGCGCTCGACCCTGATCAAGCTCAACGCCCTGATCGCCGAGGTCGAGCGGACCGTCGCCAGGCATCGGACCGAGGACGGCGGCCGGCCCGACGCGAATCTGACGGAGGTGACCAGGGCGGTGGCGGAGGTCCGCGAACGGGTCCTCGGGTTCGCCGACCTCGAGCTGCTCCGCGGCCTGCAGCAGCCCTCGGTCAGCCTGGGCCCGGGGGAGGCCGAGCGGGCGCGCCGCCTCGCCGGGGAGTTCGGCACCTCCTGCGCGCAGCGGCTCGGCCGTCCCGCCGGGACCCCGCCCGCCGGCTTCGCGGCCGTCGCCGATGAGGAGGCGGCGTACTGGCGGCGCCGCCTCAACGAGGACCTCAACGGCAACCCGACCCGGCACCTGCTGCGCACCCTGAGCCGGATCGCCGACGAGGTCGCGTACCGGGTCCACACGGCCGCGGACCTGCTCAGCGGCTACTGACGAGGCTACTGATCAAGGCTACCGATGGAGGCTTCCGCACGGATGAGGAGACGGTTGTGATGCTGCCGTTCCGGCGCCCGGCCCGCCCCAACCACCAGCTGCACCAGCTGGTGCGGGAGGCCGCGCTGCGGGCCGGGACGCCGGCGCCCGGCGAACCCCGCGACGACGACGAGCTGTTGCAGGTCGGCCGGCACGCCCTGGCGGTGCTCGCCGACGCGCTGGCCACGGCGCGGGCCGTGAGCCCGCCGCCCGCCGCGGCGCACGGCTGGGACAGCGCGCCGGTCGCGCTCGAGCTGGCCGGGGTCCGCGAGCGGCTGCGGGACGTGTCCGACGGCACGAACGAGGTGTACACGTGGCTGCTGGACCGGCTCGACGTGGTGCTGGACGGCCTGCAGGTCACCGAGTTCGCCGACGACGGGCCGGTCGTCCCGCAGCGGCATCGGGTGGTGGGCACGACGCCGGGCGGGCCGGCGGGCCGGATCGCCGCCACGGCACGCCCGGGGCTGCGGCTCGGCGCCGGGGTGCTCCGCCCGCAGGACGTCGTGATCTACGAGAGGGAGGACGAGGCGCAATGACCGACCCGGTGAGGCTCAGGTTCGACGCGGTACGGGCAGTCGCGGCGGAGGCGGCCCGGCAGCTGCCGGACCCGCGGCTGTCCGCGCTCGGCCTGTCCACGCTTGCGGCACCGACCTGCACGGTCGTCGCGTTCGGCAGCTTCGACCGCGGCAAGTCGACGATGCTGGCCGCCCTCGTCGCGGACCGGGCGCTGTTCCCGCACGAGGCGGCGGAGAACACGGCGGTCGCCACCACCGTGTACTTCGGCCGTCAGGCGCGGGCCTTCGTGCGGATCGCCGACGGCTCGCAGGTGCGCGAGCAGGAGATCGATGTCGACAAGCTGAGCCAGTACGTGAGCGAGCAGTCCCGGCGCGGGGCCGCCGACGACGTGGTCGAGATCCAGATCCGCAGCCCGCAGTCGCTGCTCGCGGCCGGTCTGGTCCTGGTCGACACGCCGGGGATCCTCAGTCGCAACCCGGCGCACAACGCCATCGCGCACCGCCGTGCCCGCGAGGCCGACGTGCTGCTGGTCGCGGCCGCCGTCGATCGCCCGTTGACGGAGGACGAGCTGGACGAGCTCGCCCGCATCGGCCGGGGTCCGCGGTTCGTGCTGGTCGTGACCAAGGTGGACAAGGTGAGCCGGGCCGCCATCGCGGCGTACGCGACGGAGAACGCCGACCGGGTCGCGCAGGCGACCGGCCGGCCCGCGGGCAGCGTCCCGGTCGCCGAGGTCACCGCCGAGGAGGCCCTGTACCTGGCGGCCGACGGCGGGGGCGGCGAGGAGGACACCGGCATTCCGGGGTTGCGGCGGATGCTGCTGGCCGAGGCGGCCACGCTGCTCGCCGCGAAACTCGACGCCGCCGCCGACCTCCTGGACACCGTTCTGGCGGAGATCGCGGCGGCAGCCGGGGAACGCCTGGCCGCGCTGCGGGCCCAGGTGGACGACGCCGAGGCGGTGGCCCGCCGCTCGGACGAGCTGCGGGCCCGGCTGGCCCGCCTCGACCACGCGATCGCACGCGCGCCGGTCGAGCTCACGCAGCGCTGCCGGGCGGCGGCCGACCGCGTGGACGCCGAGCTGACCGACCAGCTTCGGCTGCTCAAGGGCCAGATCCGGGCGGAGCAGGGACTGTACTCCCCGCGGCTGGACCCCCAGACGTACGCCACCAACTTCGCCGAGCGGATCCTGCGGCTGCGCGAGGACGCGGACGCCACGCTGACCAGCGCGGTCCTGAAGGTGTGGGCCGGCTGGGCCGCCGAGTCGGGCCTCGACCTCGACCCTGGCGCCGCCGACGATGTCGCCGGTGTGCGGGCCGGCAAGCGCTGGGAGGTGGTGACCCGGCTGGTCGACGACCGGCCGGTGCTCACCTTCGCCGCCATCAGGGCCGGCGCCGTCAACGGCCGGACGCTGGCGATCACCGGCGGGGCGATCGGCGGCATGGTCGGCGGCGTCGTGACGTTCTTCGCCCCCGGCCTCGGGGTGCTGCCCGGCGCCGCCGTCGGCGCGCTGCTGGGCCACCTGGTCGGGTGGGCGTCGGGCATCCGCGAAACGCTCCGCGAGGAGCGCCAGCGGTGGCGGGAGACCGGCCTCAACACCCTGAGCGGCCAGGCCCCGGCCTGGGTCGACGACCAGATCAAGCAGCATCAGGACTGGCTGGGCCGCAGCGGGCCGCTGATCGCCGAGGCGGTGCGCGACGAGTTCATCCGGCAGGCCGGCGCCGCGCGCGGCGAGGTGCTCGCCGAGCTGGACGCCGCCGATGCCGTCGCCGACACCGGCCGTGCGGACCCGGCGGCGCTGCAACGCCTGGCCGCCGAACAGCAACGGCAGCGGGAGGCGGCGCTCCGGCTGGCGGCCGAGCTTCGGGACGCGCGGAACGGGACCGCCGGGTGAGCGGCCGTCTCGTCTACGCCATCGACTTCGGCATGACCACCTCGTCGCTGGCCGTCCAGACCGGCGACGACGAGCCGCGGCTGGTGACCGACCCGGCGTCACCGGCCCGGAGGATCACCGCGATCCCGACCGCGGTCTGCCGGACCGGCGGCGAATGGCTGGTCGGCACCGCCGCGGTGAACGCCCGCCTGGCGGCGCCGGACGGGTTCGCCGACGAGTTCAAGCGGGACCTCGGCGGCGGCCGCACGTTCGTGCTCGGCGGCGAGCGGTACACCGCGGCCGACCTCACCACCGAGGTGCTGCGGTTCCTGCGCCGGCAGGCCGCCCGGCTCGTCACCGCCGAACCCGACGTGGTCGTGCTGACCGTCCCGAGCGTCTGGGAGCAGGGCTACCGGCAGGAGGCGCTGCGGCAGGCCGCGATCCAGGCCGGGTTCGCCGGTAGTTCACTGCACATCGTGAAGGAACCGGTCGCGGCCGTCGTCCATGCGCGGTCGCAGGGTGCCGTACCGGATGATCGGCCCTTGCTCGTGTACGACCTCGGCGGCGGGACGTTCGACTGTGCCGTGCTGGCGCCGCCGGAGGACCAGCGGCACGCGCTCGTCGTCCCCGGCGGACTCGCCGACGTCGGCGGCGCGGAGTTCGACCGGATGATCCTGGCCGCGCTCCGCGGCGACGGGCGGCTGCCGGCCGGCGTCGAGACGCAGGCGTACGCGCTCGCCGCCTGCGAATCCCTCAAGCGGCGGCTGTCGGACAGCGGCGTGGAGGTCGCCACCGAGCAGGTCCAGGGCTCGGCCGTCACCATCAGCTTCACCCGGGCCGAGCTGAACACGCTGATCCGGCCGGACCTGGAGCGGACGGTGCAGGCGTCCGAGCAGATCGGCCTGGTCGAGGACTGGGCCACGCTGGGCGCCGTCGTCCTGGTCGGCGGGTCCAGCCGAATCCCGCTGGTCCGCGAGCTGCTCGAGGCGAAGGCGCCCGGCCGGGTGGTGACGGTGCCCGAGCCCGAGCTCGCGGTCGTGCGCGGGGCCGTCGCCGAGGCTCGCGCCATCGCCGGCGACGCCGACCCGGTGGCGGCGCCGTATCCGCCACCGCAGGCCCGCGCCGACATCGTGGGGGCGCCGACGACCCGCGCGGCGGGCACCGCGCGGCCCGGCTGGGGCACCGCGGTCGCCGTGCTGGCCGTCTGGCTGCTCGGCGAGGCGGTCCGGGTGTGGCTCCGGCAGCAGTACGACCCGTGGAACCTCACCCCGCCCGCCCTCGCCGTGCTCGTCGCCGCCGGCACGCTCGTCGACCACCGGCGGCGTGACCGGCCCGCCGGGCGACGCCCCAGCATGTGGGTCGTCACGGTCGCGGGCGTCGCCGCGGCGTACGCGTTCCTCCAGATCGTCATCTACGTCTATCGCGCGGTCAGCGGCGGAAACCGGACCGCCGACTGGATCGGCGCCGCCGCCGCGCTCGGCATCCTCATCGTCGCGGCCTGGGCTGCCCTTGCCCTCGGTGACGCCCGTACCGCGGCCGACCAGGTGGCCGACCGGGAGGCCGACGCCGCAACGCTGGCCCAGCTCGCGGAGCGGCAATGGTTCGGACCCGGGGAGCAGCCCAAGGCGCCCTACCACCGGCTGCTCGCCTACTCGGCCGTCCGTATGCACGAACTCCCGGTGACCGGGGCGACGTCCTTCCACTACGCCATCTCGGCCGGCAACTTCGTCCTGCTCGTCCACGAGGCGACGGACGCCCGTGCCCGTCCGTCGCTGTCCGACCAGCTGCAGAGCTGGCGCACGCAGCTCGGCGGCACGGCCCGGGTCGAGGCGTTCGTCGTGCTCCCGGGCGGACGCCCACCCAGGCTGTCGAGCGTGGACCGCACCCGGCAGGGCTACGAGCTGGCCACCGCCACGACCTTCGTGGACCTCGTGTGGACCCTGTTCGCGGGCGAGACGACCGTGAGCTACCCCATCAACAGTGTCCTGCTGCGCCGGGCGGCCCGGTCATCGTTGGTCGGTGCTTGACGAACTCGATCGCGCCCGGAGTAGTACGGTCGGGGCTCACCCGCGGTGCCTCGAACCGCGTGACCGGAGGAGTCGGTGCAGGGATGACGGCGGGGCGACCGATGCCCACACAGGACGACGTGCTCGCATACTTCGACACGCTGTCGAACTGGGGACGGTGGGGCGACGACGACGAGCTCGGGACGCTGAACCACATCACCGACGAGGTCCGGCTGGCGGCGGCGCGGGCCGTGCGCCACGGCAGGAGCGTGTCGTGCGCATGGGAGGTCGCCGTCCCGGAAGAGATGGAGCGGTCGACGACGACGTGCCCGTGCGCCGCCGACATGCCGGGCGCCGAGCACATGCCGGTGCCCGCATTCCGCAACGACCGGCGCTGGGGCTTCTCCTCCGAGCGGCTCGGCATCACGTTCCACGGCAACACCCTCACCCACGTCGACTCGCCGTGCCACATCTTCTGGGACGGCATGATGTACAACGGGCGGTCACACGCGTTGGTCGATGCCGCAACGGGTTCGGCGTGGGCGGCCGTCACGGCGGCGGCGAACGGGATCGTCACGCGCGGTGTCCTGCTGGACATCGCGAGGGTCCGCGATGTGCCGTGGCTGGAGCCGGCGCAGGGCGTGTTTCCCGAGGATCTCGAGGAGGCCGAGCGTCGCCAGGGTGTGCGGGTGCGACCCGGCGATGCGGTGCTCCTGCGGACCGGCTACGGCCGCGCCCGGCACGAGGCCGGTGCGGGCGGCGGTTTCACGCAGGCCGGCTGGCACGCGTCCTGCCTGCCGTGGCTGCATGAGCGGCAGGTCGCGCTGATCGGCGCCGACACACCGCAGGACGTTCAGCCGTCGGGGTACGAAGACGTGTTGATGCCGGTTCATGCCGTGAGTCTCGTCGCGATGGGTCTGTGGCTGCTCGACAACTGCGACCTGGAGGCGTGCGCGACGACGGCGGCCGAGCTCGGCCAGTGGGACTTCCAGCTCGCTGTCGCGCCGGTCCGCTTCGCCGGCACGTCGGGCAGCCCGGTCAACCCGATCGCCACGTTCTAACCCGATGACTCACCCTGCACCGGCTCGCCTTCGGAGTAGATTCGTGGTTGGGCCTACGAGACGTGCGGGAGAGCCCAACTGGATGACAGTTGAGCTGAGAGGCTGAACACGACCGAGAGGTCGACCGGCGATCCCCACCACCTGATCCGGGCAATGCCGGCGAAGGGAAACCGCCTCGTAGGTCTTTTATTGTGCCCGGGCCCCGGATGCGCGGGCTATCGGACGACGGCGACCGGACAGTCGGCGTGACGGATGACGGCCTGGCTGACGGAGCCGAGCAGCAGCCCGGTGAAGCCGCCGCGCCCGCGGGACCCGACGACCAGCAGCTCGGCGCCGGCGGACCGCTCGGTGAGCACGGCCGCCGGGCGGCCGTGGACCACGGCGGTGCGCAGATCGACGTCGGGGTACTGCTCGGCCCAGCCGGAGAGCGACTCCACCAGCGTGCGGCGCTCGTCGTCGCGCAGAGTGTCCTGATCGCGGATCAGCGGCAGGATGTCGTCCGGCCTGGTGGGCTCCGGCCGCAGGTAGGCCAGGACGGCGGTGAGCCCGGCACCGCGGAACGACGCCTGCTCGAACGCGAACTGCAGTGCGCGCTCGGCGTCGTGGGATCCGTCGATGCCGACGAGGACGCGGCCGGCCTCGGGGCCGCCCGGCCGAGCGGAGTGGCGCACGATGACGACCGGGCAGGCGGCATGGGCGGCGAGTTCGACGCCCACGGAACCGGCGAGCAGGCCGGTGAAGCCGCCGAGGCCGCGGTTGCCCACGACGACGGCGATGGCGTGCCGGGAGGCGGTCACGAGCGCGGCGGCCGCCTGCAGGGCGGGCGTGTCGGTGCTGATGTCGAGGTTCGGCGCGACGTCGCGGGCCCGGAAGACCGCCGAACCCAGGATCTGCTCGGTGGACTCCCGCACGGCCTGCTCGTACGGTCGCGGCGGCGCCTGCGCGAACACCGGGGGCCACACGAACGCGTGCACCACGCGAAGCGGGCGGTGCCGGAGCATCGCGTCGGCGGCGGCCCACGCCACGGCGCTGAGACTGCTCGGTGAGCCGTCGACGCCGACGACCACCGCGTTGTCGGTACCCATGACAAGTGCCTCCCTCAGGACCCCGGAACCGCGTCGGTCGTCTGCCGCAGCAGATCCCGCAGGTACGGGTCGGGCTCGGCGCCGACCGGCGCCAGGCGCAGTTTCACGTCGACCGCCGTGCAGCCGCGCGAACCGACGAGGACCGGGTTCAGGTCCAGCTCCGCGACCTCGGGGAAGTCCTCGGCGAGGCGTCCGAGGCGCAGCAGCAGATCCTCGAGCGCGGCGGTGTCCGCGGGTGCCGCACCGCGGTAGCCGGTCAGCACCGGCGCGGCGCGCAGTCCGCGCCACATCGCCGCGGCGTCGCGGTCGGTGACGGGCAGCAGCCGCAGCGCCCGGTCGCCGAGCAGGTCGGTGTACACACCGCCGAGGCCGAGCATGAGCAGCGAACCGAACAGCGGATCGTGGACGATGCCGGTCACCATCTCCACGCCCGGATCGGCCATCGGCTGGACGGTCACGGCGGGCCGCGCGGTGCCGACGGCGGTGCCGATCGCCCGATATGCCTGGCGGACGTCCGCCTCATCGGCGAGCTCGAGCCGGACGGCGCCGATGTCACTCTTGTGCACCAGCTCCGGCTCGGCGGCCTTCAGCGCCACCGGATAGGCGATGGCCTCGGCGTCGCGGACCGCGGCGTCGGCATCCGCGGCGATGCGGGTCTCCACCACCGGCACGCGGTAGCAGGCCAGCAGCGACCTGGCCACGTCGGCGGGCTGCCAGCCGCCGCCGGTGGCCAGAGCCCGCAGCACGATGCCACGGGCCGCGGCGCAGTCGATGTCGTGCAGCGCGGGG
Source organism: Dactylosporangium sp. NPDC000244 (assembly GCF_040300725.1). Taxonomy (NCBI): domain Bacteria; kingdom Bacillati; phylum Actinomycetota; class Actinomycetes; order Micromonosporales; family Micromonosporaceae; genus Dactylosporangium; species Dactylosporangium sp. NPDC000244. Next base: position 77,520 of record NZ_JBEPEH010000006.1, read on the forward strand.
CGATTGCCGGCCGGCTCGTGCCGCCAGGCCGCATACCGCGCCGCGCGGCCCATCGCCAGCACCGCCGGCTCCGGCAGGCCGAACACCGGTACCTTGCGGGCCCCCAGCGTTGCGGGCACGTCGGGCGCGCCGGCCACGACGACGGCGACCGGGAGCCGCGGGCAGTCGTCGGCCGCGGCGGCGACGGCCGCGATCGTGGCGGGAGTGTCGTTGGTCCGGGTCGAGACGAACGTGACGACCAGCAGGTCCACGTCGCCGGACCGGGCGACCAGCCCGATCGACTCGGCCATCGTCTCGGCGGCGGCCTGGGCGCCGAGGTCGACGGGGTTCACGGCGTCCGGGCCGCGGCCGGGCAGGGCCAGCGCGGGCACGACGAGGCCCGCGGTCTGGGCGGCGTCGGCCGCCAGCACGTTCAGCCCGCCGGCGTTGCCCACCACGGCGAGGCGGTTGCCGGTCGGCAGCGGCTGGTCGGCCAGCACCCGCGCGGTGTCCAGCAGTTCGCCGAGGGTGTCGGTGCGAATGACGCCGGCCTGCGCGAACAGCGCCGTCACCGCCGTCTCCGGCGCCGCCGCGGCGGCGGTGTGCGAGGCACCCGCCCGCCTGCCGCCTTCCGAACGGCCGCTCTTGACGGCCAGCACCGGCTTGCGGCCGGCGATGGCCCGGGCGATCCGGGCGAACCGGCGCGGGTTGCCGAAGGACTCGACGTACAGTGCGACGGCGCGGGTCGCCGGATCGTCGTACCAGTAGGTGAGCAGGTCGTTGCTGCTGACGTCGGTCTTGTTGCCCAGCGACACGAAGCTGGAGATGCCGATGCCGCAGTCGGCGGCCGCGTCGAGGATGGCCACGCCGATCGCGCCGGACTGTGACGCCACCGCCAGGCCGCCCGCGACGGGCGGTGCCGGGGCGAACGTGGCGGTCAGCCGCACGGCGGGGTCGGTGTTCACCACGCCCAGGCAGTTGGGGCCGAGGATCCGCATGCCCTGCCGGCGCGCCTGGCGCACGAGCGCCGACTGGGCCGCCGGTTCGATGCCGGCGGTCAGGATGGCCGCGGCGCGCACGCCTGCCGCGCAGCACTGCCGCACCACCTCGGGGACCGCCGCCGCGGGCACGGCGACGACGGCCAGGTCGACGGCGCCGCCGATCGCCGCGACGCTCGGATACGCGGCGATCCCGCACACCTGCTCGGCGTGCGGGTTGACCGCGTGGAGGGCCCCGGTGTAGCCGCCGGCCCGCAGCGCCGCGAGCACCGCGCGGCCGATCCCGCCGGGTCGCCGTCCGGCGCCGATGACGGCCACCGAGGCGGGGGCCAGCAGGGGCCGCAGCGAGTGGTGCGCCGCGGTGCGGTCCCGGACCCCGACGGCGGCCAGTGCGGCCTCGTCCAGCAGCGTCGGCACCCGGATCTGGACCTTTCCGGCGTCGGCGCCGAGCCGGCGAGCGACGCCCGGCGCGAGGTCGCCGCCCACCCGCAGCATGGCGGCGTTGTGTGCCAGCACGTCGCCGAGCAGTTCGGTGATGCCCGCCCGTCGCGCGTCGGCGGCAAGTTGCTCCAGCAGCAGCGTGCCGAGGCCCTCGCCGTGGTGGTTGTCGTCGACCACGAGCGCGAAGTCGGCCCGTGCCGCGTCGACCCGCTCGTAGGAGCCGGCGGCGAGCACGTCGTCGCCCTCCTCGACGAGCAGGTGTACGCAGTCCGGCCCCGACGGCCCCGTGAGCCTGCGGACCTCGGCGTCCAGTGCCGCGCCCGCGCTGAAGAACCGCAGGTACCGGCTGTTCGGGGAGAGCCGCTGGTGCAGGGCGAGCAGAGCCGGCGCGTCCCGCGGCCGGATCGTGCGGATCCGGACGATCCGGCCGTCCATGGTCAGGCAGTCCACGGTGCTCATGGCGGGCTCGCAGCCGACGTCATCGCGCCACGGCCAGGTCGAGCTACCCGGTAGGTCATGGTTGCCTCCAGCCCGTGATGCCGCTGTCCGCGGTGTTCGGAGGAATGCGCCCTGCCCGTACCTGCCATTCTCGCCCGTGGCCGGCGCGAACGGCAGGTCGGACACCGCCGGTCATCCTCGTCGGCCGCCGCTTCGATTGCCTCCAGGCCGTCGAGCAGCATCGCGCGTTCGAGCCGGCCGTGGGCCGTCGCGTCGGCCGCCGCCCAGTCCCTGGCCGTCTCGGCCCGGCGCCGCCGGAGGCGGTCGTGTTCGGCGGCGAGCAGGGTGAGCTTGCGCCGCAGGACGCTGCTGCCGTGCCGGGTGACCTCGAGGCGGTGGCGCAGCCACAGCAGGCCCGAACGGCCCACCGGAACATGGCGCAGGGCAATCATCCGGTCACCTCGGTGGCGTGGGCCGCGCGGAGCGTCTCGGGCAGCATGACGAGCTCGCGCTCCGGCAGGGCCCGTAGCGCCTGCCAGGCCCGGTCGAGCGTGTCGTCCAGCGTTCTCGCCTCGTCCGGCCGCTGGTCGATCAGTCGTCGTTCGACGACGTCGGCGAAACCGAGATAGTGGCGGTCCACGTCGCCGAGGGCGGCCGCGCCGATCAGGTCGGCCAGCTCGCGGGTCTGACGGGCGTGCGACAAGGCGGCGAGCACCTGTGCCGCGAGCGGGAGATGGTCGGCCCGGGTGCGGCCCGGCCCGGCCCCGTGGCGCATGAGCCGGGACAGCGACGACAGCGGGTCGACCGGCGGATACACGCCCCGGCCGTGCAGCTCGGCCGACAGCACGATCTGCCCCTCGGTGATGTATCCGGTGAGGTCCGGTACCGGATGGGTGATGTCCCCGGCGGGCATGGTCAGCACCGGCAGGATCGTCACCGAGCCGGGCCGGTGCCGGATGCGGCCGCACCGCTCGTAGAGCGACGCGAGGTCGGTGTAGAGGTACCCCGGGTAGGCGCGCCGGGCGGGCGGCTCGCCGCGGGCGGACGACACCTCCCGCAGCGCCTCGGCGTAGCCGGTCATGTCGGTCATCACGACCAGGACGTCCCGGCCCCCGGTGAACGCGAGATCCTCGGCCACGGTCAGTGCCAGCCGCGGGGTGAGGATGCGCTCGATCACCGGATCGTCGGCGGTGTTCAGCAGGAGTACCAGTTCACCAGCGGTGGCTCGTTCGTCCAGGGCGTCCCGGACGTAGGCGGCGTCGGCGTGGGTGAGGCCCATGCCGGCGAAGACGACACTGAACGGTGCGCCGCCGGCGTGGGACTGCGCGGCGATCTGGACGGCGAGCTCGAGGTGCGGCAGGCCCGCGACGCTGAACACCGGGAGCTTCTGGCCGCGCACCAGGGTGGTCAGCGCGTCGACGGCGGAGACGCCGGTGATGACCGGTTCGGCCGGAGGTTCGCGCCAGGTCGGGTTGAGCGGTGCCCCGGCGGCCGCCGCACTGCGCTCGCCGGTCACGGGCGGCCCGCCGTCGATCGGTGCGCCGCGGCCGTTGCAGGTGCGCCCCAGCCACTGGTTGCCGACCGGGATGCGCATCGGCGCGCCGGCGAACGCGACGGTGCTGCCGTGGCGGCCCATGCCCGCGGTGCCCTCGAGCACCTGGACGACCGCCGTGTCCCGGTCGACCTCGAGCACGACGCCGTGCCGGTCGGTGCCGCCGGGCAGGCGGACGGTGACGACGTCGTCGTAGGCGGCTCCCGAGACACCGCCGACGACGACCAGGGGCCCGTGCAGCTCCCGGATGTCGCAGTACTCGACCGGCGGCCACGCGCTCATGCCGTCCTCCCCGCAGCCGCCGCGTCGAGCTGGGCCAGGACGGCGTCGCGCGGCCCGGCGACGCCACCGGCGTCGCCGGGGCCGAGTGTCTCCCGAGCCCGGACCAGGGGACCGAAGTCGACCGCCTCGATGGAGGCCGGCGCGGCGCCGGCGTCGACGAGCGCGTGGCAGCGGTCGCACACGGTGAGGACGGCCTCGAGCAGCGCCGCCGACTTCGCCGTGGTGCAGTAGGCGTCGTGCACGACGAGGGCGTTCTGCTGCAGAACGGCGTCGCGCAGGAGGCGCCCGGCGAGCAGCGTCATCCGTTCGTGCGCCGGCAGCCCGCTCGTGCCGACGAGGTCGGCGAGCGCGGCGATCCGGTCGGCGTCGGCAAGCACGTCCAGGGCCCGTGCCCGCCGGGCGGCCCAGCCCGGATCCGCGCGACGCGCGTAGTCGGCACCGATCAGCCCGGTGTCGCGGGAGAACGACGCCGACCAGGACACCGCTGGGTAGTGGCGGGCGTAGGCGAGGTCCCGGTCGAGCGTCCACCGGCAGCGTACGAACCGCTCGGTGTTCGCGGTGACCGGCTCGGTGAGGTCGCCGCCGGGTGGGGACACCGCGCCGACGATCGTGACGGAGCCGTGACCGCCACCGAGCGTCCGCACGGCGCCGGCCCGTTCGTAGAAGGCGGCGAGCGCCGAGGCGAGGTCGGCGGGGTAGCCCTCCTCGGCCGGTGGTGTTCCGCTGCGGGACGCGAACTCGCGCAGCGCCTCCGCCCAGCGCGAGGTGGAGTCGGCGATGACCACGACGTCGTAGCCCATGTCGCGGTAGAACTCGGCGACGGTGACGCCGGTGTAGATGCTGGCCTCGCGGGCCATCATCGGCATGTTCGACGTGTTGGCGATCACGACGGTCCGGTCCAGCAGGCGGCCACCGGTGCGGGGGTCGTCCAGTGTGGACAGTTCGGCGACCACGTCGGCCATCTCGTTGCCGCGCTCGCCGCATCCGACGTAGACGATGACGTGGGCGTCGCACCACTTGGCGATCTGCTGCAGCAGCAGGGTCTTGCCGGTACCGAAGCCGCCCGGAACCGCTGCCGTGCCGCCTTTGGCGATCGGGAAGAACGCGTCGACCACGCGCTGCCCGGTGAGCAGCGGCGCGTCCGCGGCGCGGCGGGCCAGGTACGGTCGCGGGGTGCGGACGGGCCACGACGCGGTCATCGTCACCGGCACCGTCCCGACCGTGGCGAGGACGTCGCCGGGTCCGTACTCGCCGGGTGCGGCAACCCGTTCGACGCGGCCGGACACGTGCGGCGGGACGAGGACCCGGAACTCGATCGGGCCACCGGCGGCGACGGTACCGAGGATCCCGCCCGGTCCGGCCGCGTCGCCCTTCGCCACCTGTGGTGCGAAGCGCCGGGCCGGTCCGTCCGCCGGTGCGGCGGTCAGCGATCCCGCGTCGAGCCAGACCGGGGCACCGGCGAGGGGGCGCAGCAGGCCGTCGAACAGGCCGCCGAGCAGCCACGGCCCCAGCGGCGCCGCCAGTGGATGGCCGAGCGGGACGGCGGCGTCACCCGGACGGAGGCCGCCGGTGTACTCGTACGCCTGCACGGTGACGCGCGACCCGCGCACGGCGACCACCTCACCGGGTGAGCGGTACGGGCCGAGCTCGAGGACGTCGTGCATGGCGGCGTCCGCGCCGTCCACCTGCACCAGCGGCCCGCTGACGCGCGTGATCCGGGCGACCTGCGCGGTCAACGCCACAGCTCCGCGGCGGTTCCGGCCGATTCGACGGCCTGCCGGGTGAGCGACGCGATGGAGCAGTCCGCGCGCCGGTGGCCGAGATGGGCCGTGAAGCCACCGCCGGGCGCCGGTTCGACCCGGGCGTCCGGGCCGAGGACGGCGGCGGCCCGGGCGGCGAGCGCGGGTCCGAGCCGTCCACCGTCGAGCTCCGCTCGCAGCTGCCCGGCCACGCGGCGGCACAATTCGTCGTAAACGTCCCGCTGCGCGGACAGCACGAGTGCGTGGGCGGCGCGGCGGGTGTGTGCCTCCTCGGCCTGGGCGAGGCGTGCGGCGTCGGCGTGGCCCTTGCTGCGCGCCTCCCGCAGGATCCGTTCGCCCTCGGCGCGGGCGTCGCCCAGCAGCCGGGTGCGGGACTGTGCGGCCTCGGCACGGACGGCGGCGGCGTCCGCGTGCGCGCGGCGCAGGAGCGCGGCACGGACCGGTTCCAGGTTCACGCGGTGCCGTCCGGATCCGGCAGTACCGCCAGCAGGCGCCCACCCGGTCCGCCGGAAGCCGCCACGGCCCGAGCCGCGGACGGGGTGACGATGACGATGCTGATCCGGGGGTCGAGCTCCCGCCACGCGGCCTGCACCGTCGGCTCGTCCTCCGCGGTGATGACCGCGACCCCGGCCAGGCCGTAGCCGCGGACCAGGCGGGCCTCGCCGATCGCCGCGAGGCGGCCCGTCGCGTCCATGCTCACGCCCTGCCGATCAGGATGATCGCGACGATGAGTCCGTAGATCGCGATGCCCTCGGCCAGGCCGACGACGACCATGGCGCGGCCGAACAGCTCGGGGCGCTCGCTCAGCGCCGCCAGCGCCGCGGCGCCGGTGTATGCCACGGCGATCGCCGCGCCGATCGACGAGCCGGCCACCGCGATGGCCGCGCCGAGCAGCGCGGCCCAGCTGGCACTGCCCGTCCCGGCCGGGGCGAGCGCCGTGGTGCCCGCACCGGCCGGGCTCGCGGTGAGCAGCAGGACCGCCGCGGAGGTGGCGGCCGCGAAGAGCGCGGCGTTCACCACGAGCAGCGCGCGGGTCAGCAGCCGGGGCCGCCGGGTGGCTGTTCGCCGCACCGCCCAGGCGACCACCGCGACAGCCGGCACCGCGCCGAGCCAGAGTGCGTTCACCGCTGAACCTCCTTGGTAGCCGGAACACAGCGCCACGGCCGGAAGGGGCGGCCGGTCCCCTCGAACACCCGGGAGAACAGCTCGTAGTACTCCAGGCGCAGCGCCTGGACTCCGGCGACGACGGCTTCGAGGCCGAACGCGAGCGCGTTGCCGAGCGCGAAGACGACCACCGCGGCGACGGTCCACGTCCCGCCCCGCTGCCACAGCGCCGTGGTGCCGGCCCACACGAGCGCGCCGAGCGCCGCGTGGGTCAGCCCGAACGCGGCCAGCCGGGCGAACGACACCAGGTTCGCGCAGATCCGGATGACGAGGTCGAAGAGCTGGACGACGGTCTGGGCCACGGCGGCACCGCCGCCACCCGCGGCGGTGTACAGGCCGGCGGCGGCGACCATCAGTCCGGCGGCCGCGACGGCCACCGCGACGGCCACGAGCGGGATGCTGGCGGCGAAGACTCCGGCGGCGAGCAGGCCCAGGCCGGCGAAGACGGCGGCGCCCGCGATGCCGGACGGCGCGTACAAGGCCAGTGCGGCGGAGCCTTCCCGCCAGCGGTTCACGATGCCCACCACGTAGGCGACGGCCAGCAGCGCCCCGCCGAGCCCGACCGCGGCGACCAGCAGCCGCACCGGCTCGGCCAACGGCCGCAGCCACAGCGCCGGCAGCAGCCCGGTGGGCCCGAAGAACTCGCCGTAGAGCACCCCGAAGACGGTGCTGGCCAGCCCGGCGCCGGCGACGAACGGCCACGCGTCGCGAAGCCGGGGGTAGCGCCGGGGTGGGTGCCGGGCCAGGACGGCGGCCGCCAGCACCAGGACGAGGCCGTGGCCGGCGTCGCCGAACATCATGCCGAACATCACCATGTAGGCGACTCCGGCCGGCAGCGTCGGGTCGACGTCGGCGTAGGGCACCGCGCCGTACGTCTCGACGATGGGCGCGAAGGACCTGCTCACCCGTCCGGACGGGGCGAGCAGCGTCGGCGGCTCGGCTCCGGGCGGCGGGGGCAGGGTGGCGAGGGCTCCACCGAGCGGCGCCAGGCGGTGGGACAATGCCCGCCGGGCCGGCTCGGGACACCAGCCCAGGTACGCGGCCGCGCCGTGGCGATGCAGCGCCGCGGCCCGCATCCGGTCGAAGTCCATCGCCGCGGCATCACCGGCGTCGGGACCGGCGCCGGGATCGACCGGCTCCAGCTCGACCACGCCGGCCGACCCGACCTCGGCCAGGATCGCGTCGAGCGCGTCCTCGGGCGCCACCAGCGCGACACGCGTCATCCGCACCGGCCGCAGCCGCTGCCGCCACGACGCCGGCTCGGGCGCTGTCATGGTGTGCCCGGGTCCCGGCCGGTGCCGTACACCTCGTCCAGTGCGGCCGAGACGATCGGCGGCACGGCGGCGTCGAGGCGCGCTCGGCCGTGGGCACGCAGCGCCTCGGCCGTGCGTTGCGCGTCGGCGATGACCGTCTCCGCGGCCCGGGCGGTGTCGGCGCGCGCGGCGGCGAACGCCTCGGCGCGCGCATGCTGCGCCCGGGAGCGCGCGGCCGCGACGATCCGTTGCGCCGCGAGGCCGGCCCGGCGCCGTCGCCGTGTGGCCTCCGCGTCCGCCGCCGCCCGGATCGCGGCGGCCTCCGCGTCGGCGGTGGCGAGCACGGCGAAGACCTGGCGCAGTTCCTCCTCGGCCCGGGCGGCCCGATCGGCGGGCACCGCGACCCGCCCGGCGGCGCCCGGGGGACCGGACGGCCGGAACCGTTGCAGCAGCTGCCGCAGCGTCGTCACGGCCGGTACCTACCCTCGCCGGACGGTCGGCACCGGCTCGCCGCGGCGCATTCTGGGGGTATGCGATCCGGTGCCGCACATGTTGCCGGCGCCGTGCGGGCGCGGGCCCTCGCCCGGCGTTGTGTGGGTCCTGCCGTGGCGCGGGCGCTGGCCGGGAGTCCGGGGCTCGACGAGGCGATCGGCCTGCTGACGCCGGGTCCGTACGGCCGCGAGGTGCGCCCGGGCCAGGACGCGCCGGCGGTGCAGGAGGCGGTGGCCCGCACGGTGCTGTGGCATGCGCGGATCCTCGCGGGATGGCTGCCGCGGGACGGCGCCGAGCAGTTGCGCGCGATGGCCGGCTGGTTCGAGATCCGCAACGTCGAACGGATGCTGCGGCACGGACGCGGGCATGACGGCCCCGCGCCGTTCCGGCTGGGGTCGTTGGCGGTCGTCCGGCCGCCGCTGTCCGCCACGTTCACAGTGGAGCAGGTGCGGGCGGCGCTGGCGTCCTCCGCGTGGGGTGACCCCGGGGCCGCGACGGCCCGCGCGATCGGGCAGGGCATGCGGGCCGCCTGGGCGGTGCGCGCCGCGGCGGTTCCCGGGGCCGAGCCCTGGGCCGCGGGCGGCCTCGCGCTGATGGTGGCGCGGGAGCACTGGCTCACCCGCCGCCCGCTCACCGAGGCGGCCCGCGCCCGCGCCGCCGGTCTGCTCGGCCGGCGCGCCCTGGATGCCGCGTCGTTCGCCGGCTTCGTCGCGGCCCTTCCGGCGACGGCCGCGTGGGCACTCGACGGCATCGCGGAGCCGGACGCGCTCTGGCGGGCGGAGGCGGGCTGGTGGGCACGGGTGGGCCGGGACGCCCGCGCGCTGCTGCGCTCATCGGGGTTCGACGGGCGTCCAGCCATCGGCGCGGCCGCCGCGCTCGCGGTCGACGGCTGGCGGGTCAGGGCGGCCGTGGCCGCCGCGGCGGACGGGGCCGGCGCCGGGCCGTACGACGCGATGGTCGACGCCGGCCTGCGACCGTGACGGGTGAGAAGTCCCGAACTTTTGTGTGCGGGTGCGTGTGCGCGGACGAGACTTGAACTCGTGCAGACGGTCGCAACGCGGGTGGCGTACCGTATCGAGGTTCACGGGACGGTCCAGGGCGTCGGGTTCCGGCCGTTCCTCTTCCGGCTGGCCCGCGGGCTGGGCCTGGACGGCTGGGTCCGCAACGACGGCGGCGTCGTGGTGGTCGAGGCCGCCGGCCCGGCCGAGGCGTTGCACGCGCTCGTCGCCCGGCTGCGGACCGAGGCCCCGGTCCAGGCCCGCGTCGCCGACGTGCGGGTGCGCGAGCTGCACGGTCGCCCGCCAGCGCCCGGCACCGGCTTCCGGGTCACCCGGTCGAACCGCCCGCACACGCCCGGCGCCGGGCCGGGCCGGATTCCGCCCGACCTCGGCACCTGTGACCGGTGCCTGGCCGAGCTGTTCGATCCCGGCGACCGGCGGTACCGCTATCCGTTCGTCAACTGCACCGACTGCGGCCCACGGGCGACGATCGTCGACGCCCTGCCGTACGACCGGGCCCGCACGAGCATGCGGGACTTCCAGATGTGCGCGGGCTGCGCGGGGGAGTACGCCGATCCGGCCGACCGGCGCTTCCACGCCGAACCGATCGCCTGCCCGGCGTGCGGCCCGCGGCTGGCATGGCACGGCACGGGCGACGCCGTCGCCCGAGGCGATGACGCGCTCGCCGCGGCGGAGCACCGCATCGGCCGAGGCGGTGTCGTCGCGCTCAAGGGGCTCGGCGGCTACCAGCTCGTCTGCGACGCGACCGACGGGGCCGCCGTCGCCCGGCTGCGCGAGCGCAAGCATCGCCCGGCCAAACCGTTTGCCGTCATGGTCGACAGCGTGGCGGCGGCGCGGCGGCTGGCCCGGGTCGGCGAGGTGGAGGCCGTGCTGCTCTGCTCGCCCGCGCGCCCGGTGGTGCTGTTGACCCGGCGAACGGACGGCCCCGTGGCGCGCGCGGTGGCGCCCGGCGTGCCGAGGCTCGGGCTGTTCCTGCCCACCACGCCGCTGCACCACCTGCTGCTCGCCGATCTGGCCCGCCCGCTGGTGGTCACCAGCGGCAACGTCTCGGACGAGCCGATCGTGGCCGACGACGCCGAGGCCCGGCGGCGCCTCGCCGGGATCGCCGACGGGTTGCTGAGCCACGACCGGGCGATCCGGTCCCGATACGACGACTCGGTGGCCCGCGTCGTGGCGGGGCGGGTGTCGCTGCTGCGGCGCGCCCGCGGCTACGCGCCCGAGCCGATCGCCCTGCCGGTGCCCGCGCCGCGGCCGCTGCTGGCCGTCGGCGCGCAGCTCAAGCACACGTTCACGCTGGCCGACGGCGGGAACGCGTTCGTCGGCCCGCACACCGGCGACCTGGAGCAGCAGGCCACGATGGAGGCGTTCACGGCGAACCTCGCGCGGCTGTCCCGGGTCGCGGGCGTCGCGCCGGACGTCGTCGTGCACGACCCGCACCCGGGGTACCTGTCGACGCAGTACGCCGCGGCGCTGCCGGTCGGGCGCCGGATCGCGGTGCAGCACCATCATGCCCACGTCGCGTCGTGCGCGGCGGAGCACGGTGTGACCGGCCGGTTCGTCGGCGTGGCGTACGACGGTCTGGGCCTCGGCGACGACGGCACGCTGTGGGGCGGCGAGGTGTTCGTCGCCGACCTCGTCTCGTACCGGCGGGTGGCCCGCTTCGCCCGGGCGCCGTTGCCCGGCGGTGGGGCCGCGGTGCGGCGCCCGGCCCGCATGGCGCTGGGCTACCTGTTCGGCGGCGAGCTGCCCGACGAACGTGTGCCGCGCGCCGCGGACCCGTTCCTGCGCCGGTTGCCGGAGCGTGAGGTCGCCACCGTGCGCCGGATGGTCGCGCGGGGCGTCAACTGCCCGCTCGCGTCGAGCGCGGGGCGGCTCTTCGACGCGGTCGCCGCGCTGCTCGGTGTTCGTGACGACGCGACCTACGAGGGCGAGGCCGCGGTCGCGCTGGAGGCGCTCGCGGCCGGCTTTCCCGCCGCGCCCGAACTGCCGTGGCGCCTGACGAGACGGGACGGCCTGCTGGTGTACGACCCCGCGCCGACGCTGCTGGCGCTGCTGGAGGCGGTGCGGGACGGCGTCGGCGCGGGGCCGCTCGCCGCCGGCTTCCACGCCACGATCGCCGCCGTGACCGTCGCCCTGTGCACCGACGTCGCGGCGCGGTACGGGCTGCGGACCGTCTGCCTGTCCGGCGGGGTCATGCAGAACCAGCTCCTGGTGGAGGCCGTCGTCGGGGGACTGTCCGGTGCGGGGCTGGAGCCGCTGGTCAACGAGTTGGTGCCCAGCAACGACGGCGGAATCAGCTACGGCCAGGCGGCGGTCGCCGCCGCCCGGATGCGCGGGGGGTGAGCCGGATGTGTCTGGGCATTCCGGGCCGGATCGTGTCGGCCGACGACGCGAGCGGCCTGCTGATGGGCACGGTCGACTTCGGCGGTGTCGCGCGTGAGGTCTGCCTCGCCTACGTCCCGGAGGCGCGGGCCGGCGACTACGTGATCGTGCACGTCGGGTTCGCCATCAGCCTCGTGGACGAGGCCGAGGCGCGGCGGACGCTGGAGGTTCTGGGGGCGATGGGCGACGTCCTGGAGCGGGAGCTCGCCGGTGGAGCGGGGGCTGCGCCATGAGGTACGTCGACGAGTACCGCGACCCGGCCCTCGCCCGGCGCCTGTTCGCCGAGATCGGCGCGGCGGTCACGCGGCCGTGGACGCTGATGGAGGTCTGCGGCGGCCAGACCCACACCATCGTGCGGCAGGGCATCGACGAGCTCCTGCCGGCCGGGCTGCGGATGATTCACGGGCCGGGGTGCCCGGTCTGCGTGACGCCGCTGGAGCTCATCGACAAGGCGGTGGAGATCGCCGGGCGCGACGAGGTCGTCTTCACCTCGTACGGCGACATGCTGCGCGTGCCGGGCAGCGAGACCGACCTGCTGTCGCGGCGCGCCCGCGGTGGCGACGTCCGCGTGGTCTACTCGCCGCTCGACGCGGTCCGGATCGCCGCCGATCGCCCCGACCGCGAGGTGGTGTTCTTCGCCGTCGGCTTCGAGACCACCGCCCCGGCCAACGCCATGGCCGTGCTGCGGGCCCACCAGCTCGGGCTGCCCAACTTCAGCATGCTGGTCAGCCACGTGCTGGTGCCGCCCGCGATGACGGCGATCCTCGACGCGCGGGACTGCGAGGTGCGGGCGTTCCTGGCCGCCGGGCACGTCTGTGCGGTGATGGGGTGGACACAGTACGAGCCGATCGCGGCCCGCTACCGGGTGCCGATCGTGGTCACGGGGTTCGAGCCGCTCGACCTCCTCGAAGGCATCCTCATGGCCGTCCGGCAGCTCGAGGACGGTCGTGCGGCGGTGGAGAACCAGTACGCCCGCGCCGTGCGCCGCTCGGGCAACACCGAGGCGCAGGACGCGATCCGCCGTGTGTTCCGCATCGGCGACCGCGCCTGGCGCGGCATCGGCACCATCCCCGGCAGCGGCCTCATGCTCGCGGACGAGTTCGCCGGATACGACGCCGAGCTGCGCTTCGCCGTGGCCGGCCGGACCACCCGGGAGCACCCCGCCTGCATCGCCGGCGAGATCCTGCGGGGCACGCGCGTGCCGACCGACTGCGCCGCCTACGGGAGCCTCTGCACCCCGCGCACGCCGCTCGGCGCGCCGATGGTGTCCGCCGAAGGGACGTGCGCCGCCTACTACAACGCGGGGCGTGCGCGCCCGGCGGCCGGCGCGGGACTGCGATGACGGCCGCCGACCCGTCGCGCGGCACGTGCCCGATGCCGCTCGCCGAGACCGAGAAAGTGCTGCTCGGGCACGGCAGCGGCGGCCAGCTGTCCGCGGAGCTGCTGCGCGACGTCATCGTGCCGGCCCTCGGCGCCGCCGCCGCCGCGACCGTGCCGGAGGACGCCGCCGTGGTGGCGGTCGACGGCCTGGACCTCGTCGTCAGCACCGACGCGTTCGTGGTCAGCCCGCTGTTCTTCCCCGGCGGCGACATCGGCGTGCTGGCGGTGCACGGCACCGTCAACGACGTGGCGATGATGGGGGCGACGCCGCTGGCGCTCGCGGTGGCGTACGTCGTCGAGGAGGGCTTCCCGGTCGCCGATCTGCGGCGGGTCACCGCCTCCGTCGGCGCCGCGGCGGCGGCCGCCCGCGTGCCGGTCGTCACCGGCGACACGAAGGTCGTCGGGCGCGGTGCGGCCGACGGCCTGTTCGTGACCACGACCGGGCTCGGCCGCCGGCTGCCCGGCGCCGCAGTGTCGGCGGCGTTCGCCCGTCCCGGGGACGTCGTGCTGCTGTCCGGGCCGATCGGCGCGCACGGCACGACCATCCTGAGCACGCGCGAGGCGCTCGGGTTCGAGGCCGAGATCGCCTCCGACACCCGCCCGCTGCACCGGCTCGTCGCGGCGATGGTGGGCGTCGCCGGGCCGGCGGTCCACGTCATGCGTGACCCGACCCGGGGCGGGGTGGCCTCGGCGCTGACCGAGATCGCCGCCGCGGCGGGTGTGGGGATCGAGATCGATGAGGCGGCGGTCGCGGTACCGGCACCGGTGGCGTCGGCGTGTGAGCTGCTCGGCCTGGATCCGTTGCACGTGGCCAACGAGGGCTGCCTGGTGGCGGTGGTGGCGCCCGAGTTCGCCGAGCCCTTGCTGGCCACGATGCGGGCGAGGCCGGAGGGGCGGGATGCGGTCCGGCTCGGGTCGGTGGTGGGGGAGCACCCAGGGCGGGTGGTCATGCGCACCCTCATGGGCGGCCGCCGGGTCGTCGACATGCTCGTCGGCGAGCAACTGCCCCGGATCTGCTGACATCGGGGGTGGAACGGCCGTGACGGGGTAGTGGTTCCGACACGCTCAGTTGTGGAGGCGCGCGCGATGGCCCCGGTGGTGTTGTCCCGGCTCAACGACCTCTTCACCGCCCTGCGACAGGACGGCCGCACGATCATCGGCCCGACGGTGCGCGGGCACGCGATCGTGCTCACCGAGATCGGCGGCGCGGCGGATCTGCCGTACGGCCGGCGGACCGAGGTCGAGGCGGGCATCTACCGGCTGCGGCCCGGCGACGAGCGGCTCGCGTTCACGCACACGTCCGGCCCGCAGTCGTGGAAGCAGGTGCTCCATCCGCCCCGGCAGCAGCTGTGCTCGGCCGACAGATCCGCCGACGGCTTCACGGTCACCGACGAGCCCGAGCCGTCGCGGCGGCTGGCGCTGTTCGGCGTCCGCCCCTGTGACCTGCGCGCGATCGCCGTGCTCGGCCACGTCCTGGGCGACGGCGAACGGTACGCCGCGCGCCGCGCCGAGATGCTCATCGTCGCGGTCAACTGCACCGAGCCGGGCGGAGCCTGCTTCTGCGTGTCGGCGGGCGGCGGACCCGGCGCCGACACCGGCTACGACATCGTGCTGACCGAACGCCCCGACGGGACGTACCTGGCGGACAGCGGGACGGCCGGCGGCGAAGCGGTGCTCGCCCGGGTTCCGGCGACGCCGGCATCCGCCGACGACATCGGGTCCGCGCAGCGGGCGGTGGAGTCCGCCGCGACGCGGATGGGCCGGACCCTGCCCGAGGCCGACCTGCGCACGCTGCTGGCCGGTCACCGCGCGGACCCGCAGTGGGACGACGTGGCGTCGCGGTGTCTGACCTGCGGCAACTGCACGATGGTCTGCCCGACCTGCTTCTGCACCTCGGTCACCGACACCACGGACCTGACCGGTGAGCACGCCGAGCGCTGGGAGTCCTGGGAGTCCTGCTTCGACCTGGAGTTCACCTCGCTGCACGGCGGGCCGGTGCGCGAGTCGAACGCCGGGCGCTACCGCCATTGGCTCACCCACAAGTTCGGCACCTGGCACGACCAGTTCGGCGAGTCGGGATGCGTGGGCTGCGGCCGCTGCATCGCCTGGTGCCCGGTCGGTATCGACGTCACCGCCGAACTGCACGCCCTCAACGCGCACCCACCCGACGGGGACCTGCCATGATGACCACGTACGACATCCTCGTCGCGCATCCGTTCCTCGCCGGGCTGCCGCCGGGCCACGTCGAGCGCCTGTCGCGCTGGGCGCGCCCCGCGCCGTTCCGCGCCGGCACCCGGATCTTCGAGGAGAACGGCCGCGCGAAGCGGTTCTGGCTCATCCGCGAAGGCTGCGTCCACCTCGACATCCGGGTGCCCGGCCGCGGCGACGCCGTCATCGAGACGATCGGCCCCGGCACGGTCCTCGGCTGGTCCTGGATGTTTCCGCCGTACCGCTGGCACTTCGGCGCCGTCGCCGTCGACCAGGTGCTCAGCATCGCGGTCGACGGCGCCGGCGTCCGCGCGCTGTGCGACGCCGACCCCGATCTCGGCTACGAGCTGACGAAGCGGTTCATGGCCGTCGTCGTGGAGCGCATGCAGGCGACCAGAATCCGGCTGCTCGACCTGTACAAGGCACCGGCATGAGCACGATGACCGCCGCCCGGTACCGGGTGAGCGATCGCCGGCGCGAGACCGGCGACACGGTCACCCTCGCGATCGAGCCGGTCGACGAGCCGCTGCCGGTCTTCCGGCCCGGCCAGTTCGCCATGCTGTACGCCTTCGGGGTGGGCGAGGTGCCGATCTCCGTCTCCGGCTACGGCGAGGACGGCCCGCTACACACGATCCGGGCGGTCGGGGCCACCAGTGGCGCCCTGTGCCGGGCCGAGCCGGGCGCGATGCTCGGCGTGCGCGGACCGTTCGGCCGTGGCTGGGAGCTGCCCGGCCCCGCCGGTGCCGACCTCGTCGTCGTCGCCGGCGGGCTCGGGCTGGCCCCGCTGCGCCCGGTCGTCCGGCACGCCATGGCCGATCGGGACCGCTACCGGCGGGTGGCCGTGCTGATCGGCGCGCGGACCCCGGACGACCTGCTGTACCCCGGCGAGTACCAGGACTGGCGCGCCGCCGGGCTCGACGTGTACACGACGGTGGACCGCGCCACCGCCGAGTGGGGCGGACACGTCGGCGTGGTGACCGAGTTGTACGGCCGTCTCGAGCACCGGCCGGCCGACACGGTCGCCTGCGTGTGCGGCCCCGAGATCATGATGCGGTTCGCCGCCCGGGGCCTGGTCGGTCTGGGCGTGCCGGCCGGCCAGGTGTGGCTGTCGCTGGAGCGCAACATGCACTGCGGTCTCGGCCACTGCGGGCACTGTCAGCTCGGGCCGCTGCTGCTGTGCCGGGACGGCCCGGTGGTCGGCTACGACGAGGCCGGCCCGCTGCTGACGGTCAAGGAGCTGTGATGACGGTGACGACACGGCCGACGCTCGCGGTGTGGAAGTTCGCCTCCTGCGACGGCTGCCAGCTCACCCTGCTCGACTGCGAGGACGAGCTGCTGCCGCTGAGCGAGCACGTCGACATCGCCCACTTCCTGGAGGCCTCCAGCGCGGTCGTGGAGGGCCCGTACGACGTCTCCCTCGTCGAGGGATCCGTCACCACGCAGGACGACATCGAGCGGATTCACCACATCCGGGAGCAGTCGGGGATGCTGATCACCATCGGCGCGTGCGCCAATGCCGGTGGCGTCCAGGCATTGCGCAACTTCGCCGACGTCCGGGAGTTCACCTCCGTCGTCTACGCCAAGCCGGAGTACGTGGCGACCCTGGCCGAGTCGACGCCGATCTCGGCCCACGTTCCGGTGGATCTGGAGCTGCCGGGGTGCCCGATCGACCGGCGCCAGCTCATCGGCGTGCTGACCGCCGTGCTGGCCGGGCGCCGCCCGGGCCTGCCCGTGCACAGCGTCTGCCAGGAGTGCAAGCTGCGCGGGACGGCCTGCGTGACGGTGGCGCAGGGCATCCCGTGTCTGGGCCCGGTCACCCGTGCCGGGTGCGGCGCGCTCTGCCCCGCGTACGGCCGCGGCTGCTACGGCTGCTTCGGCCCGATGGCGAAGCCCAACACCGCCGCCATGGTCGCGTCGCTGCGCAGCCTCGGCATGTCCCCGGCCGACGTGGCCCGCGTATTCCGGACCTTCCACACCGCCAAGCCCGAGTTCCGGGCGGCCGCCGAGCAGGGGAGCCGCGATGAGTCACCGTAACGACCGTTCGCTGCGCGTCGGTGCGCTCGCCCGGGTCGAGGGCGAAGGGGCGATGCACGTGCGGGTCGACGGGGCGACGGTGACGGACGTGCAGCTGCGCATCTACGAACCGCCACGGTTCTTCGAGGCGTTCCTGCGCGGCCGCGGCCACCTCGAGCCACCCGACATCACCGCCCGCATCTGCGGTATCTGCCCGGTGGCGTACCAGATGAGCGCCTGTCTGGCGATCGAGGACGCGTGCGGCGTGCGGGTCGGCGGGCCGATCGCCGAGCTGCGCCGGCTGCTGTACTGCGGCGAGTGGGTCGCCAGCCACGCGCTGCACGTGTACCTGCTGCACGCGCCCGACTTCCTCGGGTACCCCGGCGTCGTGGAGATGGCACGGGAGCACCGCGGCGCCGTCGAGCGCGGGCTGGCCCTCAAGAAGGCCGGCAACGCCATCCTCGAACGCATCGGCGGCCGCGCGATCCACCCGATCAACGTCCGCGTCGGCGGCTTCTACCAAGCCCCGTCGCCGAGTGAACTGCGGGCGCTCGCCCGTGACACGCTGCGCCCGGCCCTCGAACACGCCCTCGCGACCGTCGAGTGGGTCGCCGGCTTCCCGTTCCCGGACTTCACCGTCGGCCACGAGCTGCTCGCGCTGACCGACCCGGACCGGTACCCGATCGACCGCGGGGAGCCGCGGACGTCGGCCGGCCGGTCGTTCCCGGTGCGCGACTTCGAGGACCACATCGTCGAAACGCAGGCGGCGCACTCGACCGCTCTGCACGCGGCGCTGGCCGGCGCGGGGAAGTACCTCACCGGCCCCCTCGCCCGGTACACGCTCAACCACGCCGCGCTGTCGCCGACGGCCCGGCAGGCCGCGGACGCGGCGGGCCTCGGGGAGCGCTGCGACAACCCGTTCCGCAGCATCGTGGTCCGCGCGGTCGAGATGGTCTACGCCCTCGATGAGGCGCTGCGCATCATCGAGGCGTACGAGCCTCCGGCACCGCCTCACCTGGAGGTGCTGCCACGTGCCGGGATCGGATACGGCGCCACCGAGGCGCCGCGCGGGGCCCTGTTTCACCGCTACGAGCTCGACGGCGGCGGCACGATCCGCAGCGCCCGGATCGTGCCGCCCACGGCGCAGAACCAGCCGAGCATCGAGGACGACCTGCGCCGGTACGTGCAGGACCGGCTGAACCTCGACGACGAACGACTCACCGCCCAGTGCGAGCAGGCGATCCGCAACTACGACCCGTGCATCTCCTGCGCCACCCACTTCCTCGACCTCACCCTGGAACGCCGATGAACCCGCCGGTCGTCGTGATCGGTGTCGGCAACCCGTTCCGCCGTGACGACGGCGCCGGCCCGGCGGTCGTCGAGCGGCTCCGGCACGCCGGCCTGCCCGGGGTCGCCCTGGCCGAGAGCGACGGCGAGCCCGGCACCCTCATCACGCTGTGGGAACGGCGCCGGCTCGCCGTCGTCGTCGACACGGTCCACACGCACCACGCCCCGGCCGGGCATGTCCACCGCCGGCGTGTGGCCGGCCGCCCGTGCGGGGCCGGGGGCAGCACCAGCTCCCACGCCGTGGATCTCGGCGATGCCGTCGCCCTGGCCCGGGAGCTCGATCGGCTTCCCGACCGCATGCTGCTGCTCGGCATCGAGGCGGCGGACACCGGATACGGCACCGGCCTGACCCCGGCCGTGGCGACCGCCGTCGACCGCGTGGTCGAGCTCGTCGTCGCCGCGGTCCGCCAGTGAGCCCGGCGAAGGCGCGTCCGGCGCCGGCACACACGTGTGAAGGCGTGCGTCAGTGGCGGGCGACGAGGACCGGGGCCGAGGCGTGGTCCAGCACCTGCTGGGTCACCGAGCCCATGCTGAGGTCGTCGAAGCCGCCCGTTCCGCGAGGACCGAGCACGATCATGAGCGCGTCGCGGCCCTCCGCGAGCAGCACCGGAGCCGGCGCGCCGCGGACGGTGCGCAGGTCGACCGGCACGGTCGGGTACTTCGCCCGCCACGGTTCCAGCCCGGCGGCCAGCATGTCGTAGGCCCCGGCGGCGCATTGGGTGAGGTCCGTGGCCCGGCCCCAATGGTGGGCGGGCTCCTGCCAGGCGCGCACCGCGACCAGTGGCACACCGCGCGACATCGCCTCCGCGAACGCCAGCTCCACCGCGAACTCGGCGTGCGCGGAGCTGTCGGCGCCGACGACGATCGGCTGATGCTGCGGCAGCGGTACGTCCGGGCCGGCCCACCGCTCCGCATGGTGCACGACGAGCACGGGACAGTGCGCGTGCGCGGCCACCTGCAGGCCGACGGAGCCGATCCGCAGCGAGCCGAAGCCTCCCATTCCCCGGCTGCCCACCACGAGGAGCGAGGCGGACTGCGACTGGTCGAGGAGCACACGGGCCGGGCTGCCGCGCCACGTGGACGTGGTGACGTGCAGGCCGGGGTGCCAGGTGCGGGCCTCGACCGCGGCGTGCAGGGCGACCTCGTGCTCGTCGGCCGCCCGTTCGAGGGCGCCCGCGACGGCGATCGCGTGGGTGACCCGCAGCGGCTGCCCGTGGCGCACCGCCTCGTCCACGGCCCAGCGGACCGCGCCGAAGCTGGCCGGCGAGCCGTCGACACCCACGGTCACCGGTCGGCGATTGGCGGTCATGACAACCTCCCGATGTCGGCGGATCCACCGCGGGGAAACTGCCTTCCACCTTCACCATGCCCCGGCACGTGCCGCGGCGGGAGGGGGCATCCGGGTTGTTTCTGGACCGCCCCGGGTCCGCCGGCCGTGGCGGTTGCGGCGAGGTCGATGCGAGAAGGACACCGTCGCGTTTCCTTGGGGCTCGACAATTCAGTGATGCCAATGTCGCACCGTGGTTCGCCGCGCACCGTCGCGCTCCTGATGGTGCCGTTGCTGTTGCTGGCCATCCTGGCAATCTGCTGCGGCAATGCCGGCTTGCAGTTTCGCGACAGGTCTCCGGGGCCGTCCGAGCCCGCCAGGCTGGCCTCGTCATCGGCCGTGATCGAAGCCGACCGGACGTCGACCGCGGCGCTCGACGCGCGAATGTCCGAAATCTTGGCCGTCATCGGCCGGGCCGACGCCACGGCGGTGACCGACGTGTGCGGCATCCGCTCGTCCGGCTCGATGTTCGGCGGGTCCTGGGTCGAGTGCCAGCGCGTGGTGACCGCGTACCTCGGCACCGCCGACATACCGGACAAAGCCGGCTGGGACCAGGGCCTTCAGAAAGCCGGTTGGTTCGCAAGCGGCGGGCTGTCCCAGCCGCCGCTGTACTACACCAAGAACGCCACCATCCAGATCGACTGGATGCGGCAGCCGGCGACGCCCGGCCCAATTCAGGGCCCCGAAGCGCTCACTGTGCGGTATTCGAACCCCGCCTATCGCGAGCAGAAGTCCGTCGATGTCTCGACGTTTTTCCCGCGGTACCAGTACGTGGTCATGGTCACCGTCAACGACGACTACTACCCCGTCCGCGCCATTCCCTCCTCACCGCCGCCCCAGAACGACCACGCTTGCTACACCGGCAGCGGCCGCTGTATCGGCGGCTGAGCGCACAAGCGGCGGCACCCGGTGCAAAGCCGACAACGGTCGGATAGCCGACCTTCCCGGCATCCACCGCCCGACCGTGCGCCCGCCCGTATGCCACCAGACTTGATGACCATGAACGCGCCACACCAGCCGCCCTACCAGGGCGCTCCCTATACAACTTCGCCGTACCTGCCGGCGAGCCGCTCGCCGAGACGCAGGAACGTCCTCGGCCTCGTCCTCGGCCTCGTCGGCGGGGTGATCGTGCTCTGCCTCGTCCTCGGGGCGGTCCTCGTCCTCGCCGACGGCAACGACGACAAGCCGGCCACCAACTCGGCCTCCCCGGCGGCTACCCGGGCCGCGAACCCGGGCGGCGGCTACAAGCAGCCCACCGACCGGTGCGCGCTCGCCGACCCGAGCCTGCTCGGCCCGCGTGCCGGCACCGGCGCGGGGGAGCCCCTCGAGGAGAAGACCAAGTACACCCTCAACGGCTGCGAGTACTCCCTCTCCGCCGCCGACGGCGTTCAGACGCTCAAGGTGTTCGCCAACGTCGACGACGACACCGCGGCCCGCTACCAGGAGTCCTCCGACGCGTACCCGAAGATCTCCGGCTTCAACGACGAGAAGGTCACCGGCTGCGGCTCGCAGGGCTTCTACAGCAGGCGGCTCAGCGCGGGCGACAAGCGCATCGAGGCGGTCCTCGTCTGCGTCGAGCAGAACCTGTACGTCGAGGTCCGGTTCAACGCGGGCGGCACCGCGCCGTGGGACTCCGACGCCATGAAGACGAACATGACCGCCCTCGTGAAGGGCGTGATGGCGAAGACCCCGAAGGCATGACGCTTGTCTGAGCCGAACGTGTCGTCGCCGGCCCGCGTGCGGCGACGCGTTCGGCACCGCGCCGTTGCGACGCCTGGCCGACTCGCCAGGTACTCCATCGGCGGTACGCACGGCTCGGCTGCGGCGATCGCGGTACGCACGATCACCGCGGCCGGCCGACGACGTGGGACGGACCTGGTCGCGACAGTGGAGGCGTTCTGCTCCACCGTGGTGACGAAGGGATCTTCTCCGTGTCTGTTCTGGCACGCTGGTGCGTCAGGCACCGCAAGTCCGTTTTCGCCGCCTGGCTGCTGCTGGCGGCGGGTCTGCTCGCCCTGGTGGTCGTCGGCGGGACGGCGTTCAAGACCTCTGCCGAGATGCCCGACAGCGAGTCGTCGAAGGCGTATTCGTTGCTCGCCCGGATGTCCGGTGGTGGCGGTGAGGCCACGACCACGGGCAAGGTCGCGTGGCACGCGACGGCTGGTTCGATCACGTCGGCGCCGGTGCGGCAGGAGATCGACGGCCTGCTGCACGAGGTCGGCAAGCAACCCGGCGTGGTCTCCGTGGTGAGCCCGTACAGCGAGGCCGGCGCACAGCAGGTGGCGACGTCGGCGAATACGGCGTATGCCCGAGTGATCCTGCAGTCCGACGCGGACGTCGCAGGCGTCGAGAAGATCCTGGACCAGGCTCACCTCAGCGGGGTTGAGCTGACCTACGGCGGTACCGCCTTCGAACACCAGCCGCAGCCGAGCCACGGCGGTGAGGCCGTGGGCCTGATCGTGGCGCTGGTGCTGCTGATGCTGATGTTCCGGTCGTGGTGGGCGTCGTGGCTGCCGCTCATCACCGGGATCGTCGGCGTGGTCGTGTCGCTGCTGCTCGTCGCGGTCGGCTCGCACGTCGTCACGCTGGACGCGACGTCGGTCACGATGGCGTCGATGATGGGTCTGGCCGTCGGTATCGACTATGCGCTGTTCATCGTCAACCGCACCCGCAAGGGGCTGCTCGCCGGTCAATCGGTCACGGATGCGGTGGTCCGGGCGGTCGACACCTCCGGCCGGGCGGTCGTCTTCGCCGGGTTGACAGTCATCGTGGCGCTGGTCGGGATTCGAGTCGTCGGCATGGGGGTGCTCACCGGCATGGGCGAGGCCGCGGCGGTGACCGTGGCGTGCACGGTGCTGGCCGCGTTGACGCTGCTGCCGGCGTTGCTGGGCAAGCTGGGGGTGAAGGTGCTGTCGAAGCGGCAGCGCGCGCAGCTGGCCGAGGGCGTCGTCGAGCACCACCGGCCGGACGGCCTTGCCGCCGGGTGGGCTCGGCTGGTCCAACGGGCGCCGTGGCTGGTGGTTCCCCTTGCGCTGGTGGTGGTCGTGGTGCTCGCAACGCCGGTCCTGCGGATGCGCGTCGGTGACGCCGACGCGAGCAGTGACCCGTCCGGGTCGCGGTCGCACCGGTATGCCGTGATGACGTCGTCCGCGTTCGGGGCGGGCTTCGACAACCCGCTCGTCGTCGCGGCGGGCACCCCCGACGCACCGTCGAAGCAGGCGTTCGCGGAGCTGGCCGGCCGGCTCGCCACGGTGCCGGGTGTGGTCTCGGTGACTCCGGTGAGCGCGTCGGCGGACGGCACGGTCGGTATGGTGACGATCGTGCCCGCCAGCGGTGCGCAGGCTGCGCAGACGGCGGATCTCATCGAGCGTCTGCGTGGCGACGTCATCCCTTCCGCGGAAGCCGGGACCGGCCTGCATGCCTACGTCGGTGGGAAGGCGGCCTCGAGTCAGGACCTGGCCGACGCGCTGATGGGCAGGCTTCCGCTGTACCTGGGCATCATCGCGGTCCTCGGGTTCCTGCTGCTGGCGGTGGCGTTCCGCAGCGTCCTGGTGCCGCTGGTGGGGGCGTTGAGCAACATCACGAGCATCCTCGTCGGCCTTGGCGCCATCACGGCCGTGTTCCAGTTCGGCTGGGGCAGCGAGCTGATGCGGGTCGGCTCCGGTGCGCCGATCATGTACATCGTCCCGGTGATGATCGTCGGGATCGTGTTCGGCCTGTCGATGGACTACCAGGTGTTCCTGGTCAGCCGGATGCATGAGGAGTGGACGCACACCGGCGACAACCGCCGGGCCGTGCGGGTCGGCGTCACCGAGACCGGACGGGTCATCGCCACCGCTGCGCTGATCATGGTCGGGGTGTTCGCCTCCTTCGCGTTCGGCGGGCAGCGGATCGTCGCCGCCATCGGCGTCGGCCTGGCGCTCGCCGTGCTGGTCGACGCCTTCGTCGTGCGCATGACCCTCATCCCCGCGCTGATGACGGTGCTCGGCCGATACAACTGGTGGTATCCGCGCTGGGCGGAGAAGATCACGCCCCGTGTGGCGGTCGAGGGAACCCCGGAGGTTCAGCCGGCGCGGGAGCGGGAGCCGGCCGCCGTCGGATGATGGAACCGACCGTATGACCAGAAAGGCATCGAACGTGACGATCCGCGTCCTCCTCGCCGACGATCAGGCACTGCTCCGGGCCACCTTCCGGCTGCTGCTGGACGCCGCCCCGGACATCGAGGTCGTCGGCGAGGCCTCCACGGGCGACGAGGCCGTCGCGAAGGCGTTGCAGACCGGCCCGGACGTGGTCCTGATGGACATCCGGATGCCCGGCAGCGACGGCATCACCGCGACCGGTCGGATTGCCGGGGCGCAGACCCTGGCCGGCACCCGGGTGCTCATCCTCACCACGTTCGAGACCGACGAGCACGTCCTGGCCGCACTGCGCGCCGGGGCCAGCGGCTTTCTCGGCAAGGGGGTCGACCCCGCCGACCTGCTCCAAGCGATCCGCACGGTCGCCGCGGGGGAGTCGTTGCTGTCACCGGCCGCGACGACCGCGCTGATCGCCCGGTTCCTCGCTGTCCCGGAGCAGGCTGCCATCAATGCCGACGCCCGCTTGGACGAGCTCACCACCCGCGAGCGCGAGATCGTCGCGCTCGCGGGAGGCGGACTGTCGAACGACGAGATCGGCCGGCGGTTGTCGATCAGCGCCGCGACCGCCAAGACACACGTCAACCGCGCGATGATGAAGATCGGCGCGCGCGACCGCGCCCAGCTCGTCGTGTTCGCCTACGAGACGGGTCTCGTCACACCGGGACGGAGCTGACCGTGCGCGGGTTGCGGGCCGTCGGGCTCTCGCTGGTGGTCGCGCTGATCGGTATGGCGCAGATTGCCTACGGCCACGGCCCCGGGTTGTTCAAGCCGACGATTCCCCAGCTCGTGCTCGTGCTTGCCGGGGCCGGGGCGCTGCTGGTGCGGCAGCGCCACCCTCGCGCGGTCGTGGTCGTCACGGTGCTGTGCGGGGCGGCCCTCCCGGCATTTCCGCCGCACCTCGTGCTGGCGGATGTGCCGACCATGGTGGCGTTGTACACCCTCGCGCTGCAGGCCGGAAGGCGCACCGCGGCAGCGTACGGTGCCGTCGCCGTGCTGCTGCTCACCGGCAGCTCCATGTGGTGGCTTCTGGGGCATCTCTTCGACATCCGCAACGTGCTGCCGCTGAATTACATCGCTGCCGCGGTCGCGATCGGCGACTCGGTGCGCAACCAGCGCAAGCTCCTGGCCCAGGAACGCCAACGGGCTGCCGAAGCCGAACGAGACCGGGCAACCGAGGCCCGGCGGCAGGTCCGCGAGGAGCGCGTCCGTATCGCCCGCGACCTGCACGACGTCGTCGCCCACCACATCACCCTGGTCAACGCCCAGGCCGGCGTCGCACACCACCTGCTGCGCACCGACCCGGACCGCGCCTACCAGGCCCTCGCCGGCATCAAGGACACCAGCCGGGCAGCCCTTGACGAACTCCGGGCGACCGTCGGCCTGCTCCGTGCCGACGACGAGCCGGACAACCGGCAACCCGCACCCACCTTCGCCGAACTCGACGCGCTGCTGGACGGATTCCGCCAGGCTGGGCTCGACGTCCGGGTGACCCGCAGTGGCATCCCGCGACCACTCACCGGCACCGCCGACCTCGCCGCCTACCGCATCGCGCAGGAGGCACTGACCAACGCCCGCAAGCACGGTAGCGGAGGAGCCGTGGACCTGGACCTCACGTACAGCACCGACACCCTTGACATCACACTCGCCAATCCGGCCCAACCGGGCGTACAGGGGCCGGGCACGGGCCACGGCATGATCGGCATGCGGGAACGCGCCGCGTCGGCAGGAGGCCGGTTCTCGGCCGCCATGACTGCCGGGCGTTTTGTCCTCCACCTCAGTCTGCCGTTGGCAGCAGACTGACCGGCGGGCGGTGCGTCAGCCGCTCTGGCGCGCCGCCACCACCGCGCCGTGCAGCGTCTCGTGGAACGCCCGGCCGGCCGGGTCGTCGCCGAGCGCGAGGAACCAGGACGCGGCGCGGCCGCCGTCCCACCGCGCCTGGACGCTGACCCCGGTATCGATGACGAGCCGCGGGTCCTCGCGCTGGATCGCGGCGATGTCGGCGAGGCGGGTGGACTTCACGACGACGCCGCGCTCGGCGCCGGCGGTGAGCACGATCAGGGCGTGCGGGAGCAGCAGCCCGATGGTGCGGTGCTCGGGCTCGCCCCGGTGGAACAGCCCGCGTCGCTTGAGGCTGACCGATCGTGTGTCGACGCCGGCCACCGGGGCGACGGCGCCGAGCAGCCGCTCCTCGGCGTGCCGCTCGACGGCCTGGCGCAGGACGAGGTCGAGGTTGGCGTAGGCGAGGGTCCGACTGCTGCGGTCGTACAGGTGCATGGTCACGGCTCGTATGGTCCCGCCTTCCCGCCGATCACGCCGTCGCGGAGCGGACACCGCGCGGGTCGCCGCCGGACGGTTCACCCGAAAGGCCGATCGGCGCCAGCTTTCGGGCGGCCAGGAGTCGACGCCGGGTTCGGACGTTAGCCAGCGGTCGGTTCGGGTAGGGCGCGGCTTCGCTGAGCGTTTGGCCGTGGGAGGTCGGGTTGACCGAGACCAATACCAATACTGAGACCGAGACCAATACCGAGACCGAGACCGTTACTGGGACCGAGACCGATACCGATACTGAGGTCACTGAGGTCACTGAGGTCAGTGCGGAACTGGAGCCGGCGGTCGCACCGCGGCCGGCTCGCCGTCGAGAGCTGTGGCTGTCCGTGGCCATAGCGGCCGTGGTGCTGACCGCCGGCGGATTCGTCACGTACGGGTTGGCCAAGCCGGTGCCGGTGCCGCAGATCGTGCAGACCGTCGCGCAGACGTACACGATCCCGGGCGCCGCGCCGGTGATGCCGTGGCCCAAGGCCGGGCAGGCGGCGGTCGATGTCGACGGATTCGGACGGGTGGGCACCTCCGGCGGTTCACGACCCGTGCCGATCGCCAGCGTCGCCAAGGTGATGACCGCATACCTCATCCTGCGGGACCATCCCATGCGCCTGGACGAGGACGGCCCCACGCTGACCGTCTCGGCCGAGGAGGCCGCCACCTACCCGTCCCAGTTCGCCTCCGGCGAGTCGGTGGTCAAGGTGGTGGCCGGCGAGACACTCACCGAGCGGCAGGCGCTCGTGGCCCTGCTCCTGCCCTCGGCCAACAACATCGCCCACATCCTGGCCCGGTGGGACGCCGGCGACGACGCCGCGTTCGTCACCAAGATGAACCAGGCCGCGGCCCAGCTCGGGATGACGAACACGCACTACACCGACCCGTCCGGACTCGAAGCGGCCACCGTCAGCACCGCCGCCGACCAGGCCGCCCTGGGCCGGCTGGCGATGCAGATGCCAGTGTTCGCGCAGATCGTGGCGATGCCGCAGGCCGCGCTCCCCGTCGTGGGACAGGTCAGCAACGTCAACACGCAGCTGTACCAGGACGGGATGATCGGCATCAAGACCGGATTCACCGACGAGGCCGGCGGCTGCCTGCTCTTCGCGGCCGAGATCTCCGCGGAAGGCCACCGGTACAAGCTCATCGGCGCCGTGCTCGCGCCCGGTCCGAACATGACGGACGCCTTCGACGCCGCCCGTCGGCTGATCCAGGCCAGCAGCGGCCTGCTGCACCAGTACCGGGTCGTGGGCGCCGGCGACGGCGTGGCGACCGTCCGGGGGGCGATGGGCAGGAGCACGACGCTCGTCCCGGGCGGCGACGTGAACGTGCTCGGCTGGCCCGGCCTGACCTACCGGATCGAGACGCTGGGCAGCGTTCGGGGCCGCGTCGGGGCGGGTGCCGGCGTCGGCACGCTCAAGCTCACCGTCGCGGGCACGGCCGTGACCGCGGCCCTCCATGCCACGCACACGCTGAAGCCGCCCAGCAAGTGGGAGAGAATCACGCACGTGTGAGCGGTCGGGTCACGGGCTCGGCACGAGACCGGCCGAGCGTGCGGACGGTGTCGACGCGGCGACCGCGAGGACCCCGTTGATCAGGGACAGGGCGAGCGTCGCGCCGGACGCCATGCCGAGGCGCATGCCCAGGTCGAGCAGGGGCTCGAGGCCGAGGCCGGCGAGCAGGGCGCGGTGGGCGGGCTCGGTCGAGCGGTGTGCGGCCACGAGGTAGCCGGCCGCCGCGGGGCACAGCCGCACCGCGAGGAGGGCGGCGACCGCGGTCATCGTTCCGTCGATGACCACCACCTGGCGCCGTCCGGCGGCGGCGAGGATGACGCCCACGTTGGCGGCGATCTCGAAGCCGCCGAGGGCCGCGAGCAGGGCCAGCGGGTCGTCGGCGGGGACGTCGGCGTGGCGGGCGAGGGCGACGTCGACCAGGTGTCGTTTGCGCGCGACGACGTCGGCGGGGACGCCGGAGCCGGCGCCGACGACCTCGGCGGCGGCGGTGTCCAGCAGCCGGGCGGTGAGCGCGGCGGCCGGGGTGGTGTTGCCGACGCCCAGCTCGCCGATCGCGAGCAGCCCGGCGTCGGCGAGCCGCTCGGTGGCGTACCGCGCGCCGCCGAGAACGGCCCGGATCGCCTGCGCCGGCGCCATCGCCGGGTCCAGCGTGATGTCGCCGGTGCCGGTTCCGATTTTGTACCGCTGGTCGCCGACGGCCTCGGACAGCCCGACGTCGGCGCACTCGACCCGGGCCGGGACCCGCGCGGCCAGGGTGCAGACGGGCGCGTGGCCGGCACGGATCAGCTCGAGGACGCGGGCGGTGTAGCCGTGGCGGTACACCGACGTGCCGTGCCGGGCGACGCCGTGGTCCCCGGCTAGCACGCTCACCACGGCCGGGAGCGGCCCCGGCGCGGCGTCCCGGCGGATGCCCGCGACGCGGTGCGCGACGGCGTCGAGGGCGCCGAGGGCGTCCGGCGGCCGGGCCTGGGCCCGCTGGCGGACCTGGGAGTGGCGCGCGCTTCGCGGGTCCGGCGGGGTCACCGCCGCGCACAGGGCGTGCACGGCGGCGAGGTCCGGTTCAGGCATGGCTCCTCAGCCCGGCCAGCCGGTCGGCGATCGCCGCGATGCCCTCCGCGAAGCGGGCGTTGGTGAAGTGCTGCTCGACGCGGGCCCGGGCGGCCGCGCCGCGGCGGGCTCCCTCCGCCGGGTCGGCCAGCGCCGCGGTGAGCGCGGCGGCGAGGTCGCTGGGGTCGAGCACCCGCGCGCCCGACGGGCCGGTGACCGGCACGGGCCATCCGTAGCGGGCGTCGGGCACCAGCTCGCGCAGCGAGTCGACGGCGGTGCACACCACCGGCCGCGTCAGGGCCATCATCTCGGCGCAGACGTAGCAGAAGGACTCCCAGAGGCTCGGGACCACCGCGACGTCGGCGACCGACATCCAGCTCAGCGCGGCCCGCCGCGAAATGTCGCCCAGGAACGTGACCCGGTCGGCGACCCCGAGCTCGCCGGCGAGGCGACGCAGCGCGGGCTCCTCCGGGCCGACCCCGACCAGCGCCAGGTGCACGGCGGTGTCCGGGGCGTGGACGTCGGGCAGCGCCCGCAGGAGCTCGGCGAAGCCCTTGACCGGCACGAGCCGGCCGCAGGCGACGAGCAGCGACGTGTCCGGCCGCCCGGCGAGCAGCTCGGCGCGCAGCCGCGGGCCGTCCCGGTCGGCGCGCACGGCGTCGATCTCGGCGAGGTCGACACCGAGGTGGACGACGCTGTGCGCGGCGGTGCTGTGCGGGTAGTAGCCGGTGATGGCGTCGCTGAGCGCCTGGCTGATGAAGGCGGTGTGGTCGCAGCCGGTCACCGCCTTCTCCTCCAGCAGGACCAGGTCGCGCCGGTCGGCGGAGACGCCGGTCGTCACGTGGTGGGCGTCGCGGTCGTACGGCACGATCGCCCGGAAGTCCTGGAGCAGGATGTTGACGGTTGCGACGCCGTGGCGGCGGGCGAACATCGTCGCCTCGGGGTGGCAGAACAGGTCGGGCAGGAGCACCACGCCGGGCGGGCCCAGCTCGTCGGCGAGGGCCTCGGCCGCGGCGTAGAGCCGGCGGTGGCTGCGCACGCTCTGGTCGGCCAGGCCGGACTCCTCGTTGTAGACCAGGCCGGTGGCGGCGCGGTACACCGTCACGCCGTCGATGTGCTCGCGGGAGTCGCGGTCGGTGCCGGCGAGGGTGGACACGACGACGACTCGCCGGCCGAGCGCGGCCAATCCGGCGGCGAGGTTGCGGGCGACGGTGCTGGTGCCGCCGACCGTGTTCGGCGGGTACTCGCGGGAGAAGACGAAGGCGTGGCTCATCGCGCGGCACCTGCCGTTCGGTCGGGGAGTCGGGGAAGTCCGAGCACGGTGTGCAACTGGGCGGCGGTCGCGTCGACGGCCGCGGTGCCGGCGGCGACCGCGTGGTGCCACGACACGATGGCCTCGGCGCTGCCGTCGAGGTCGAACCGGTGCTGCCAGCCGAGCGCCGCCGCGGCCCGCCGGCCGTCGAGGCGCAGGACGCCGTCCTCGGCGAATCCGGGCTCGTGGCCGGCGACGACCGGCACGCCGGTGCCGCCGTGCCGGGTCCACGCGGCGATGAGGGCGTCGACCAGTTCCCGCACGCTGGCGCCGTTGCCCGGCGGCGCGAAGTTGTAGACCTCGCCCGGGGCGACGGCGCCGGAGCCGAGGCCGTCCATGAGGCGCAGCAGGCCGTGCACGACGTCCAGGACGTGCTGCCACGGCCGCACGGCGTCCGGGTTGCGCAGCCGGATCGGCTGCCCGGCGGCCAGGGCCGCGAGCGTGTCCGGCACGAGCCGGTTCGCCGCGTGATCGCCGCCGCCGATGATGTTGCCGAAGCGGATCGAGCCTGCTGCGACCGGCAGCCGGGCGGTGCGGTACAGCTCCTGGTAGGCCTCGAACACCAGCTCGGCGCCGGCCTTGGAGACGCTGTAGGGGCAGCCGCCGCCGAGCTCGTCGATCTCCCGGTACGGCCACGGCCAGGCCCGGTTGCGGTAGCACTTGTCGGAGGTGACGTGCAGCAGCACCGGCGGCGCGCACAGCCGCACGGCCTCGAGCACGTTGACCGAGCCGACGACGTTGGTGGTCAGGGTCGTGCGCGGGTCGGCGAGACCGACGCTGACGAGCGGCTGCGCGGCGAGGTGGACGACGGCGTCGAATCGGCCGTCGCGCATGACGTCGTGCAGCGCGTCGAAGTCGCGGATGTCGCCGGTGACCCCGGTGACGCCGAGGGCCTTCAGCTCCGCTGCCCGGGCCCGGGTGTGCGGGGTGTCGTCGGTGGCGTAGCCGACCACCTCGGCGCCGCCGACGAGCAGCGCGGTGCTCAGCCAGGAGCCGACGAAGCCGCTGTACCCGGTGACGAGCACGCGCGTTCCGGCGCGGTCGGTGCGGAGTCCGACATCGGGGCGGGGGTGTTCCAGATCTGCGTTCACGGGTCATTCCCCTTGACCGTTCGCAATGGGACGGCGGCGTTACGTGCTGCATGTCCGGACCAGACCGTAGGGGAGATCCACACTTCGTCGCAAGTACTGAGCGGATCTGTGCAACTGCGGTGTGTGAGGTCTTTCGGCACCGAACGGCATTCGATGGCTACGTTCCGTAGCGCGAAATAGGGCGAGTTCCCCTCATATTCCGCGCCGGCAGGGCATCTTCGGCGATCAAGGTTGCTGATGGTGAGGAGGCTCGGCGACTCCAGAGAGTTTGATAGTTGCAAAAATTGGTTGGATAGTTGCCATGCTCGGTCGCGTCTCTGTAGGGTCACTCGGGCCGACGGCGGGAGGCATTGGCGGCCGTGGATTGATGCTCCCGTTTCCGATATGGCTGCCGGCGCCCTGCGAATGGGTCAGCCGGACGTGGTGCCGCACCCCGAAACCCTGCCAGCGCGGCGAACGAGGAGATGTGATGCGCAAGGTCCGGCGGTTGTTCGCCGTGCTGCCGCGGGGCGACCGTGCCCTTGCGGCCGCCTGGTGGGGGCTGGTCGCGTTCGGCGGCCTGCTGCCGTCGGCGTTCAGCGTGACGGTCGGCGTGCTGGTTTCGGCGCTCCAACGCGGGGACAGCCCGCGGACGCCGCTGGTGTTGCTCGGGGCGGTGTTCGTCGCCGGGCTGGTGCAGGCGCCGATCCTGAGCCAGGTCGGCGCGAACCTCGGCGACCGCGTCGCGCTGCACCTGCACCGGCAGTTGCTGGTGGCCGCGACCGCTCCGCAGGGCGTCGAGCACCTGGAGTCGCACGAGCGGGCCGGCGACCTGGCGGTCGCGAGAGACTTCGACACCGGCATGTCCGGGCCGCAGCTGTCGCTGTCGCTCGGCATCATCTCGGGTGGGCTGGTCATGATCATCACCGGC
Organism: Dactylosporangium sp. NPDC000244; assembly: GCF_040300725.1. Taxonomy (NCBI): domain Bacteria; kingdom Bacillati; phylum Actinomycetota; class Actinomycetes; order Micromonosporales; family Micromonosporaceae; genus Dactylosporangium; species Dactylosporangium sp. NPDC000244. The sequence goes on from NZ_JBEPEH010000006.1 coordinate 109,875, forward strand.
GTGATCCAGGCGCTGCTGCTGTTCGGGCTGGCCTGGTGGGCGCCGCTGCTCATCGGCGCGGCCTGGGCCTCGACCCACGTACTCCTGCGCGAGAGCACCTCGTGGGACCTCACCCAGGACGAGGTCCGGGCCAGCCAGCAGCGGGCCGAGTACACCTACAGCCTGGGCGTCGCCGGCCCGGCGGCGAAGGAGATCCGGGTCTTCGGTCTCACCGACTGGCTCGTCGGCCGGTTCGTCACGAGCCGGCGGGACCTCGTCGACCGGCGGCTGCACTCCACGCGGGTCCGGCAGCGTCCGCTGCGCTGGGCGCTGCTGATCCTGCTCGCGGCCAACGTCTTGCTCTTCTGGTGGATCGCCCGGCAGGCGGGCGCGGGCCACATCGACAGCGGCCGGGTCGTCGTGTTCGCCCAGGCCGCCGTCGGCGCCAGCCTCATCGCGTTCGGCGGGTTCAACTGGGCTCTCGCGCTGGCCGCCGACAACGTCGAGTCGGTGCTGCGCGCCGAGCGGGGCATGGCCGAGACCGGTGCGCTGCCGTCCGGCACGCAGGACGCCGACGGTCTGCCGGCCGCCGAGATCCGGTTCCGCGACGTGCGGTTCACCTACCCGGGCCAGGACCACGAGGTGCTGTCCGGCCTGGATCTGGTCATCCCGGCCGGCACGTCGCTCGCCGTCGTCGGGCTCAACGGCCAGGGCAAGACCACGCTCATCAAGCTGTTGTGCCGCCTGTACGACCCGACGTCCGGGCAGATCCTGGTGGACGGCAAGGACCTGCGGGAGTACGACGTCACCTCGTGGCGGCGCCGGCTCACCGCGGTCTTCCAGGACTTCGCCCGGTACGAGCTGCCGCTGCGGGAGAACGTCGCGCCGCTCGGAGCGCCGGACGAGGTGGTGCTGGACGCGCTCGCCGACGCCGGCGCCGCCGACCTGCGCCGGCTCGACACGGTGCTCGCCCCCGGCTACGACGACGGCACCGACCTGTCCGGCGGCCAGTGGCAGCGGGTGGCGATCGCCAGGGCCCTCGCGGCGGTACGCCAGGGCGCCGGGGTGGTCGTGCTCGACGAGCCGACGGCACAGCTCGACGTCCGCGGCGAGGCCGAGATCTTCGACCGGGTCCTGGCCGCCACCCGTGCCTGCACCACGCTGCTGATCTCGCACCGGTTCTCGACCGTGCGGCACGCGGACCGGATCTGCGTGCTCAGCGACGGCCGGGTGGCCGAGCTCGGCACCCACGACGAGCTCATGGCGCTCGGCGGCAGCTACCGCGTCATGTTCGACATGCAGGCGTCCCGGTTCGACGAGGAGGACACGCACCGTGCGAGCCGCTGACCAGTTGCCATCGTCGCTGAGGTCGTTGGCCCTGTCGTTGCGGCTGGGGCTGCGGGCCCAGCCGGTGCTCATGGTGGCGGCGTTCGCCGTGACCGTGCTCGGGGCCGCGCCCGACGCGCTGCTCGCCCTGGCGCTGTCGCGGCTCGTGGCCGCCACCGCCGACGGCGACGCGCGCCGGATCGCCTTCGCCGCCGCGGCCCTCGCCGCCCTCGTGACCGCGACCTGGCTGCTCGGCCTCGGCGCGGGCCGGATCAACACCCGGCTGACCGACCGCGCGGCCGTCGACGTCGAGTCGTACATGGTGCAACTGCACGCCAAGATCCCGACGATCGAGCATCACGAGCGGGCCGAGTACGCCGACCGGCTCGCGCTGCTGCGCGACCACGCCTCGGCGCTCAGCCAGCTGTACCAGATGCTCTTCTCCAATCTCGGGGTCGTGCTGCGGCTGTTCATCACCGTCGGCCTGCTCGCCTCGATCCGCCCCTGGCTGCTGCTGCTCGTGCTGCTGGCGATCCCGCCGGTGCTCGTGTCGGACTGGCGCGGCAAGGTGGAGAAGCGGGCCGAGGAGGCCGGGGCGCAGGCCGAGCGGCGGGCCCGGAGCCTCTTCCTGCTCGGCACCACCCCGCAGGCGGCCAAGGAGGTCCGGGTCGGGCGGCTGCAGGAGCGTCTCGTGGAGCTGGCCGAGACCTCGTGGTTCGCGCGGTACCGGGGGATGGCCCGGGCCCGGTCGGTGTCGGCGGTCTGGCTGTCGGTGGCCTACGCGGTCCTCGGTGCCGCCCTCGTCGCCAGCGTCGCGTTCGTCGCCACCGGCCCCGACGCCGCCGCGGCCGCCGTGCTGACGCTCGCCGCGGGCAGCCGGCTGTCGCAGTACCTCGGCCAGGCCGTCCGCGACATCCACCTGTTCCGGCTCATCTGGCTCGACGGCGCCCGCCGGCTCGCCTGGCTCGACGACTACGCCCGCGCCGCGGCGCACGCCGGCGACGGCCCGCCGCCCGACGCGCTGCGCCGGGGCATCCGGGTCGAGGACCTCACGTTCCGGTATCCGGGCGCCGACCGCGACGTGCTGGAGCACGTGACGCTGGACCTGCCGGCCGGTGCCGTCGTGGCGATCGTCGGCGAGAACGGGGCCGGCAAGTCGACCCTCGTGAAGCTGCTGTGCCGGTACTACGCCCCCACCGCCGGGCGGATCACCGTCGACGGCGCCGACCTCGCGGCCATCGCGCCGGCGGCCTGGCAGGAGCGCGTCGCCGGGACCTTCCAGGACTTCGTCAAGTTCGAGTACCCGGTCCGGGAGGCGGTCGGCGTCGGCGACCTGCGCCACGACGACCCGGACGCGCTGCCGGACGCCCTGGCCCGGGCCGGCGCGACCGACCTCGTCGCCGGCCTGCCGCAGGGCCCCGACACGCAGCTCGGCGCGACCTGGGCCGGCGGCGTCGACCTGTCGCACGGGCAGTGGCAGAAGATCGCGCTGGCTCGCGGGTTCATGCGGCGCGACCCGCTGCTGCTCGTGCTCGACGAACCGTCCTCGGCCCTCGACGCCGTCGCCGAGTGGGAACTGTTCGAGCGCTACGCCGCCGCGGCCCGGGAACCCGGCGCCGGCGAGTCGGGACGCATCACGCTGCTCGTCTCGCACCGGTTCTCCACCGTGCGGATGGCCGACCTCATCGTGGTCATCGACGGCTCGCGCCTGGTGGAGCACGGCACCCACCAGGAGCTCATGCGGCGCGACGGCCTCTACGCGGAGCTGTACAACATCCAGGCCGGCGCCTATGCCGACAGCCAGCCGGGTGCGCGCGCGTGAGCGCCGTGCCGATCGTGTTCGCGGTCGACGACTCGTACCGCGTGCCGCTGCTCGTCGCCCTGGAGTCGCTGTGCGTCTCGCAGCCCGCCGGGGCGCGCGGGCTCACGGTGGTCGTGCTGCACGAGGGGCTGGACGAGCGGACCCGGGCCGACATCGCCGCCGTCGCCGCCGACCACGACCTCGATCTGGTGCTGCGCCGCGCGGAACTGCCGGACCTGCCGTACAACACGGCCTTCGGCGGCGCCCGGGCCAACTATCTGCGGCTGGCGATCCCGGCCGCCGTCGCGGCCGCCGACCGGGCGGTGTATCTGGACGCCGACATCGTCGTGCGCGGCGACCTGCGCCCGCTGCTCGACGCCGACCTGCGGGGCCTGCCGTTCGGCGCCGTGCAGGACACGGTCAACCCGACGCTGGCGGACGGCCGCGCCCTGCCCGGCTGGCAGGAGCTCGGGCTGGACGGCGACCGCGCGTACTTCAACAGCGGCGTCATGGTCTTCGACCTCGCCGAGTGCCGGCGCGACGGGCTCTTCGAGCGGGCCTTCCGGGCCGTCGCCGAGCACCCCCGGCATCTGCGGCTGTGGGACCAGGACGCGCTGAACCTCGCCGCCCGCGACCGCTGGCACCGGCTGCCCCGGCGGTTCAACACGATCCCGCTGTCGGCGCTGCGCCGCACCCCGTGGATTCGGCTGCCGCCGGAGCGCCTGCCCACCGACGCGGCCCTCGCCGCCGAGGAGGCCGACGCCGTCGTCATGCACTACGTCTCGCCGTCCAAGCCCTGGCGGGGCCTGCTGCCGGCCGGACCGGCCGCGGACACCTACAGCCTCCACCTCCACGCCGTCACCCGGCGCGTGGCCGGTACCACGAGAAAGGGAACCTGATGAGCGACCGTCAGAAGATCGTGGACACCATCACCGAGCACCTTCGGACCGTGCTGACCGACGTCGGCGACGGCCCCATCGCCGAGGACCGCGACCTGCGCGACTTCGCCGGGTTCGACTCGCTGGGAATCCTCGAGACGCTGGTCTGGCTGGAGTCCACGTTCAGCGTCACCATCCCCGACGAGGAGCTGGTGGTGGACGACTTCGCCGCCGTGGGGAAGATGGCCGACTACGTGCAGAGCAAGGCCGGCTGAGCGGCCCGGCGAGCACGGGGGAGTCCGGTGAACCTCCACCTTCTTCCTGGCCCGGCGCCGCTGCGCACCGTTGTGGTCGGCGCGGGGGGCATGGGCATGACCTGGCTGCGGGCCGTGCAGGCGCATCCCGGCTTCGACCTCGTCGGCATCGCGGATCTCGACGAGCGCCGGGCCCGGGGCGCGGCGATCCGGCTGCGCCGTCCGGACCTGACGGTCACCGGCGACCTCGCCGGGCAGCTGGCCCAGGCACCGGACGTGTGCGTCAACATCACCCCGCCCGCCGCGCACTTCGCGGTGTCCTCCTCGGCGCTGTCGGCCGGCCTGTCCGTCCTGTCGGAGAAGCCGTTCGCCGCGACCCTCGAGGAGGCCGTCGCGCTGACCCGGCTGGCCGGCGAGCGCGGCCGCCTGCTCATGATCGCGCAGTCGCGGCGCTACGAGCCGGGCCTTGAGCGGCTCCGGGACGTGGCGCGCACGCTCGGCCCGCTGGGGCTCGTGAGCGTCGAGTTCCATCGGGCGTACCGCGACGCCGGTTTCCGCCTCGCCATGGACCATCCGCTGCTGCTCGACATGGCGCCGCACACCTTCGACGCGGTCCGGTTCGTGACCGGGGAGCGTCCGGTCGCCGTCTCGGCAACCGAGTACAACCCGCCCGGCAGCTGGTACGCCGGGCCCGCCGCCGCCATCGTGGCCGTCGAGTACACCAACGGCGTCCACCTCGGGTACACGGGCTCGTGGTGCTCGGAAGGGTTGGAGACGTCGTGGACGGGCCGGTGGCGGGTGTCCGGCAGCCACGGCAGCGCCGCGTGGGACGGCGAGACCGCACCCGTCGCCGAGATCCGCGCGGACCTGCCTCCGGCGGCCGCCGCGACGACGGAGCCAGGCCAGGCATCCGCGGACCCGGCCGCTCTGGTCACGGCCGCCCTCGACGAGTTCGCGGCGGCGCTGCGGGGCGGCCCGCCGCCTTGGGGCGAGGCGTCGGACAACCTGCTGACGTTCGCCACGGCCCAGGCCGCGATCGAGTCGGCCCGGCGCGGCGTGCGGGTCGAGGTCGACGAGCTGCTCGCGCGGCACGGGGCCGAGCTGGGGCCGAAGGCGGCGCGCTGATGCTGCGGCTGGCGTTGATCCAGGAACGAGCGGCGTTCAACGACCCGGACGCGAACCTGGCGGCCGGCATCGATGCGTGCCGGCGCGCCCGGGCCGTGGGCGCCGACCTCGTCGTCTTTCCCGAACTGTGGCAGATCGGGTACGCCCCCTGCCCCGACGGGCCGCACCGCGACGCCTGGCTGGCCCGGGCCGAGCCGCTCGACGGCCGCTGGGTCGGCGCGTTCCGCGAGCTGGCCGCCACGGCCGGGATCGCCGTCGCGGTCACCTTCCTGCGGCGCACCGACGCGGGCCCGGCCAACGCGACCGCCGTCATCGGCAGCGACGGCGCACTGGCCCTCGTGCACGACAAGGTCCACGTCTGCGACTTCACGTGGGAGGCGGTACTGCGACCCGGAGCCCGGTTCCGCGCCGCCCCGGTGCGCACGCGCGCCGGCCCGGTCCGCATCGGCGTGATGACCTGCTTCGACCGCGAGTTCCCCGAATCGGCGCGGTCGCTGGCACTCGACGGTGCCGAACTCATCCTCAGCCCCAACGCCTGCCTCATCTGTGACGACCGGCTCGGTCAGTTCCGGGCCCGCGCGTTCGAGAACATGCTCGCCGTCGCGATGGCCAACTACCCGCGACCGTTCATGAACGGCCGCTCGGCGGTCTTCGACGGCATCGCCAGCGCGGCCGACCGGCCCCGCGACCACCAGATCCTCGTCGCCGGCGCCCGGCCCGGCCTGCTCGTCGCCGACGTCGACCTCGACGCGCTGCGCCGCTACCGCGCCCAGGGCCTCTGGACCCACGCGCGGCGCAGGCCCGACGCGTACCGCAACCTGGCCCGCAATCCGTCCCATGCCCCAGAAAGGCGGTGACCCATGCGAGTACTCGGTCTCGGCGGATCACACCACGACTACGGCGCCTGTCTCGTGCGGGACGGTGTCGTCGTGTCGGCCGTGGAGGAGGAGCGGCTGACCAGAGTGAAGATGGCCTTCGGGCTGGGCCCGCGGCTGGCCAAGGCCGAGGCGGTGGACTACGTGCTGGACGAGGCCGGCCTCGGCATCGGCGACGTCGACCTCATCGTCGCCAACGACTTCCTCAACCCCGTGTACGCCGCGCGGTTCGCCGACCGGGTGCACTGGATCGGCCACCATCTCTCGCACGCCGCGAGCACGTTCTACACCTCGCCGTTCGAGGAGGCCGCGGTGCTGGTCCTCGACGGCCGCGGCAGCGACGTCGGCACCGACGCCGGGCTGTGCTGCGAGACCACGACGTCCTATCGCGCGGACCCGTCCGGGCTGCGCCCGCTCGCCGCCCACGCGGGCCGGGTCACCCTCGCCGACGAGCGGTCCGTGGACCCCTGCGAGGACTCGATCGGCTGGATGTACGAGCTCGTGTCGCGGGAGATCGGCTTCGGCGGCCCGGGCGGGCAGGGCGCCGGCAAGACCATGGGCCTGGCGGCCTACGGCGGCCCCCGGTACGTCGAGGCCATGCGCGACTGGTACAGCCTGTCCGACGGGCGGTTCCGCCAGTCGACCGAGCAGCAGATCGCCATGCGCCGGCACATCGTCTCCGAGCTCGCCGGGGCGGGGGAGCGGGGCCGCGACGAGGTCCGCGCCGACCTCGCCCACGCCGTGCAGCACCACGTCGAGCGCATCATCGTCGAGCTGGCCCGGTGGCTGCACAAGCAGACCGGACAGTCGCGGCTGTGCCTGGCCGGCGGGGTCGCGCTCAACAGCGTGGCGAACTTCAAGATCCTCGAGGAGACGCCGTTCGAGGAGGTGCACATCGTGCCGGCCGCGGGCGACAGCGGCACGTCGCTCGGCGCCGCCCTCTACGGCCACTACGTGCACGGCGGCGCCGGGTGGACCCCCCGAACCGAACCGTTCACGCCGTACCTCGGCCGGGAGTACGGCACCGCCGACATCGACGCGGCCCTGGACGCCGTGTCCGACCGGGTGAGGGTCAGCCGCCCCGCCGAGCTGCTCGTGAGCGTCGCCCTGCGGCTGGCCGCCGGTGACGTCGTCGGCTGGTTCCAGGGGCGCTCCGAGATCGGGCCGCGGGCCCTGGGCAACCGCAGCATCCTCGCCGACCCGCGACCGGCCTGGATGAGGGACCGGATCAACGAGAAGGTCAAACACCGCGAGCCGTTCCGTCCGTTCGCGCCGATCGTCCGGCAGGCACGGCAGGCGGAGTTCTTCGGCACCGACATCCCCGTCTACTACATGCTGCTGGTGGCGCCGGTCCTGGAGCACAAGCGCCAGCAGATCGCGGCGGTGACCCACGCCGACGGTACGGCCCGGCTCCAGACCGTGACCGCCGCGCTCAACCCGAGACTCGACGCGCTCCTGGCCGCCTTCGAACGGCTGACCGGGGTACCGGTGCTGCTCAACACCTCGTTCAACGACAACGACGAACCGATCGTCGAGTCGCCGGCCGATGCCCTGCGCTGCTTCCTCAACACCGACCTCGACGCCCTCGTCCTCGGTGACACCCTGGTCACCAAGGTGCCGGCGCCGTGACCGGCCGCCTGTTCGCGGCGCTCGGCGACCGGCTCGCCGGCCAGGTCGTCGCCTCGGCCCGCGGTGAGGTGCCCGGTGCGCGGGTCCGGGCCGGCGCCGAGCGGCTCGCCGCCTGGCTCGACGGGCTCGACGGGCTCGACGGGCACGGCCAGGCGGGGGGCCCGTTGGTCGCCGCATGCGGGACCGCGGTCGGGACGCTGGTCGCCACCCTCGCGGGCGACCTCGCCGCGGTGCCGGTCGTCCACGTCGACCCGCTCGATCCGGCGCCGCCCGCCGGGCTACGGGTCGGCGACCAGCCGGGCCCGGCCGAGGGCGGCTATCGCGACCCCGAGCTCGGTGTGTACGCGGACCGGGGCACCGCCGGCGACGCCCCGGCCGGTGCGGCCCCGCACACCCAGACCTTCCTCACTTCCGGGTCGACCGGCGCCCCGACCGGCGTGGTCCGGGGAGCCGACGCGATCCTGGCCGACGGCCGCCGAGTCGCGCAGTTCCTCGGCTACCGGCCCGGGAGCCCGGTCGTCGTCGCGGTGCCGCTGCACCACGCCTACGGCTTCAACTACGGCCTCGTCGCCGCGATCCTGGCCGGCTCCGGCATCTACCACTGCGGGCCGCGGACGATCCCGTCGCAGCACGCGCGGGCCGCGGCCCGGACCGGCGCGCGGGTCCTCATCGCCCACCCGGCGCACTACCGGACCGCGGCGCAGGAGGCGGCCCGGGTCGGTGGGCCGGTGCTCGGCCCGTTCGAGCGTGCCGTGTCGGCCGGTGCGCCGCTGCCGCCCGGCGCGGCCCGGGACATCGCGCGCTGGCATCAGCTGACGCTGTACAACTGCTATGGCTCTTCGGAGGCGGGCGCGATCACCCTCAGCCCGGTCGACGGCACCGAGGCGCCCGGCGACATCGGCGTGCCGCTTCCCGGTGTGGAGGTCCGGCTCGGCGAGCGGCACGGCGACGTCGGCGGCGAGCTGCTGGTGCACACCTCCTCGCTCGCGGACGGCTACCTGGGGCCGGACGGCGTGCGCCCGCTGCGCCTCGACGGCGGCTGGCTGCGCACCGGCGATCTGGCCGAGCTCGACGGCGGCCGCATCCGGCTGCGCGGCCGCATCGCGTCGGTCATCAACGTCGACGGCGAGAAGGTGAACCCGGAGGAGGTCGAGCGGGTCCTGGCCGCCCACCCGGCGGTGGCGGACGTCGACGTGCGGGGCGAGCCCGACCTCCTGCGCGGGCAGGTGCCGGTGGCGCACGTGGTGCTGCGCGCGGCCGTCCCGGACGCGGACCTGCTCGCCTGGTGCCGCGCCCGGCTGGCGCCGGCCAAGGTGCCGCGCCGCTTCCAGGCGCACGCCGAGCTGCCGCGCACCGCGACCGGCAAGCGCATCCGTCACGACCGGTGAAGTGCTGTCCGCAGCGGTGCGGACTGATTGAGGACAACGTTTCCGAGTCGACCGAAAGGACTGGCGACATGCGGGTGCTCGGCCTTGGTGGGTCGCATCACGACTTCTGCGCGTGCCTGGTGGAGGACGGCGAGGTGATCGCGGCGGTGGAGGAGGAGCGGCTGACGCGGGTGAAGCAGGCGTTCGGCCTGGGCCCGCGGCTGGCCCGCTGCCTGGCCGCCGACGCGGTGCTGCAGGAGGCCGGCCTCGGGATCGACGACGTCGACCTGGTCGTGGCCAACGACTTCCTCAACCGGGTGTACTCGCTGCGCTTCGACAACCGCGTGCACTGGATCGGCCACCACCTGTCCCACGCCGCGAGCACCTTCTACACGGCGCCGTTCGACAGCGCGGCCGTGCTGGTGCTCGACGGTCGCGGCAGCGCGGTCGAGGGCCCGGACGGGCTGCGCGGCGAGACCATCACCCACTACGCCGCGGACTCGGACGGGCTGCGGACCATCCGTCAGCAGCTCGGCCGGGTGACCCTGACCGACGTGCGCATGGAGGACCCCAACGAGGACTCCGTCGGCTGGATGTACGAGGCGGTCTCCAAGGCGATCGGGTTCGTCTCCCGGCGCACCGGCATGGGGGAGCCGGGCAAGACGATGGGTCTGGCCCCGTACGGCGGCCGGCGGTACGTCGACGCGCTCGCGGAGACGTTCCACCTCGCCGACGGCGAGTTCCGCCAGTCGTTCGCGCAGCAGGACGCGCTGCGCGAGCTTATCGCGGGGGAGCTGGCGAAGGCGCCCGACGAACGCTCGCGGGAGGCCGTCCGGGCGGACTTCGCGTTCGCAGCCCAGGCGAACACGGAACGCATCGTGCTCGAGCTGGCGCGGTGGCTGCACGAGGCGACCGGTGAGCGGCGGCTGTGCCTGGCCGGAGGGGTGGCGCTCAACAGCGTGACCAACTACCGGCTGCTGACGGAGACGCCGTTCGAGCAGGTGCACATCGTGCCGGCGGCGGGCGACAACGGCACCGGGCTGGGTGCGGCCCTGTACGGCTACCACGAGATCGGCGGCCACCCGCGCAAGGACACCCGCACGCCGTTCTCGCCGTACCTCGGCCCGCGGCACGGCACCGCCGACATCGACGCGGCGATCGAGCAGTACCGGCGCCAGCTGCGCGTGGAGCACCCCGACGACCTGTTCGACCACGTCGCGGCCCAGCTCGCGGACGGGGCGATCGTCGGCTGGTTCCAGGGGCGCTCCGAGATCGGGCCGCGGGCGCTGGGCAACCGCAGCATCCTCGCCGACCCGCGACCCGCCGGGATGAAGGACCACATCAACGCGAAGGTCAAGCACCGCGAGGCGTTCCGTCCGTTCGCCCCGGTCGTGCTGGAGAGCCGCCAGGCCGAGTTCTTCACCTCCGACGCGCCGAACTACTACATGCTGCTGGTGCCGGACGTGCGCCCGGAGCACCGGGCCACGATCGCCGCGGTCACCCACGTGGACGGCTCCGCGCGCATGCAGACCGCCAGTCCCCGGCTCAACCGGCCGCTGTGCGACCTGCTGACCGCGTTCGACCGGATCACCGGGGTGCCGGTGCTGCTCAACACGTCGTTCAACGACAACGACGAACCGATCGTGGAGACGCCCCAGGACGCCATCCGATGCTTCCTCAACACGGAGATGGACCTGCTCGTCCTCGGCGACACGGTGCTGCGCAGGAGCGGTGCGGCATGACGGCCGTCCAGCGCCCGCCGGTGGTGCTGCTGTGCGGCGGCCTCGGCCTGCGCCAGCGCACCGACACCGACGACCTGCCCAAGGCCCTGCGCCCGCTGCCGGACGGGCGGCCGCTGCTGCTGCACATCATGGAGTACTACCGCGGCTTCGGCTGCACGGAGTTCGTCCTGTGTGTCGGGTACCGCGCCGAGGCGATCCGCGAGGTCGTACGGCGCGCCCACCCGGTCTCCGGCGGGCTGCGGATCACGTTCGTGGACAGCGGGGCGGAGGCAGGCAAGTGCGTGCGCCTGCTGGACGCCCGGCCGCACGTGGGCCGGCGCCGGTTCCTGCTCGGCTACAGCGACGTGCTGTCCAGCCTCGACCTCGACGACCTGATCAGCACCCACCAGGCCGGACGCGGCCTGGTCACGCTGGTCGCCACCCGGGTCCGTTCCCGGTACGGCGTCGTGCGCTTCGGCGAGCGGACGCTGGTGACGGCCTTCGACGAGAAGCCGGTCGACGACACGCTCATCTCGGCCGGGTACTTCGTCTGCGAGCCCGAGCTGTTCGCCGAGCTGGCACCGGGCGTGTCCTTCGAGCGCGACGTGCTGCCACGCCTCGCCGCGCGGCGCACGCTGCACGGGTTCCGGCATGACGGCATGTGGGTCGGCCTCGACACGTACAAGGACTTCCTGGAGGTCGAGTCGCTCGTGCAACGAGAGGGGGCGGCGTGGCTGACCCGGGTTTGATGCGCCTGTTCGTCGCCCAGCACGAGCGGCCGCCCGGTGCCGCGGCGCTGGACTTCGCCGCGCTGTCGCCCTACCACCGGTGCCTGCTCATCACCGACGGGACCGTGACCAGCCTCCTCGAGGCGTACGCGCTGGAGGCGGTGCGCACCCGCTGCCTCGACCGCGCCGCCGGCCGGCTCACGCCGGTGCAGCAGCGGTGGCTGCGCGTCGATGCCGGGGCCGCGACCCTGGCCCGCCGGGTCGTGATCGAGGGGGTGCGGTCCAACGCGGCCTACCTGTCGGCCTCGTCGGTCCTGATCCCCGACCGGCTGCCCCCGGACTTCGTGGAGGCGCTGGCGCACGAGCACGCCAGCATCGGCAGCGCCCTGATCGGCGCCGCCGTCGAGCACCGGCGAGAGCTGCTGTGGTTCGACCGGCCGGCGGGGACGGTGGCCAGCCGCACGTACCGCGTCTTCATCCAGGGCCGGCCCGCCCTGCTGATCACCGAGGAGTTCCTGCGATGAGCCCCGTGACCGATCCCTCGGTGACCCTCGTGGACGGGTTCGTGCCGGTCATCGACCTGGCGACGGCGCAGGGCCCGTCGTCGCGCCGGCTGGCCGCGGCCCGCACGCTCGGCCAGGTCTGCGCGACCAGCGGATTCTTCGCCGTCGTCAACCACGGCGTGCCGGCCGCCACCACGGCGGCCCTGCAACGGGCGACGCGCGCGTTCTTCGGCCTGCCCACCGAGCAGAAGGAGGCGCTGCTGGTGGACCCCATCGACCCGCTGATGCGCGGCTACGGCCGGGAGACGGAGCCCGCCATCCAGCGCGAGCAGGGACCCGGCGGCAGCCAGCTGGAGACGTTCGTCATCAACCGGCTCGGCGAGCCGCTGCCGGCACCGCTACGGCCGGCGAACGGGGACGAGGCGCTGTGCACGGCGAACCGGTGGCCGGCACTGCCCGGCTTCCGTGAGGCCTTCCTGGCGTACTTCGCCGAATCCGAGCGCCTCGCCGCGCAGATCATGGGGCTGTTCGCGCTGGCGCTGGACCTGCCCGAGGACTGGTTCGAGGACAAGTTCGCCGCGCACGCGACGAGCATGGCCGCGAACCGGTATCCGGGTCAGCCGGGACGCCCGGCCAAGGACCAGCTGCGCAAGGGCGAGCACACCGACTGGGGGACGCTGACGATCCTGCTCAAGGACGAGACCGACGCCGGCCTGCAGGTGCTCGACCGGGACCGGCGGTGGGTGAACGTGCCGTCTGTGCCGGGGTCCCTCGTCGTCAACATCGGCGACCTCATGGCCCAGTGGACGAACGGCCGGTGGGCGAGCACCGTGCACCGGGTCGTGCACACCGGCGACGACACGGGCCACGACGACCGGTACTCGGTGGCCTTCTTCCACCAGCCGAGCTACGACGCCCTCATCGAGTGCATTCCCAGCTGCGTGACCGAACAGCACCCGGCCCGCCACGCGCCGGCGACGTTCGGCGACTACCTGACCGCGAAGATGCGCCGGGCGTACCTGCACCGGCGCATCGCGGAGAACCTGCGGGCGCCGCGGTGATCCGCGCCGGTGGCCCCTTGAAAGGAGCTCCATGAGTATCGATCGTCGATTCCGGTTCGCCGTGCTGGCGAACGAGGTGCCGAGCGCGCAGAGCTGGCGGGAGCAGGCCCGGACCGCCGAGGACCTCGGCTACAGCGGCCTGCTCGTGCCGGACCACCTCGGCCGGGAATGGGGACCGCTGGTGTCCCTCGCGACCGCCGCCGAGGCGACCGGGCGGATCGCGCTCGGCACCCTCATGCTCGCTACCGATCTCCGGCATCCGCTGGTGCTGTTCAAGGAGCTGGCGACGCTGGCGCAGTTCGCCGGCGAGCGCCTGGAGATCGGCCTCGGCGCGGGATGGCTGGCCCAGGACTACGAACGGGCCGGGATCCCGATGGCACCGGCGGGCGAGCGCATCGACCGGCTCGCCGAGGCGACCACGATCCTCAAGGCACTGTGGCGGGGCGGCTCCCTGGACCATCGGGGAACGCACTACACGCTCACCGGGGCCGTGGGCGAGCCCGCACCGCCGGCCGCCCCGGCCGTGAAGTGGGTGCTGGGCGGCGGTGGCCGCAGGATGCTCTCGGTCGCCGCCGAGCACGCCGACATCATCAACGTCAGCGCGCAGCTCTCCGCCGCGCAACGGGGACCGTCGTTCTTCGCCTCGGCGCGGCTGGCCGACTTCGACCGCCGGTACGACTGGATCCGGTCCCTGACGCAGAGCCGGTTCGACGACATCGAGATCCAGTGCCTCGCGCAGGTCTGTGCCGTCACCGCGGACCGCGACCGCTACGGGCAGCGGGTCCTCGCGCGCGCGTTCGGCATGGACGCGGCGGACGCCCTCGACTCGCCGCTGGCGCTCGTCGGCTCCGTCGACGAGATCTGCGACCGGCTCGAGCGCCTGCGGGAGCGGCTCGCGATGAGCTACTGGGTGCTCCCGGCGGCGCAGCTCAAGCCCTTCGCCGACGTGGTCGAGCGACTGACCGGAAAGTGAGCCGGCCGGTGACTGCCCCAATCGAGCCGCCGCCGAGCGGCATCATCTTCGATCTGGACGGCACGCTGGTCGACTCGCTCGACCTGCACCGGCGGGCCCTGGGCGCCGCCGCGGCCGCGGCCGGGCGGGCCGAGCCGAGCGCGGCCCGCGTCTTCATGGCGCAGCGCGCGACGGACATCGGTACCGTGGCCGCATTGGTCGGCGACGCGGACCTGGGCACCGCGTGGCGCGCCTACCACGACGCCTTCCTCGAGCTGATGCCCGGCAGCGGGCTGCGGCCGACGGTCCGCACCCCGGACGTCCTGCGGCGGCTGGGCGAGGCCGGCATCGCGGTGGGCATCTGCACCGGACGGACCCGCGAGCTGGCCGCGGCGCTGCTGCGCTACTGCGGTCTGGACCTCGACCTGACCGTCGCCCGCGAGGACGTCACCGCGCCCAAGCCCGCGCCCGACGGGCTTCGGCTGGCCGTCGACCGGCTCGGGCTCGACCCGGAATCCACGCTGTTCGTCGGCGACAGCGCGGCCGACCGGTCCGCGGGCGAGGCGTGCGGGATCCGCACGGTGCTGGTCCCGGTGGCGGCCGTGCCCGGACTCGTCTGGCCGCAACTCGTCTGGCCGTAGCCATGGGAAGGACTCGAATGGCGGTACATTTCCGCGCCGAAGGCGCCGGGCCGGGTCCCCTCACCTGGGGCCAGCTCGCCATCTGGGAGGTCCTGCGCTGGCTGCCGGCCGACGACTCCTCGCTCAACATCACCGGCTCGTGCACCGTTCCCGCCGGCGTGGCGCTGCCGCAGGTCCTGGCCGCCGTCGGTGCGCTCGTGGAGCGGCATGACTCGCTGCGCAGCCGCTACTTCGACACGCCGGACGGGCCACGGCAACAGGTGCGGGACCGCGGCGAGCTGGCGGTGCCGGCGCATGACGTGGGGGAGGGCTCCCTCGACGACGCCGTGGCCCACCACCTGCGCATCATGCGGGCCGGGCACTTCGACGACGCGGTCGACCTGCCGCTGCGGGTGGCGGTGCTGACCGATGCGGGCCGCCCGGTCAGGGTGCTGATGGTGGTCAGTCACATGGCGGTCGACGGCTGGAGCTACCAGATCCTGCTTCGGGACCTGGCGGCGCTGCTCGCCGGCGAGACGCTCGGGCCGGTGGGGCAGCAGCCGTTGCAACGCGCCGCCTTCGAGGCGTCCGAGCCGGGCCGGCGCCGGGAGGCCAGGACGCTCGCCTACTGGGCCGAGCGGCTGGCCGGCACCGGCGACCGCATGATGCGCAACGCCAGTGCCGATCCGGTGCCGAAGCTGGCGTGGGCGGAGATCCTGTCACCGGCGCTGGCCGCGGCGACCCTGTCGTTGTCGGCCCGCTACGCCGTCAGACCGTCGGCCATCGCGATGGCCGCCACGGCGGTCGTGCTGACCGAATGGACCGGCCAGCCCGACGTGTCGATCCGCACGATCGTCGCCACCCGCTTCCAGCCGGAGAGCCGCGACATGGTGGCCGCGTTCAACCAGAACGCCCTGTTCCACCTGCCCGTCCGCGAGGAGGGGCGCGACGCGCTGTTCCGCCGGGCCGGGGACGCGGCCATGCGCGCCTACCGCAACAGCGAGTGCGACCCCCGGAAGCTCGGCGCGGTCATCGACGCCATCGCGGCCGAGCGCGACATCGCCGGCCGCGGGTACTGCTTCTTCAACGACGTGCGGTTCGCCCGCGAGGGCCGGGTCGTCGTCGACATCGACGCCGCGGACGAGGCGGCCCGGCGGGTGCCCACGCTGCGGCACCTGACGCGGGTGTCGGAGGTCCAGCGGCCGAGAACGCCGAAGGATGCCAATTTCTTTCTGTACCTCAACGAGATCGGCGACCGCGCGGACCTCACGCTCTGCGTCCGCGAGGGCTTCCTCGGCGCCGCAACGCCCGCCGACTTCCTCAGAAGCCTGGAGCGCACCGTGCTGGACGCCGCGCTCGACCCGCAGTACACGGTGCGGCAACCGACCTGGACCCACGACCGCTGATCAACCGGAGGTGTACGCACATGCAACTGGCCCAGCACGAGACGGCAGGCTGCCCGATCGTCTTCCCCGCGGAGCGCGACAACCCGTTCACGCCACCGGCGGCCTACCGCGACGGCGCACCGGACGGCCGGCCGCGGAAGGTCACGCTCGCCTACGGCGGCGAGGCCTGGCTCATCACACGCTACCGGGACATCAGGGCGCTGCTCTCCGACGACTCGCTGCTCAGCGCGGACGGTACCCGGGAGGGTTTCCCCGCGGTCCCGCTGTCCTACCGCGACCCGCGGCCCGGGGTGTTCGTCAACATGGACTCGCCCGAGCACACCCGGCTCCGGCGGTTCCTCGCCCACGAGTTCAGCGCCGCCGCCGTCGAGGCCCGCCGACCCGCCGTGCAGGAACAGGTCGACCGCCTGCTCGGCGCGTTCATCGAGCGCGGGCCGGGCGGCGACCTGGTCGAGGGCTTCGCCGACGTGCTGCCCCGCCACGTGTCGGCGAACCTGTTCGGCGTGCGCGGCGACGACAGCGACTTCGTCGAGCAGTGCAGCCGTGCGCGGGCGACGCACGACGGCTCGGCGGCGCGGCGGCACGCGTCGGGCCAGAAGATGCGCCGGGTCCTCGGCGACCTCGTCGCCAGCAAGATCGACGAGCCGACCGACGACCTGCTCGGCCGGCTCGTCGCGGGCGCGGTCGCATCCGGCGACCTCGAGGTCGAGGAGCTCGTGGGGATGGCCACCCTGTTGCTGGCCGCCAGCCTCGAGGCGACGTCGTGCCTGATCAGCCTGACGACGTTCTCGCTGCTGCGCGACCCGGAGCAGGGCGCGCTCGTCCGCAGCGACCCGGCCCGCTGGATCCGCCCGGCCGTCGACGAGACGTTGCGCTACTGGACCATCATCCAGCACGGCCCGATCCGCGCGGCCAAGGTCGACATCCCCATCGACGGCGAGGTGATCCGCGCCGGCGAGTCGGTCGTGCTGCACCTGCACTCGGCCAACTGGGACAGCGCCGTCTACCCCGACCCGGAGGTCTTCGACATCCGCCGCGTCGGCGCGCCCCATCTCTCCTTCGGCCACGGCGTGCACCGGTGCCTCGGCGCCGGCCTGGGACAGCTGGAGGCCTACACGGCCGTGGAGGCGATCTTCACTCGGCTGCCGGACCTGCGGCTGTCCGTGCCCGTCGAGGAGGTCACCTTCCGGGAGACCCAGGACCTGCTCTACGGCTTGCGGAGCCTGCCGGTCACCTGGTGAGCTTCGCGTCGGTCATCGGCCGCGGCCGCCTTCGTCAGGCCGGCCGCGGCTCGTCACCGGCTCAGCCGGGCCGGCTTTCGCCCGGAGGAAGCAGCAGCCGCCGCTGGCCGATGCCACGCTGCCCCGGCTGATGACGGACCAGCTCGCCCCTCCGGCTGACCTGCCGATGACGACCGGCGAGCTTTTCGAGGAGCTGTTCTTCGCGGACCACAACCGCGTCATGGTCGCGGCTCGGCACCCCGACCCCCGGGTGCGTCACTTCGCGGCGCCCGACGCGTGGCGAGATGACCTGCGGTTCATGCTGTGCGACCCGGAACCGGCGATTGCCGCGGATGCCGCGGCCAACCCGTCGCTCGACTGGAGATCGGTCACCGCCGCCCTGCGATAGACCGCGATCGCACCATCCGCGCATGCCCACCCGGCGCCGTCGCGAGGCGCGACAGCGGCGTGCCGCGATCATGTCCCTTCCGGCGTGGTGTTCCGCCGTCGAACGTGCCGCTTGCCTCCGCAGTCACGCTCCTCTATGTTAATAGAAAATCACATGGCCGGACGGTTCGTAATCTGCTCGTATCGCCTCCACACCCCAGTGTTCATGGCGATGTCCGGCCGACCGGGAAGTAGGCGAGCGAATGCAAAATCTCAGCAGAAGACGAGCGCTGACCCTCGGTGCCGCGCTGGGGCTGGTGGGTGCGCTGCCACCCGCCACGGCGTGGGCGTGGTCGTCCGCCAACTCGATCGCCGGGACCGACACGGTCACCGACCCGTGGGACGTGTGGGACGACGCCACCGACCCGCTGGTCGCCTCGCTGCTCGACAACGGCCAGATCCCGGCCGTCAACACCGCGTTCCAGTCGTGGGTCAACAACGGCGACCCGCTCCCCGCCGGGCTGCCCGCCACGCTCGGCACCTATCTGCAGCAGGTCAACCGGCTGCCCTCGTGGGCCGACACGACCAAGCTGGCCGCCGCCGCCAAGTTCAACAAGCGCATGAGCCTTTACCTGTTCCTGCTGTACGGCCTGGGCAGCGGGATCATGAGCACCGTGATCCCGCGGGAGGCCCGCAACGTCTACTACTCGGCCGGCGGCGCCGACATGAAGTCCCGCGCGGCCAAGACGTTCACCTACGGCTACGACCTGAGCGCACCGGACGCCTTCCTGCCGACGGGGCACTTCATCACCACGTCCAACAAGACAAGACTGACCCACGCGGCGGTACGTCACCTGCTGCCCAAATCGCCGGCGTGGCGGGCGGTCACCGACAACCCGATCCCCATCAGCAACGGGGACATCCTGATCACGTTCCACAGCCTCGGCACCTTCGTCCACCGCAAGCTGAAGTCCTGGGGCATCCGGATGTCGGCCGCGGAAGAGGCCGCCTATCTGCACCAGTGGCAGGTCGGGCTGCACCTGCTGGGCGTGCGGGACGACTTCATCCCGGCGACCTGGGCGGCCGCGGACGCGCAGTCGAACTACGTGCTGACGCCGCTGCTCGCCCCGACGCCCGAGGGCATCCAGCTGGCCAACATCCTGCTCGGGCTGGTCTCGCAGGTCGACGGGGGGCTCACGCTGGGGATTCAGCGGGAGTTCGTGCGGTACGTGCTCAGCGACAAGATCGGCGACTGGCTGAGGCTGCCGCGCGACCTGGTGGCCCGGGGGCTGATCGAGGTCGGCTGGCCGGCGTACGTCGCGTTCCAGGAGGGGCTCTCGCCGATCGTGCCCGCCGGGTTCGACGTGATCGACAAGCTCGTGCGCGCCATCGCCATGCTGTTCCTCAACAACGGCACCTCGGCGAGCTACACCCCCATCACCATCCCGACCGGGAACCGGCCCGGCGCCTGAGCCGGCCGCGTGCTCACAGGGTCAGCGCGGCGGTGACCAGGCCGGTCACCATGTCCCGGTGGCCGGGCGCGTCCTGCCAGCGCAGGGCGCGCCCGGCCTCCACCACCACGCCGAACCCCGCGTGCACCAGCAGCCGGGCCTGGCGCGGGTCCAGCTCCGGGCGGACCGCTCGCAGCTGCTGCTCCCAGACGGCGATGTGCTCACGCTGGGCCAGGATCAGCGGCCGCTGCACGTCGGCCGGCAACCCCGCGACCTCGGCCTCGGCGACGCTGGTGAGCGCGTTGTGCTCGAAGCAGTAGGCCACGTACGCCGCGGCCAGCGCGACCACGGCCTGCCGCGGATCGGTCGCCTGGTGCAGGCTGCGGTCGACCGCCTGGGCGAGCAGCCCCGCCGCCTGCAGACACGCGGCGACCAGGATGTCGACCTTGCCGGGGTAGTGGCGGTAGAGCGCGGACGGTGTGAGCCCGACCGCCTGCGCGATCTGGGCGTTCGTCACGTTGGCGAAGCCCTCCCGCGCGAACAGCGGGATCGCCGCGGCCAGGATCTCCGCCCGCCGCGTGCGCGGCACGGGCTGGCCGGGCAGCTCGACCAGGTGGGCACTGCGCGCGGCGGCCGCCGGATCGGTGCCGACCACGCGCAGGGCGGAGTCCAGCAGCAGCTCCTCGATCCGCCGCTGGGCGATCGAGGTGTGGTGCATCGTGATGGAGCCGATGGCGCCGAGGGCGGCCACGGCCCGCAGACGTTCGTCCGGCAGCGGGTGCTCGCGCCGCACGAGCTCGGTCACTCGCCCCACGACGTGCGCGAACTTCCCGCGCAGCACCCGGCGGTCGGCGCGCTCGAGATAGCGGGCCTCCCACCGGTAGAGCCCGCCCGAGGTGCGGTGTGCGACCGTGACGCGGATCAGGGCGGCGAGCACGTCCGGCAGCGCCGCGTCGGGCGGCCACTCGTCGAGCACCTCGACCAGCTCGTCCACCATGCCGTTGGCGCACTCGGCGAACAGCGCGTACTTGTTCGGGAAGTGCCGGTACAACGCCGGCGCGCTGATGCCCACCCCGGCGGCGATCTCCTCCATCGACGCGGCGTGATAGCCGCGCGCGCTGAACACCTGGCCGGCCGCCTCGACGATGATCTGCCTGCGGTTGTGCGGCCGGGTGGCCGCCGCCGACCCGGCGGTCACCGGATCACTCGAGCGGGCGGGGGCGCGCACAGGGCCATACGTGCTAGTCAAGCACAGCCCCGCCGCCATGGTGATCAATGGCCGGTGCTCAGGCGTGCAGGACCGCGAGGGCGAGGCGGGACGTCTGGGCGTCGAAGCCGGAGGTGCGCTCGAATCGGCCGAGTCGGCCGATGTCGGTGACGACGTTGAGCGCGGCGTGCACGAGCACCCGGGCGTCGGCGACCGGCAGCTCCGGGCGCACGGTGCCGAGCAGGCGCACCCACTCCTCGACGTGCTGGCGCTGGGCGCCGCGCAGCTGATGGCGGTCCTCGTCGGGCAGGTTGTTGTTCTCCGCGAGGTAGACCGCGACGAGGTCGCGCTGGCCGAACGCGAAGGCGACGTAGGCCCGCACGACGCGGTGCAGGGCGTCGGCCGGGTCGGCGGCCTCGGCGAGGGCCGCGGTCGTCGCGGCGGTGAGGCGGTCGGTCGCGCGGTAGTAGGCGGCCGCGAGCAGGTCGGCCTTGCTGGGGAAGTAGCGGTACACGCTGGAGGCCTGCATGCCGGCGGCGCGCCCGATGTCCTCGACGCCGACGGCGTGGTACCCGTGCCGGCGGAACAGCCGGATCGCCTCGAGGAGCAGCAGCTCGCGGCGGGAGGAGGGGCGGACCGGCGGCGCGGGCGGGTCGGCGGGCGGCGCGGGCGGCCGCCGCGGCGGGTCGGCCCGCAGGAGCGTCCAGGCGACGCGGGTGAGCAGTTCCTCGGTGTCGGCGGCCGTGGCGCGGTGGGTGGTCACGCTGCCGAGGGCGCTCAGCGCGGCGTCGACCAGCAGCTGCGCCGGTGCCTCGGCCAGTCGCGGCCGAATCGTGCGCAGCGGGGTGGTGAGGCGGCCGACGAGCGTGTCGAGTCCGGCCTGGAACTCCTGCCGGTGCTCCGGGGTGAGGTAGCGGCCCTCCCACTGGTAGAGCCCGGCGACGCGGCGCTTGGCCACGGTGACCGCGGCCAGCGCGCGGAGCAGTTCGTCCAGGACGCCCTCGGCGGCGGTCGCCTGCGGCTCGGCGGTCGCCTGGAGCAGGGCGCCGACGACGTCGCGGGTGGCGTGCACGAGGATCGCGTACTTGTTCGCGAAGTGGCGGTACACGGCCGGGCCGCTGATGCCGACGACCGCGGCGATCTCGTCGACCGAGACCCGGTGGTAGCCGCGCTCGCAGAACAGCTCGGCGCCGGCCAGCGCGATGCGGTCTTTGCGGTCCTTCGGGCGCTTCGTCGCCGTCGGGCCGACCCCGCTCGCTGCTGGCTGCACCCGTACAGGTTAGCGCCACCTCGCAGCCGTGACATCGGCGACCTGCGTGCGCCGGGCGGCCGGACGCCTTGACAGCCGCGCGGCGCCTCGGAGAAAGTTAGGCGCGATTCGCATTCGGGCGAGCGACGAGGAGCCGGCGCCATGACGACCGAGGCGTACATCTACGACGCGCTGCGCACCCCGCGCGGCCGCGGCAAGGCGACCGGATCACTGCACGGAGTGAAGCCGGTTTCGCTCATCACCGGACTCATCGAGCAGGCGCTGCGGCGGATGCCCGGTCTCGACCCGGGCCGCGTCGACGACGTCGTGCTCGGCGTGGTCTCCCCGCTGGGCGACCAGGGCGCCGACATCGCCAAGACGGCCGCCCTCGCCGCCGGCCTGCCCGACACGGTGGCCGGGGTCCAGTTGAACCGGTTCTGCGCCTCCGGCCTGGAGGCGGTGAACATCGCCGCGCAGAAGGTGCGATCGGGCTGGGAGGACCTGGTGCTCGCCGGTGGCGTCGAGTCGATGTCACGGGTGCCGATGGGCTCCGACGGGGGAGCGTGGGCGCTGGACCCGGAGACCAACTACACCACCGGCTTCGTGCCGCAGGGCATCGGCGCGGACCTCATCGCCACCATCGACGGCCACGGCCGCGAGGCCGTCGACGGCTACGCCCTGCAGTCGCAGGCCCGGGCCGCGAAGGCGTGGGCCAACGGCTACTTCGCCCGGTCCGTGGTGCCCGTTCTCGACCGCAACGGGCTCGTCGTGCTCGACCGCGACGAGCACCTCCGCCCGGACTCCACCATGGAGGGCCTGGCCGCCCTGCCGGCGTCGTTCGCCGCCATCGGTGACCTCGGCGGGTTCGATGCCGTGGCGCTGCAGAAGTACCACTGGATCGAACGCATCGACCACGTGCACACGGCCGGCAACTCCTCCGGCATCGTCGACGGCGCCGCGCTGGTCGTCGTCGGCAGCGAGGCGGCCGGCCGCGATGCGGGCCTGACACCCCGGGCCCGAATCCGGGCGACCGCGGTGAGCGGCGCCGACCCCACGATCATGCTGACCGGGCCGGCCCCGGCCGCCCGCAAGGCGCTGGCCAAGGCCGGCCTGGACGCCGCCGATCTGGACCTGGTCGAGATCAACGAGGCGTTCGCCGCCGTCGTCCTGCGCTTCGTCGCCGACCTGGACCTGAGCCTGGACATCGTCAACGTCAACGGTGGTGCCATCGCCATGGGCCACCCGCTCGGCGCCACCGGCGCCATGATCCTCGGCACGCTCGTCGACGAGCTGGAGCGCCGCGGCGGGCGGTACGGGCTCGCGACGCTCTGCGTCGGCGGCGGCATGGGCATCGCGACCGTCATCGAACGAATCTGAGGAGCGCGCATGGTCGGCACCATCCGGTGGGAGGACGGCGAGGACGGGATCGTCCTGCTCACCCTCGACCACCCGGGACGTTCGGCGAACGTGATGAACGCCGAGTTCACCGCGAGCCTCGTGAGCACCGTGGACCGGCTGGAGGCCGAGCGCGACCGGATCGCGGGCGTGATCATCACCTCCGCGAAGACGACCTTCTTCGCCGGTGGTGACCTCGAGTCCCTGGTGCGGCTGACCCCGGCCGACGCCGCGGCCGTCGAGGCCGACACCCACGGGCTCAAGCGGGCCGTGCGGCGGCTGGAGACGCTCGGCCGGCCGGTCGTCGCGGCGATCAACGGTTCGGCCCTCGGGGGCGGGCTCGAACTGGCGCTGGGATGCCACCACCGCATCGCGCTCGACGACCCCGCCATCGAGATCGGGTTCCCGGAGGTCACCCTCGGCCTGCTGCCCGGCTGCGGTGGCGTCGTGCGCAGCGTCCGGCTGCTGGGCATCGCCGACGCGCTGGGCAACTGGCTGCTGCGCGGCCAGCGGCACCGGCCGCCGGCCGCGCTCACCCACGGGCTCGTCGACGAACTCGCCCCCGATCCGGTCGCCCTGCTCGCCGCCGCCCGCGCCTGGATCGCGGCGAACCCGGACGCCACGCAGCCGTACGACCGCAAGGGCTACCGGATTCCCGGCGGTACCCCGGCCACCCCGGCGCTCGCCGCCCAGCTGCCGGCGCTGCCCGCGACCCTGCGCAAGCACCTCAAGGGCGCGCCCTACCCCGCGCCGCGCAACATCCTCGCCGCCGCGGTCGAGGGCGCGCAGGTCGACCTGGACACCGCCCTGGTCATCGAGGGCCGCTACTTCATCGAACTGGCCACCGGCCAGATCGCCAAGAACATGATCCAGGCCCTGTTCTTCGACGTGCAGCGGTCCGCCGCCCGGGACCCCGGCGCGGGCGACCCGCCGGCGCGGCGCGTCGCCGTCGTCGGGGCCGGGATGATGGGCGCCGCCATCGCCTACGTCTGCGCGAAGGCGGGCCTGGAGGTCCTGCTCAAGGACGTCACGCTCGAGGCCGCGCGCAAGGGCAAGGCCTACGCCGAGGGCCGCCGTCACGACCAGGCGCTGCTGGACCGCATCACCCCGACCGCCGACGTCGCCGACCTCGCCGGCGTCGACGTCGTCATCGAGGCGGTCTTCGAGGACCCGACGCTCAAGCAGCAGGTGTACGCCGAGATCGAGCGGGTCGCACCGGATGCGCTGATCGCCTCCAACACCTCCACCCTGCCCATCAGCCTGCTCGCCGGGACGGTGCGCCGGCCCGAGGACTTCGTCGGCCTGCACTTCTTCTCGCCGGTGGACAAGATGCCGCTGGTCGAGGTCATCCGCGGCGAGCGGACCACCGACGCGACGGTCCAGCGGGCCCTCGGCGTCGTCCGGCAGCTGCGCAAGACGCCCATCGTCGTCAACGACAGCCGGGGCTTCTTCACCAGCCGGGTCATCGGGACGTTCACGAACGAGGGCGTGGCGATGCTGGCCGAGGGCATCCCGGCCGCGACCATCGAGCAGGCCAGCAGCCAGGCCGGATACCCGGCGCCGGTGCTCGCGCTCATGGACGAGCTCACCCTCACCCTGCCCCGCCGGATCCGCCAGGAGACGGCGGCGGCGGTGGTCGCCGCGGGCGGGGCCTGGACACCGCACGCCGCCGACGCCGTCATCGACCGGATGATCGACGGGCACGGACGCCCGGGACGCGCCGGGGGAGCGGGCTTCTACGAGTACCGCGACGGCAGACGGGCCGGGCTCTGGCCGGGGCTGCGCGACGAGTTCGGCGGCGCCAACCTCGGCGTGCCGTTCGAGGATCTCCAGGAGCGGATGCTCTTCGTCGAGGCGATCGAGTCGGTGCGCTGCCTGCAGGAGGGCGTGCTCACCTCGGTCGCCGACGCCAACGTCGGCTCCATCCTGGGCATCGGCTACCCGAGCTGGACCGGGGGCGTGCTGCGGTACATCGATCAGTACGCGGGCGGGCTGCCGGGCTTCGTCGTCCGGGCGCGGGAGCTCGCCGAGCGCTACGGCGAACGGTTCGACCCGCCGGCGCTGCTGTGCGCGAAGGCCGAGCGGGGCGAGTCGTTCGCGTAGGCCCGTCCAGGCCGGTGCGTGCCTGACGCACGCACCGGCCGATGGTGCTACCGCAGCTCGTCGGTCAGACCGTAGGTCCGGGCGATGATCTCGCGCTGGATCTCGCTGGTGCCGCCGTAGACGGTGGAAACGATGGAGGAGCGCACCAGCCGCTCCATGTCGAACTCGGTGGCGTAGCCGTAGCCGCCCATCATCTGCATCGCGTCGAGGGCGACGCGGCGGGCGGTCTCGGTGGCCTTGAGCTTCGCCATCGAGCTCGCCCGGGGCAGCACCGCGCCCGGCGTGCGGTCGAGTTCGGCGGCGGTGCTGTACACCAGCAGTCGGGCGCATTCGATCTCGGTGGCCAGGTCGGCCAGGCGGTGGCGCAGCACCTGGAACGAGCCGATCGGCCGGCGGAACTGGCGCCGCTGCTTGACGTAGGCCACGACGTCGTCGAAGGCCCGCTGGGCGGTGCCGAGCATGAGGCTGGCCAGGATCAGCCGCTCCATGTTGAGCCCGGCCATCAGCTGCTTCCAGCCCGCGTCGACCTGGCCGACCACGGCGTCGGCGGGCAGGACGCAGTCGGTGAAGTACAGGTCGTTGACCTCCCGGCCGCCCATGGTCTCGATGCCGGCGACGACCAGCCCCGCCGCCGTCGTCGGGACCTGGAACATCGTCAGGCCGGAGTGCTCGCCGGCCCGGCCGGACGTGCGGGCGACGAGCAGGATGTGCTCGGCGAGATGGGCGTTGGAGCACCAGGTCTTCTGCCCGTTGACGACGAACTCGTCGCCGCGGCGCTCGGCCCGGCAGCTCAGGTTGGCCACGTCGGAGCCGGCCTCGGGCTCGGACATCGCGATCGCCTCGACGGCCCCGCGGGCCACACCGTTGAGGATGAGCTTCTGCTGCTCCGGTGACCCGAAGCGCTCGTAGGTCGCCGCGACGATGATCGACGTGGTGAAGCCGCCGATGGGTGCCATGGCTCGGGACGTCGCCTCGAGGAAGAGGCACAGGTCGACGATGCCGGCCCCGCCGCCGCCGTGCTCCTCCGGCAGGGAGAGGCCCAGCCAGCCCAGCTCGGCCATCTTGCGGTACAGCTCCGGGCTGTGTGTCTCCCGCCCGCCGTCGGTGAGCTGCTGCCGCTGGGCCCGGCTCCCGGCCTCGCGGCGGCAGAAGTCCTCCACGGCGGCCACCATCGACCGCTGCTCATCGGTCCACTCCACGGCATCCTCCAGTTCCACAAGGGATTGACACGAAGATTAGACTATCGAATATCAAATGTCAGGAGGCCGGTGCGATGACGTCCATCGTTGAACAACCCCGCCGCTTGCATGTCGTCGATCCGGCCACCGGTGAGCCGGCCGGCGACTACGACATCGCCGACGCGGCGGAGGTCGACGCCGCCGTGACCCGGGCGCGCGCCGCCGCGAGCTGGTGGAGCGGCCTGGACGCCCGCCGGCGCGCCCGCCATCTGCTCGCCTTCAAGGCACTGATCGCGGGCCGGATCGACGAGCTGGCCGGGCTCATCCGGGCCGAGACCGGCAAGCCGATCGCCGGGGCGCAGCTGGAGGTCATGCTGGCCGTCGAGCACCTGGACTGGGCCGCCCGCAACGCCCGGCGGGTGCTGCGGCGCCGCTCGGTGCCGTCCGGGATGCTGGCGTTCAACCAGGCCAGCTCCGTGCAGTACGTGCCCTACGGTGTCGTCGGCGTGATCGGGCCGTGGAACTATCCCGTCTACACCCCGATGGGCTCGATCTCGCACGCCCTCGCGGCCGGCAACGCGGTGGTGTTCAAGCCCAGCGAGTACACCCCGGGCGTCGGCGTGTGGCTGGCCCAGCGCTGGTCCGAGCTCCTGCCCGACCAGCCGGTGCTGCAGGTCGTCACCGGCGACGGCGGCACCGGGGCGGCACTCAGCCGCGCCGCCGTCGACAAGATCGCCTTCACCGGATCGGCGGCCACGGCCCGCGCGGTCATGGCGGCGTGCGCCGAGCGGCTGACCCCGGTCGTGATCGAGGGCGGCGGCAAGGACGCGCTCATCGTGACGGCCGACGCCGACCTGGACGCGGCCGCCGCCGCGGCGGTCTTCGGCGGCCTGGGCAACGCCGGCCAGACCTGCGCCGGGGTCGAGCGCGTCTACGTCGAGCGGGCCGTCCACGAGCCCTTCGTGGCGAAGCTGGCCGGGCTGATGCAGCAGGTCCGGCCGGGCGCCGAGCCGGAGGCGGCGTACGGGCCGATGAGCACGCCCACGCAGGCCGCCATCGTGCAGCGCCACATCAGCGACGCGATCAGTGGCGGCGCGCGGGCGGTGGTCGGCGGCGCCGAGTCGGTGCGGGCGCCGTTCGTCGAGCCGGTGCTGCTGGCCGATGTGCCCGAGGACAGCGCCGCGATCACCGAGGAGACGTTCGGCCCCGTCATCGTGGTGAACCCGGTCGCCGACGCCGACGAGGCGCTGCGCCGGGCGAACGCCAGCACCTACGGGCTGTCCGGCTCCATCTTCACCCGCCGCCGCGGCCGCGGGCTGGCGCTGGCCGCCGGGCTGCGCGCGGGCGCGGTGTCGGTCAACTCGGTGCTCGGATACGCCGGCGTGCCCTCACTGCCCTTCGGCGGCGTCGGCGACTCCGGCTTCGGGCGCATCCACGGCGCCGACGGCCTGCGCGAGTTCAGCCGGCCGCGATCGGTGACCTGGCAGCGGTTCCGGCCGCCGATCGACCTGATGACCATGCAACCGGCGGCGTCGGCGATGCGGATGTCGCTGGCCCTGTTCAAGTGGCGTCACGGCCGGCGGTGACCCGCTCACTCGCTCCAGACCCCGAGCCCGTCCAGGTGCTTGACGAGCCGCTCGGCGCCGTCGTTGAAGTGCCGCGCCACGACCGGGCGCACGGCGGCCGGGTCGCGCGCCTCCAGCGCGGCCAGCAACGCCTCGTGGTCGGTGACCATTGCCGCCCGCCACTCGGCGTTGCCCGCGTAGAAACGACTCGGGGTGTACCGCGTGGCCGCCCGCAGCAGCCAGGACAGCTTGCGGGCGTCCGCCAGCCGGTTGATGCTGCGGTGGAACTCGAACTCGAGCTGCTCCACCCGGCTGACCTGCCGGGCGTGGGCGGCCCGGCGCAGCCGCTCGTGCTGCTCGCGCAGGTCGGCGAGCTGGGCCGGGGTGATGTCGGCGGCCACCCGGGCGGCGAGCTCGCCGGCGATGTGGCCCTGCACCGCGAAGACGTCGACGATGTCCTGCCGTGAGAGCGGGGCGACGACGTGGCCGCGCCGCGGCTGCAGCTCCACCATGTCCTCCGCGCGCAGCATCAGCAGCGCCTCGCGCACCGGGGTGATGCTCAGCCCCGTCTCCTCCGCGACCTGCTCGAGCCGGATCCGCTCGCCCGCCCGCAGCTGGCCCGACATGATCCGGTCGCGCAGCAGGTTGGCCACCGTCTCGGACAGCTGCGGCTGGGACAGGTCGCCCGTCTTCGTCCGTTCCATCCGTAGAGAGTATCAAATGTCAAATATCACTGATCCGGACCGGACGGAGCCGATCGGGGCCGGGCTGCTGGCCGCCACCGGCCACGGCGTCCGCACGATCTGGTTCGACCGGCCCGACCGGCGCAACGCCATGACCCTGGAGATGTTCCGCGACTACTACACCGCCCTGCGGTCGGCCGACGAGGACCCCGCCGTCCGGGCCATCGTCGTCACCGGCACCGGCGACTGGTTCTGCACCGGCGCCGACCCGGAGTCGCTGCAGGGGCTGCTCGACCCGCACCACCGCGACCGCCTGGTGCACGAGCTCGGCTTCGCGGCCCACCTGCCGGCGACCCTGTCGACGCCGATCATCGCGGCGGTCAACGGCGGCGCCGCCGGCCTCGGCCTGGTGCACGCCCTCTACGCCGACGTCCGGTTCCTGGCCGCGCAGGCCCGCCTCTCCACCGCGTTCAGCCGCCTCGGCCTCGTCGCCGAATACGGCAGCGCCTGGCTGCTGCCCCGCCTCGTCGGCGCGGGCAATGCCCTGGACCTGCTGCTCTCCGGCCGCAGGATCGACGCGGCGGAGGCGTTGCGGATCGGGCTCGTGCAACGGGTCCTCCCACGCGACCGAGTGCTCGCCGAGGCCCGAGCCTATGCCGCGGACCTCGCCGAGCACTGCTCGCCGGCCTCGATGGCGGCGATCCGGCGGCAGGTATGGTCGGGCCTGGAGACCGGGATCGCCGCCGCGGCGGACGCCGCGGTCGAGCACATGGCCGCCTCGCTGGCCGGGCCGGACTTCGCCGAGGCCCTCACCAGCCGGGTCCAGGGGCGCGCCCCGCGGTTCGCGCCGAGGGACGCGCGTGCGTAGGGGCCCGCTGGCCGGGGTCCGGGTGCTGGAGCTGGCCGGGATCGGGCCCGGCCCGTTCGCGGCGATGCTGCTGGCCGACCTCGGCGCCGACGTCGTGCGCGTCGACCGGCCCGAACCCGGCGCGCCGCTCCTCGGCGACCCGAGCCGCGACCTGCTCAACCGGGGCAAGCGCTCGATCATCGTGGACCTCAAGCACCCCGACGGCGCCGACGTGGTCCTCAGCCTGGCCGAGCGCTCCGCCATCCTGATCGAGGGGTGGCGCCCGGGCGTGGCCGAACGGCTGGGCCTCGGGCCGGAGGCGGCGCTGGAGCGCAACCCGGCCCTGGTGTACGGGCGGATGACCGGCTGGGGCCAGGACGGGCCGCTGGCCCACGCGGCCGGTCACGACATCGGCTACATCGCCGTCGCCGGGGCACTGCATCCCGTCGGCCCGGCCGACGGGCCGCCGCAGATCCCGCTCAACCTGGTCGGCGACTTCGGCGGCGGCGCGCTGTACCTCGTCGTCGGCTGCCTGGCCGCGCTGCACGTGGCCCGCAGCACCGGCCGGGGCCAGGTCGTCGACGCCGCCATCGTCGACGGCACCGCCCACCTGACCACCGTCTTCGCAGGGCTGCTGGCCGGCGGGGCCTGGCGGGCCGAGCGGGGCCGCAACCTGCTCGACGGCGGCGCCCCGTTCTACAGCGTCTACGCCACCGCCGACGGCGGGCACATGGCGGTGGGTGCCCTGGAGCCGCAGTTCTACGCCGAACTGCCCCGGCTGCTCGGCCTCGCCGGTGCCGGGCTGCCGGCCCAGGACGACGTGCGGGGATGGCCGGCGCTGCGCGCCCGGTTCGCGGCGGTCTTCGCCACCCGCACCCGGGACGAGTGGACCGACCTGTTCGAGGGCACCGACGCCTGCGTGGCGCCGGTGCTGTCGCTGGCCGAGGCCCAGCACCATCCGCACCTCGTCGCGCGCGGGACGTTCGAGGATCACGCCGGGGTGCGCCAGCCCGCCGTGGCGCCGCGGCTGTCGTACACACCGGGAGCGGTCGGCGGCCCGCCACCGGCGCCCGGTGCCCACACCGAGGCGGTCCTGGCCGAGTGGGGCCTGGGCGCGCACGCCCGCCATTGGCTCGACAGCGCCGCCGCCGGCCGGACCCGGGAGGAACCCTGATGCGCATCGCCACCACGCTCGCCTACGCCAACGACCCCAGGAGCGAGGCGGACGCCGTGGCCGGGTGGGAGCGCGACGGCCTCGACGTCGTGTGGGTGAACGAGGCCTACGGCTTCGACGCGCCGACCATCATGGGCTACCTGGCCGCGACGACGCGGCGGCTGGAGATCGGCTCCGCCATCCTGCCCGTCTACTCGCGCACGCCGGCCCTGCTGGCGCAGACCGCAGCCGGCCTGGACGCGATGTCGGGCGGGCGCGCCCTGCTCGGCATCGGCGCGTCGGGGCCGCAGGTGGTCGAGGGGTGGCACGGCGTCGCCTACGACCGGCCGCTGGGGCGGACCCGCGAGGTGATCCGGATCTGCCGGCAGGTGTGGCGCCGGCAGGCACTGGAGCACGAGGGCATCTACCGGCTGCCGCTGCCCGCCGGGGAGGGCACCGGGCTGGGCAAGCCGCTGAAGCTGCTCAACCACCCGGTCCGCGAGCGGATTCCGATCTACGTGGCGAGCCTCGGCGACAAGAACGTGCAGATGACCGCGGAGCTCGCCGACGGCTGGCTGCCGTTCCTGTACGACCCCGGGCGCGCGGCCGACGTCTGGGGCGGCGCGCTGGCGGCCGGGCGCGAGCGGCGATCCGCCGATCTCGCGCCGCTGGAGGTGGTGGCCGGCGGGCCGCTGGCCATCGGCCCGGACGTGACCGGCCTGCGGGATCTCGCCCGGCCCCTGATCGCGCTGTACGTCGGCGGCATGGGCGCCAAGGGCCGCAACTTCTACCACGACCTGCTGTGCCGCTACGGCTACGCCGACGCGGCCGGGCGCATCCAGGAGCTGTACCTGGCCGGGCACAAGGCCGAGGCCGCCGCCGCGGTGCCGGCCGAGCTGCTGGAGCGCACCAGCCTGATCGGCCCGGCCGCGTACGTGCGGGACCGGGTCCAGGCGTATCGCGACGCCGGCGTCACGGTCCTCAACGTCACGCCGCTCGGGCCCGACCCGCGGCGCCTCATCGCCGCAGTGAAGGAGATGACGCAGTGAACCGCACGACGTTCACCGCCGAGCACCGGGCGTTCGCCGACATGGTGCGCGCCTTCATCGGCAAGGAGATCGCGCCGCACCACGAGCGCTGGGAGGCCGACGGCATCGTCGACCGCGCCGTGTGGCGGGCCGCGGGCGCCGCCGGGCTGCTGGGCTTCTTCGTCGACGAGCGTTACGGCGGCGGCGGGGTGACGGACCGGCGCTTCAACGCCATCCTCACCGAGGAGCTGGCCCGCGCCGGCGCCAGCGGACCGGCGTTCGGGCTGCACAACGACATCATCGGGCCGTACCTCACCGACCTGACCACCGACGAGCAGCGGCAGCGGTGGCTGCCGGGCTACTGCTCCGGCGAGATCATCACGGCGATCGCCATGTCCGAGCCCGGCGCCGGTAGCGACCTGCAGGGCATCACGACCACCGCGGTGCGCGACGGCGACGAGTACGTCCTCAACGGGCAGAAGACCTTCATCAGCAACGGCATCCTGGCCGACCTCGTCATCGTGGTCGCCCGCACCGACCCAGCGGCCGGGCACCGGGGGATCAGCCTGCTGGTCGTGGAGCGCGGCATGCCCGGCTTCGAGCGCGGCCGCAACCTCGACAAGATCGGGCAGAAGGCGCAGGACACCGCCGAGCTGTTCTTCTCCGACGTGCGGGTGCCGGTGGCCAACCGGCTCGGCGCGGAGGGCGAGGGTTTCCGGTACCTGATGCGCAATCTGGCGTTCGAACGGCTGTCGATCGCGGTCGCCGCGCTCGCGGGCGCCGAGGCGGTGTTCGAGCAGACCCTGGCCTACTGCAAGCAGCGCCAGGCCTTCGGGCGGCCGATCGGCACCTTCCAGCACAACCGGTTCGTGCTGGCGGAGCTGGCCACCGAGCTGCGCCTCGGCCGGGTCTTCGTCGACCAGTGCCTGATCGACGCGGCGCTCACGGCCGAGACCGCGGCGATGGCGAAGTGGTGGTGCACCGAGCTGCAGCTGCGCACCGTCGACCGGTGCCTGCAGCTGCACGGCGGCTACGGCTACATGCGCGAGTACGCGGTGGCCCGGGCCTATCTCGATGCCCGCGTGCAGACCATCTACGGCGGCACGACGGAGATCATGAAGGAGCTGATCGGCCGGTCACTCGGCCTGTGAGCCGTGCTCCAGCATCGGCACCAGGAACCGCCGGGCCAGCGCGCGCAGCTGCTCGGCGTCGTCGAGATCGATGACGTGGCTCGGCGTGACCAGGAAGGAGCAGGACAGCCGCGTCATCAGCTCGGCCACCACCTCCACGTCCACGTCGCCGGAGAGGTGCCCGGCGCGCTGCTCGCGGCGCAGCTGCCCGGCGACGAAGCGCTGCACCGTGGCCAGGGTTCCCCCGCCGTCGCCGATCATCGACGGGATGAGGGTGTCCGGCTCGCCGGCCATCAGGCCGCCGATCAGCGGGTTGCCCCGGATGGCCTGCAGCGAGCTGACGAAGCCCAGCACCACCCGGTCGGCGACGGTCGCGGCCTGCTTGATGTCGACGAGGAACCGGTCGAAGTACCGCCGGAACTCGCGCCTGACCACCTGCTCGACGAGCGCGTCCTTCGAGGCGAACCGGCGATAGGCGGTGATCCGCGAGACGCCGGCCCGCCGGGCGACGTCCTCCATGGTGGAGCGGCGGATACCCATGCGGCAGAACTGGTCGTAGGCCGCGTCGAGCAGCTGCCGGGCGACCTCGTCGCTGTCGTCGGCCCGCCCGAGCGCGTCGGTGAAGGCGCGCTCGAGCAGCGACGGTGCGCCCGGCGGAGCGTCGAGCGCGGACATCAGCGGGTCGCCGGCCATGAGCCGTCCTGCTCCTGTTCCTGCGATACGTTGAGGCGAGTTGCGTATCACAGTACCAAGCGGTGGCCGGGCGGTGCCTATCCGGCGTAGAGCGCGTCGATGGTGTCGCTGTAGCGGGCGGTGATGACCCGGCGCCGCAGCTTCAGCGTGGGGGTCAGCTCGCCGGTCTCCGGTGTCCAGCTCGACGGCAGGATCCGGAAGCTCTTGACCTGCTCGGGCCGGGAGAGCCGGGCGTTGGCGGCGTCCACCGTGGCCTGGATCTCGGCCAGCAGTACCGGATCCGCGGCCAGGGCGGCCGGCCGCGGGTCCTCGATGCCGTGCGTCCGGGCCCACTGCGGCGCGACCTCGTCGTCCAGGACGATCAGGGCCGTCACGTACGGCCGCCGGTCGCCGATCGCCACGGCCTGGCCGATCAGGGGATGGGCGCGCAGCAGTGCCTCGATCTGGGCCGGCGAGACGTTCTTGCCGCTCGAGGTGATGATGAGTTCCTTCTTGCGGTCGGTGATGGTGAGGAATCCGTCCTCGTCGAGGGTGCCGACGTCGCCGGTGGCCAGCCACCCGTCCGCGTCGGTGATCGCCTCCACGCCGCCGTCCCGGCGCAGATAGCCGGAGCAGACCAGCGGTCCCCGCACGAGGATCTCGCCGTCCTCGGCGAGGCGGACCGCCATGCCCGGGTTGGGCCGGCCGACGGTGCCGGTGCGGAACCGGGCCGGCGTGTTGATGGTGGCCGTGCCGGTGGTCTCGGTCATGCCCCAGACCTCGAGCACGTCGAGACCGAGCCCGGCGAGGAACCGCAGCACCTCGACCGGGATGGGCGCCGCGCCGCTGCCCGCCCACACCATGTTCTGCAGCCCGAGCAGCGCGCGCATAGGCCGCAGGACGGAGTCGTCCGCCTGCGCCAGCCGGGTGGCCAGCTCGTCCGGAACCGGCCGGCCGGCCGCGCGCAGCTCGTAGGCCTCCAGCGCCACCGCGCTCGCCGCCTCGAACGCGGCGCGCGCCGCGGGTGCGGCGGCGGCCAGCTGGGCCTGCACGCCGGCGGCCATCTTCTCCCACACGCGCGGCACGCCGAAGAACGAGGCCGGCCCGACCGCGCGCAGCGCCGCGACGAGCTGGCCCGCGTCCGGGCAGATCGTCACGTGACCGGCGCGGTAGACGGCGTTGTAGATGCCCAGCATCCGCTCGGCGATGTGCGCGAGCGGCAGGTAGGCGACCGACGGGGCGTGGTCGGGCACCGCGACGGTCGCCTCGAGCACCACGGCCTGGTAGATGACGTTGTGGTGGCTGAGCACGACGCCCTTCGGGTCGCCGGTGGTGCCGGAGGTGTACAGCAGCGTCACCGGCTGGTCCGGCCGGATCGCGCGCCAGCGCCGCTCGAACGCCTCGGGGTCGGCGCGGTGCGCGGTCCGGCCCACGGCCCGCACGTGCGAGAGGGGCACGGTCGCCAGGCTGATGTCGTCCGGCGCGGGCTCGTCGACCAGCACGATCCGGCGCAGGTCGGGCAGATCGGGCAGGATCGGCCGCCAGCGGGCGAGGTCGGCCGCCCCCTCCAGCACGAGGACCTGGGCCCGGCTGTGCACCGCCAGGTACCGCAGCTGCTCGGGGCTCAGCGTCGGGTAGACCGTGGACGGCACCGCGCCCAGGTGAACCGCGGCCAGGTCGACCAGCCAATGCTCGGGCCGGCCGGACATCATGATCAGCATGTGCCGGCCCGGCCGCAGCCCGATCTCGGCCAGGCCGCGGGAAATCTCGGCGACCTCCTGACGCAGCTCGGACCAGGTCCGGGTGTCGTCGCGGCCCAGCGTCGTCAGCGCCGGCCGATCGCCGAAGTCGGTGGCGTTGCGGTGCAGCAGGCCGGGAACGGTGAGGTCGGCGGCGGTCTTCGCGCACTGGTCGGCAAGGGTGTCGGCGGGGTCCATGGGTGTGCTCCTTAACCGGGACCGGGCGGGGTGTCGGTCGAGCAGAGCCGCTGCGGGCTTACCGGCACTGTAAACGACGGCTAACTTTCTGGGAAGGTTCCGCGTGTGCTCCCTCGTCTCCATCGGGAGAACGGAGAACCGCGACTAACTGCAGTGGCACGGCGCGCATTGATCGACGTAGCCGGATGTCTTGTGGTCGGGGGCGCGGTGTGCTCTGATGCCTGATACACGGATGCAGTTCGTGTATCAACGTATCAACGAGCTTCCGGCCTCAAGGAAAGAGGAGAAGCGTGGAACCACTCAGCAGACGCAAGGTCTTGCGAGCCGGCGGGGCGCTGGGCGCGCTCGGGGCGCTGACCGTCGCCGCACCCGCGCAGGCGAAGTCGGTGTGGACGTGGTCGCCCACCGGCTCCGTGGCCGGCGCCGGAGTCGGCGCCGATCCGCGGTGGGTGTGGGACGAGGAGGCCGATCCACTGGTCGCCTCGCTGATCGATCGGGGCGACGTGCCCGCCGTCAACGCGCTGCTGCGGACCTGGACCAAGAACGGCCAGGCGCTGCCGGCCGGGCTGCCCGCCGACCTGCGCGACTTCATGGAGCGCGCCCGCCGGCTGCCGGCCTGGGCCGACCAGGGCAAGCTGGCCACCGCGGTGCAGTTCAACCAGAAGCGCGGCCTGTACCTCGGCGTGCTCTACGGCCTGGCCAGCGGCATGATGAGCACCGTCATCCCGAAGGAGGCCCGCGCCGTCTACTACTCCAAGGGCGGCGCGGACATGAAGGACCGCATCTCCAAGACGGCCAAGCTCGGCTACGACATCGGGGCCGTCAACGCCTTCCAGCCCGACGGCGAGATGATCGTGACCGCCGTCAAGACCCGCCTGGTGCACGCGGCGGTCCGCCACCTGCTGCCGCAGTCTCCCGACTGGGCGCAGGTCGCCGACGAGGACATCCCGATCAGCCAGCGCGACATGATGGTCACCTGGCACAGCCTGCCCACCACCGTCATGCAGAAGCTCAACGCCTGGCAGGTGCCGATCCCGGCCGCCGAGTCCACGGCGTTCCTGCACTCGTGGCAGGTCGGCGCGCACATGCTGGGCATCCGCGACGAATACATCCCGGCGACGTGGAGCGAGGCCAACGCCCAGGCCCAGCAGGTGCTCACCCCGATCCTGGCGCCGACGGCCGAGGGGCTCGTGCTCTCCGACATCCTGCTCAACCTCGGCTCCGTGATCGACGGCGGCCTGCTGACCAAGCCGATCCTCGGCGCGTTCACGCGGTTCATGCTCGGCGACCAGATCGCCGGCTGGCTGAAGATCGCGCGGGAGCCGCTCTGGGACACGCTGCTGCGCACGGCCTGGGGCCCGTTCATCCTCGTGCGCGAGGGCCTGCTGCCGTTCCCGCTGGCGCCCGAGGCCTACTGGCTCTTCGACGAGTTCCTGCGCAAGGCCGCCCTGCTGTTCCTGTCCGAGGCCAAGCCGATCAGCATCGAGATCCCCGTGACGAACCGCCCCGGGCAGGTGTCGCGCTGACCCGAGCGCACGTCGGCCGGAGCGGCATCGTCATCGGGCGGCCCGCGCTTCCGCCTCAACGCCGACCCGGCCGTCGTGCACGATGACGAGCCGGTCGGCGTACCCGGCCACCCGGCTGTCGTGGGTCACCAGCAGCACGGTGACGGCCTCCTGGCGGGCCAGCCCGACGAGCAGGTCCATCACGGCCCTGCCGGTGACCGGGTCCAGCGACCCGGTCGGCTCGTCGGCGAAGAGCACGCGCGGGCGGACGGCCAGCGCCCGGGCGACGGCGACCCGCTGGGCCTGGCCGCCGGACAGCTCGCCGGTCCGCCGCGTGCCGAGCCCGCCGAGGCCGAGCCGGTCCAGCCAGCTCGCGGCGGTCGCGTACGCCGTGTTCCGGCGGACCTTGTTCAGCAGCAGCGGCAGGGCGATGTTGTCCGCGACGGTCAGCTCCGGCGCCAGCTGGCCGAACTGGAAGACGAACCCGAACGCGGTGCGCCGCAGCTTCGTACGGGCCGGCTCGGGCAGGGTGTCGAGCCGCCGGCCGTCGTAGCGCACCTCGCCGCTGTCGGGTGTGCAGATGCCGGAGAGGCAGTGCAGCAAGGTGGATTTGCCGGAGCCGCTGGGGCCCATCACGGCCAGGATCTCGCCGGGTGCCACGGCGACGGTGGCGCCGCGCAGCGCCGGGGTCGTGCCGAACGACCGGGCGACGTCCCGGGCCTCGATCATGCTCATGCCTGGACGCTATGGGCCGCACGGGTTGCCGCGCGTCGATCTGTGCTCCGATATCGGCCGGTCCGCTGGTACGACGCCGCGGCGGGGTCCTACCAGCGATGTACGACCCGGGGCCCGTCGAGCGCTGCCGAGCGGACGATGTGCCGGGCGGGCGGGTTTGCCAGACTTGGCCGGTGAGCTTCACGACGTTCCGCGAACAGCTGCGTACCGGCCCGGTGACCCCGCCGGCGCCGTCGCGATGGGCGCTCGCCGCGGATGTCGTGCTCGCGGTGGCGCTCGCGGGCGGCGCGTACTTCGGCTTCGCCCTGCGCGCCGAGGGAATCCCCACGACGGCGTTGCACGGGCCGCCGGCGCCGGTGGCCCCCGGTGCGTCCGGTCCGCCCGACGTGGTGGTGCCGTACTTCACGTCGCTGCCCTGGCCGCAGGCGCTGTTGTGGGGCCTGGTGGTCGGGCTGGCCACACTGCCCGTGGCGGCCCGGCGGCGCTACCCGCTCGCGGTGTTCTGGATCGTGCTGCTGGCGGCGACGACCTACCACCGGTCGCCCGGCTTCGGCGATCCGCTGTTCACGTTCGCCGCGTGCGTGGTCGCCGCGTACAGCGCGGTGATGCACAGCCCGTACCGTATCCCCGCCGTGGTCAGCGTGGTGCTCGGCGGGATCACCATGGTGCTGCACCGGGCCAGCCTGCCGATCAACCAGCCGGCCCTGCTGCTGATCCTGATCCTCGTGCCGGTCGGGCTCGCGGCGAACGCGGTGCACGGGCTGCAGCAGCGGGTGCGGATGGCGGAAGCCCAGCGGGAGGCCGAGGCGACGTTGGCGGTACAGCGTGAGCGCGCCCGGATCGCCCAGGAACTGCACGACGTGGTCACGCACAACGTGAGCGTCATGGTCGTGCAGGCGGTCGCGGCCCGCCGCGTCCTGCCCGTCGCGCCGGACAAGGTCGATCAGGCCCTGGCCGCCATCGAGTCGGGCGGCCGCGCCGCGATGAACGAGCTGCGGCACGTCATGGGCCTGCTGACCATGGACGGCGACGAGCCCGGCCCGGACGAGCCGGAGGTCGAGCCGCCGTCGCCCGGCCTGGACCGGGTACCGGAGCTCGTCGCCCGGGTCCGCGACGCCGGGACGCCCGT
Organism: Dactylosporangium sp. NPDC000244; assembly: GCF_040300725.1. Lineage (NCBI taxonomy): Bacteria > Bacillati > Actinomycetota > Actinomycetes > Micromonosporales > Micromonosporaceae > Dactylosporangium > Dactylosporangium sp. NPDC000244. The sequence continues at coordinate 148,674 of NZ_JBEPEH010000006.1, forward strand.
GGAGGTCACCGTCGACGGCGACCCGCAGCCGCTGCCGCCCGGGGTCGACCTCGCGGCGTACCGGGTCGTGCAGGAGGCGCTCACCAACGCCGTGAAGCACGCGGCGGGCGCCGCGGTGCACGTCCGCATCGAGCACCGGCCCGCGGAGGTACGGGTCGAGGTCACCGACAACGGTGGAACCGCCCGTCCCGCGGCCCCGGCCGGCAACGGCCGCGGTCTCATCGGGCTGCGGGAACGGCTCGCGGTCTACGGCGGGACCCTCGCCAGCGGGCCGCTGCCGGACGGCGGCTACCGAGTCCGCGCGACGATCCCGGTGGAGCGGCCGTGACCGCGGACCCGCCGCGGGTCGTGATCGCCGACGACCAGGCGCTGGTCCGCACCGGCTTCGCGATGATCCTCGGCGCCGACGGCATCGAGGTCGTCGCCGAGGCCGCCGACGGGGCCGAGGCCATCGACGCGGTCCGGCGCACGCGGCCCGACGTGGTGCTCATGGACGTGCGGATGCCCGGCGTGGACGGCCTCGAGGCCACCCGGCGCATCCTGGCCGACCACCCGGACCCGCCCCGGATCATCATCCTGACGACCTTCGACCTGGACCGGTACGTGTACGCGGCGCTGAGCGCCGGCGCGAGCGGGTTCCTGCTCAAGGACGTCACCGCCGACCGCCTCGTCTCGGCGGTGCGCATGGTCCGCACCGGCGACGCGCTGCTCGCGCCGAGCGTGACCCGCCGGCTGGTCGAGCGGTTCGCCGGACGCGACGAGGAAACGACGCTCCACCGGGACCTGTCCACCCTGACCCCGCGCGAGCTGGACATCCTCCGGCTGATCGCGCGCGGCCTGAGCAACACCGAGCTGGCGGCACGGCTGCACATCAGCGAGACGACGGTGAAGACCCACGTCACCCGGATGCTGTCCAAGCTCGGCCTCCGCGACCGCACACAGGCCATCATCGCCGCCTACGAGACGGGGCTGATCGTTCCCGGCTCCGGCACGCCGCCCGAGTGACGTCCTCCCCGCGCCGGACCGGTCGCCCTTGAACCGCCTTTGTACGATGCACCGCGCTCTTCTTCGTACACCAGGCATTCAGGAGTTTTTGCGCATATGACATCCCAGCCGCAGTACCACGCGCGTTCGCTGGCCCTGGCCGGGCGAACCGCGGAGACCTCACCCGACGCCGTAGCGGCCCTCGACCGGTTCGCCGCCGAGCGCGGCTTCCCGCTGCCCGCGTCGGTGCGGGAGTGGTATTCACTCGCCGCCGGACAGGAGATCCTGCGCCGGTTCAGCAACGATGACCGCGTGTACGCGGCCCACGAGCTGGGCCGGCCGGAGGAGTGCTCGCCCGACGACGAGTCCGACCAGGAACGCGAGTGGGATCCGGTCGCCGAGATCCAGCTCCTGCCGTTCATGATCGAGAATCAGGGCGTCTGTTTCTGGGCGGTCAAGCTCGACGGCAGCGACGACCCGCCCGTGATGATCTCGCTCGACGACCTGGAACCCACCGACGAATGGACGATGCTCTCGGCTTCGTTCTCGGATCTGGTGTACACCCGGATCTGGGACCACCAGGCGATGTGCGGCGCCCGGACGCTCCGGGCGCCGGTCGCGAGCTTCGACCCGGCCACCTGGGCGGGCTTCGGCACACGGTTGGAGGAGCGGCCCGCGGACAGCAACGGCTGGCGGTACCGGTTCGCCGGAAGCGCCGACGACCAGCGGGTCCTGCTGGAGAAGAACGCGTGGGACCAGGCCGGCCAGTGTTACCTGTGGGCAGCCAGCGACGACCTGCTCGTCGACCTCGTCACCACCGTGCGGGAGTCCACCGGCCTGGCGACGCAGCTCAGCACGTACTGGGGCGACGAGACCCTCAAGCGCATCGGTCATCGCCTGGAGGCCTGAACCGTCTCGTCCATGCGCACGGCGCGGCCGGGGGATCGGTGCCGAACCACCGCCCCCGGCCGTCAGCCGTACCGCTTGACGGACGCCGCGGGCCTCGTGGTGACCGAGCCGGTGGTTCTTCACCGCGATCACGGACGAGATCTCGCCGTCGGCCGGATGGACGAAAGCGTCTGCCTGACGGTCCTCGACGACGGAGGAGGACCGGCGCCAAGGTCGGGCCCTTCGGCCTTGGATCGGGTCCCGCGGCGCATGGAGCATGAAGTGAGGCCGGTTCGCCGGGCCGGCCGGCTCCCAGCGGGACGGAGGGCTCCGATGTCGCAGCCGCGAGGTTCCCGCCTGTGGGCCGCCCGAGAGGCACTGCTGTTCTGGTTGGCGACGCTGCTGCTCATCGCCGGTGTGGTGGCCGCCGCCGCGGGTGCGGGCGGTCCGGCGTCCGCGCTGTGGGCCGGTGCGACGCTGGTCGGCCTGGCCTACTCGACGATCACCATCGCCGTCGCGTTGCTGCGCCGCCGGCCTTCGGTGGATGTCATCGCGTGGCTGGCGCTGGCGGGCGCTCTGCTGGTCGGCCAGCCGCTGGCCGGCGCGGTGATCGCGGTCATGCTGTTCACCGGAGGCCTCCTGGAGGCGCGCGCGTCGGCCCGGGCCCGCCGGGAACTCGGCCGCCTGGCCGCCGGCGCGCCGCGGATCGCCCGCCGGGAGGGTCCGGCCGGCCTGGACGAGATCCCGGTGGACCGGGTCGCGGTCGGCGACCGGCTGCTGGTCGGCGCCGGCGAGCTCGTCCCGGTCGACGGCCGGTTGCTCGACGACGGCGTGTTCGACGAGTCGGCGCTGTCCGGCGAGCCGCTGCCGGTCGAGCGCCGGGCCGGCGACGACGTCCGCAGCGGTGTGGTCAACGCCGGGGCGGCGGCGCGGATGCTGGCCACCGAGACAGCGGCCGCGTCGACCTACGCGGGCGTGGTGCGACTGGTGCAGCGGGCCCAGGCGAGCAGCGCACCCTTCGTCCGCCTCGCCGACCGGTTCGCGCTGATCTTCGTACCGCTGACGCTGCTGGTGGCCGGGATGGCCTGGGCGATCTCGGGTGAGGCGGTGCGCGCCGTGGCCGTGCTGGTCGTGGCGACTCCCTGCCCGCTGCTGCTGGCCGCCCCGATCGCCATCATGTCCGGCGTGTCCCGGGCGGCCCGCTACGGGGTGATCCTCAAGGGCGGGGCGGCGCTGGAGCGCCTGGCCGCCGGGCGGGTCCTGCTGTTCGACAAGACCGGCACGCTGACCAGCGGCCGGCCCGTCCTCGCCACGGTGGCCACCGGCCATGACCTGCCGGCCGACGAAGTCCTGCGGCTGGCCGCCTCGCTCGACCAGTCGTCGGCGCACGTGCTCGCCGCGCCAATCGTGACCGCCGCCCGCGATCGCCGGCTGAGCCTGTCCGCGGCGTCGGACGTGCGAGAACGGCACGGCTTCGGCATCGAAGGAACGGTCGAGGGTCACGCGGTACGCCTCGGCAAGGCGGCCTGGGTCGTCGACGGCCCCGCCCCGGAGTGGGTGCGGCGCGCCCGGCGCCGGGCCACCCTGGACGGGTCGCTGACCGTGTTCGCGGCGGTGGACGACCGGCCCGCCGGGGTCCTGCTGCTCACCGATCCGCTGCGGCCCGACGCGCCGCGCATGATGCGGACCCTGCGCGACGCCGGCATCGAGCGCACCGTCCTGATCACCGGGGACCGGGCGGACATCGCGGAGACCGTCGGGCGGGTTGCCGGCGTCGACACCGTGTACGCCGACCGCGACCCCGCCGACAAGCTCGCCATCGTCGGCGCCGAACAGGCCGCCGCACCGAGCGTCATGGTCGGCGACGGGGTGAACGACGCCCCGGCGCTCGCCGCCGCCGGGGTCGGCGTGGCCCTGGCGGCCCGCGGTGTCACGGCCGCCGCCGAGGCGGCCGACGTCGTGCTCACCACGGACCGCGTCGACGGCCTCGCCGACGCGATCCTCGTCGCCCGCCGCGCCCGACGCATCGCCCGCCGCTCGGCCGCGCTCGGCATGACCCTGTCGCTGGCCGCGATGGTCCCGGCCGCGGCCGGGCTGCTCACGCCGGTGGCCGGCGCGCTGCTGCAGGAGGCGATCGACGTCGCGGCCATCGGCCTGGCCCTGACGGTCCTGCTGCCGCAGCGCACGCATACCGTCACCATGCCGACCGCCGACCTCGCCGTCACCCGGCAGCTGTATGAGCAGCACACCGCCATCCGCCCGCTCGTCGAGCAGATCCGGGCCGTCGCCGACGACCTCTCCGTCACCCGAGCCGACCTCGGGCCCGCCCGTGCGCTGCTCGACCTCCTCGAGACCGACCTGCTGCCACACGAGCGGGCCGAGGAGGAGCAGCTGCTGCCGATCGTCGCGCGGGCCCTCGGCGGTCCCGACCCGATCGCGGCCCTCAGCCGCACCCACGCCGAGATCGAGCACCAGATCCGCCGGCTGCGCCGAACCCTGCCGGACGTCGGCAGCCGGCCCGAGCCGGAAGACGTGATCGACCTGCGGGCCGGGCTCTACGGCCTGTACGCCATCATGCAGCTGCACAACGCGCAGGAGGAGGAGAACGCGTTCAGCCTGATGCCGACGGCTCGCGGCGGCGACGCGTGAACCGGCCCGGGTAGCCTTGAGAAGGTTGGCAGACCTTTCGAAGCGTGTCACCGCGCGATTCGAGCTGCGTCGCCAGCGCGAGGTGTACGTGTGCGACCTGAGAGCGTGATGCGGGAGAGGGCGGCCCCGATGCGGGTACGCCTGCTGTCGTCCTTGGTGCGTGCGAAGCCGCCGCTGCCGCTCGCGCTCCTGCTTGCGGCGGTGGTGATCGCGGCGGAGACCGTGATCCTGATCCCGCTGCACGGCGCCGTCCGCGAGGATTCCCGGGGGATGATCTACCTCGTCGGCGTTCTGGTCATCTCGACCGTGTGCGGGGCCAAGCTCGGTGTGCTGGCGGCCCTGGCCAGCACGTTTGCCTACAACTACTTCCAAGTCCCGCCCTTCGGCAGGTTCGAGGTCGCCACGACCAGGGAGGACCTGCAGGAGGCGGCTGTCTTCATGGCGGCCGCCCTGCTCGTCAGCGGTCTTGCCCACCTCGCCCGCAGACACGCCGCGGAGACGTCCGACCGCCGCCAGGAGGCCGACCTCGGTGCCGGCCTGGCCCGCCTGCTCCTCGGCACCGACGACCTGCAACCCGCCTTGGGCGTCGCCGCGCACCGGATCGCTCAGACCCTCCACATTCCCTGGGCGGCGATCGAGCTCGGCACGGCCACCACGAACGCTGACCGGGTGGCCTTCCCACTGCGGACCTGGTCGACCGACCTCGGCACCCTGCTCGTCCCGGCCGGCCTGCCCGAACCCACCCTGGTACGCCTCCGTGAGCGGATCATTCCCATGCTCGCATCGGTGCTCGGCGCCGCGCGGGAACGCGAGGCGAGCCGGGAGCAGCAGGCCGCGTTGCGCCGGGTGGCGATGCTGGTCGCCAAGGGGATCAAGCCGACCGAGGTGTTCGAGGCCGTAGCCGAGGAGATCGGGCGGGTCCTCGGTCCGTACCCCACGGCGCTGTACCGGTACGAATCCAACGGCACCGTCCGCAGACTGGCCGGCACCATGGAGCTGAACGTGGCCGAGCAGACATTCCCGGTCGAGGGAGAGTCGCTCCTGCCGATGGTGCTGAGGACCCGCGCCGCGGCCCGGATCGCCTCGTACGAGAACTCCACGGGCCCCAACGCCGCGATCGCTCGCCGCGAAGGCATCAAGTCGGGGGTCGGTGTCCCGATCGTGGTCGAAGGCCGTGTCTGGGGGGTGGCCGTCGTCGTGACGATGCGACCCGAGCCGTTGCCGGATGACACCGAAGCCCGCATGGCCGACTTCACGGAGCTCGTCGCGACCGCGATCGCCAATGCCGAGACCCACGCGGAGCTCACCGCGTCGCGTGCGCGCATCGTCGCCGCCAGCGATGAGGCGCGCCGCCGCATCGAACGCGATCTGCACGACGGCGCGCAGCAGAGTCTTGTCGCGCTCGGCCTCCAACTGCGCGGTGTCGAGGCGGCGCTGCCCGCCGACCTGGGGTCCGTCCGTGACGACCTGTCGCTGGCCGTGGGCAACCTGACCGGCGTCCTGCACGACCTGCAGGAGCTCTCGCGCGGCATCCACCCGGCGATCCTCTCCAAGGGCGGACTCGGCGCGGCCGTCAAGTCCCTCGCGCGCCGCAGTCCCACCCCCGTGGACCTCGCCCTGGCCGTCGGGCAGCGACTGCCCGAACAGGTCGAGGTCGGCGCCTACTACGTCGTGTCCGAGGCGCTCACGAACACCGCGAAACACGCCCACGCAACGCTGGTCCACGTCGGCCTCGAAACCTGCGACAGCTGTCTGCGGATCTCGGTGCAGGACGACGGTGTCGGCGGCGCCGGCGTGAGTCGCGGCTCGGGACTCGTCGGCCTCCGCGATCGCGTTGCCGTGCTCGGCGGCCGGCTGGAGATCTCCAGTCCGGCCGGCCACGGAACGGCACTCAAGGCCGAGATCCCGATCGACAAGCGCTGAGCATGGTGCTCAACCCTTGCCCGGATGGGCGCTGAAGAACTTCCAGATCGTATCGGTCGCGTTCAGCGCCGTCGACGGTGGCGGCAGCCCGAGCAGCTTCTCCACCGCCGGCATCGGGGTGCCGCCCGGCCACTGGTGCCCGGCCCCCGCGATGGTGATCAGCTCGACGTCACGCCCGTCGGGGCAGTGGGCCAGCGACGTGGTGACCGAGCTCGAGGTGTGGGCCTCCGGCGCGGAGCACCGCTCGGTCTTGCGCCAGGTCGCGATCTGGTCGGGCACCGAGCCGCCGTCGATCTTGACCGGGATCAGCCCCACGCCGTCGTTGTTCATCTTCCCCGGCTTGCCGTCGTACGGGACGATGTCGTCCCCGGTGCCGTGGATGTGGATCACGGAGATGGGCGCCGGCGACGGGCAGTCCCCGAGCAGCTTGCCGGCCACCACCCCGATCGCGGCGAACGTGGTGCTGTCGCAAGCCAGCCGGTAGGCGAGCATCCCGCCGTTGGATATCCCGGTGGCGTACGTCCGGGCCGGATCGATCGGCAGGTCGTTCGAGACCGCCGCCACCACGTCCTTGATGAACGCCACGTCGTCGACGCCGCCGTGGACCGAGGGGCCGCAGCAGTCGCCGCTCACGACCCAGGATCGCAGGAGCCCGTCGGGGTATGCGACCACGAAACCCTTGCGGTCGGCCTCGGCGTTCCAGCCGTACGCCATCTCCGCCTGGACGCCGTCGCCCAGTGCGCCGTGCAGCATCACGACCAGCGGCACCGGCTTCGACATCGACAGGTTGGCCGGCCGGTACAGCCGGTACGTGCGCTTCGTGCCGCCGATGGTGATGGTGTGGTCGGTCGAACCGGCGGCGACGGCCGGGCTGCGGACCTTGCCCGCGGCCGCCTTGGTCGTGCTCGCAGCGGTCGGTGTGGCCGACCCGCGCCCCTGCGGCTGTCCCGCATCGCAGGCGATGAGGACGATGAGCGCGCACACGGCCGCCACCGCCCACACGGTACGCCTGGCGGACGTCGTACTGCTGGATGGCCAATTCATGAAGCCTCCGCCTCTCTCGGTAACGCGGCCTCTCTCGGTAACGCGGCCTCTCTCGGTAACGCGGCCTCTCTCGGTAACGCGGCCTCTCTCGGTAACGCGGCCTCTCTCGGCAACGCGTGCCTCGTCGGTGGTGCCCGCCGGCCGGTCGGCGCCGTGCGCTGACCGGCCGGCGGGAAAGGGATGCCGCAGGCCGAGCGGGTCAGTTGCCCCGGCCCGGACGGTAGGCCGCCGGACGGTTGTTGCCGGTGGCGCGCAGCCGGATCAGCTCCCAGCCACCCTCGGGGACGTTGTCGCCCTTGTCGGTGCGCAGGTTCATCGGGTTGGCCATGCCGAGGTAGATCGTCGATCCGTCGGCCACCATGTTGCGCACGCCGTAGTTGAAGTAGTTGCCGAGCCCGGTGGTGTTGACCGGGCGGGCCGGCGACTGCGGGCTGTCGAACGCCCACAGGTCGGCGCCGTACGTCTTCGGGTCGGGCGTGCCGAACGCGGCCCGGACCCCCGGCAGCGCCTTCGCGGGCGAGTACTGGCTGATCTGGCCCCAGTCCATCGTGCCGACGTACAGCGAGCCACCGGCGACCACCATCGACCAGGTGTAGTTGTTGTAGACGTTGCCGAACCCGGCCGAGCCCCACTTGGGCTTGTACCCGGTCGAGGCGAGGTGCCAGGCGCCGGCCCCGTTGTTCGCCTTCGGGTCGTACGCGGGCAGCTGCGCCGCCCCGTAGAGCAGGTCGACCGTCGGGCGGCCCTTGTCGAAGTTGGCGGCGCGGAAGATGCTCACCGTGCGCTGGGTGTTCTTCACCGCGAGGCCGCCAGCCTGGTCGTTCGCCGGCGGGTACTGCTTCACCATGGCCGCGGTGGCCTGCAGCGGCACGTGCATCGTGCCCCAGTACAGGTAGCCGCCGTACGAGGCCAGCGAGCCGAGGCCGTACGTCTTGGCCACGACCGGGTCGGGCTCGTACTGGCTCACGCCCCACACCTGCCGCCAGCTGCCGGCGTCGTCCTTGGTCAGGCCGGGCTGCCCGTTGGCCAGCGGCGCGCTCATCCAGAGGCCCGCCGCGGTCGCCTTCGTGCTCCCGCCGGCGCTGGGCCAGGTGGTGACGAAGAGCCGGCCCTGGTGCACGACGAGATCCGCGACCTGCGACGGCAGGTAGCCCACCGCCGTGAACTTGAACGGGTTGGACTTGTTGCCGGTCCAGCGCAGCACCGCGCCGCCGCCCTGGCCCTCGGGGCCGATGCCGACACCGGCGTAGAGCGCACCGTCGGCCACGACGAAGTGCCGGATGTTGCCGTACGTGTTGAGGCTTGTCGACCCGAGGTACTTACCCGAGTTGCTGTCGAAGGCGAAGAGGTTGATGCCGAGCAGACCCGGGCCGCCGAGCAGCACCACGCCGTTGTACGTGCCGGCGGCACGCATGCCGACGGTCGTGTTGAGCCGCAGGCTGTCGTTGCTGGACGCGTTGTTGATGTCGGCCGTCTTGTCGGTCAGCTTCTTCGTCGACGTCTGGTAGACGTACACCTTCGGCGCGCGCCAGTCGCCCAGCCCGGCCGCCAGGTTGCCCGCGCTGCCCAGGCTGTCCTTGAGGTTGCCGAGCCTGCCCCCGAGGCCGCCGATCTTCTGGGTCAGCTGGTTGCCCAGCTGGCTGGAGCCGTACTCGCACACGTAGTCGTCGTTCTGGGTCGGCGTCGTCTGCGCGAGGCTCGTGCCGAGCGTGAGGCACTGGACGTTGGCGCCCGTGCCGAACCAGACCCGGTCGCCCGACTGGGCCAGGCCCCAGATGTACGACTGGTTCACCTTCGCCTGGCCCTCCTGGCAGGGCGGCCCGGACGGGTACGGCTGACCGATGCCGGCGAAGCACTCGTCCGGTGCGGCCTTCGCCAGCAGCTCCGGCCCCGAGGCCGTCCGCGCCGCCTGGGCCGTGATGGCACCGCTGGCGGCCGGCGCGGCGACGAATACGGGGATGGCCGCCAGGATCGCGGCGGGTAGCAGAGATCGGGCGAAGAACCGGATCCTGTGCATGCTTGTCCTCTCATCAGGTACAGGTCCGTCGGCGGCAGCCGCGCGGACGTCGAAAAGGGCGAGAGATAGGGGATCCGCCGACGGGCAGGGGCGTCTGCCGTCGCGGGCGGATGACGGGTACAGCGATGTCCGCACCCCGAGCCGAGCGGGCGGGAAGGGTGCGTGCCGACGGGCGGTGCGGCATTGGCAGTCCGGCTGGAATCCAGCACATCGGACGCGCTGCGCCATGCGGGCGTCTCGCCGAGCGCGGAAGGGTCCGCGGCGGTTCAGCCCAAGGCATCTACAACGAGGTTTGTATCAGACCACCGACGTACAAAGGGGAGGATCGGCGAAGAGAGTCCTGAATAGCCGGACAAACCTGAGGGCCGTGTTGTACGAATAACGTGTCGCGGCCACAGCGTGCTGGAAGACGCCGCGGACTCGCCGGTTGCGGACGCCGGCGGCGCGCACGCCGGACGTGAGCATGCTTCGGCCCGACGGCCTTGAGTTCGCTCTGGTGAAGACCCGACTGATTCGGCGCACAAGGCTGCGTCGTGGGGTCAGTGTGCGCCTGCGCAATCCAACGCTGCACACCTGACCCATCGACGGGAGCCTGATGAAGACTGCATTCGGCGGCAACGACCTGGTTGTCGCCATCAATCCGTGTGGAGCGGTGGAGCCCGGTCCACGGCTCGTGGCCGCCGCCGTTGCCGGTGGCGGACGCGGGGTCTTCGACCTGGCTCGGGGCGACGAGGCGGCACTGCGGGCGCTGGAGCGCGCGGCGTCGTGGTCGGCGGGATCGATCGGGGTCCGGGTGCCGGAAGGTTGTCGCGCCACCCTCGCCGATGTGGAGCGCGCCGCGGGGCATCGGGTGAGCCTGGTGGTGATGCCGGCGAACGGCGCCGGGTGGTCGCTGCGGGAGGCAGCGCAACGGTATCGGGTGCTGGTGGAGGTGAGCAGCCGGGCGGAGGCCCGCGCCGCGGCCGAGGCCGGTGCGCACGGGGTGATCGCGCGCGGTTGCGAGGCCGGCGGCCGGGTCGGCGAGCTGAGCTCCTTCGTCCTGTTGCAGCAGTTGCTGGCCGACGAGGCGCTGGCGCTGCCGGTGTGGGTGGCCGGGGGCATCGGGCCGCGCACGGCCGCCGCATGCGTGGTCGGCGGCGCCGCCGGTGTGGTGCTGGACAGCCAGCTCGCGCTCATGCCGGAGTCGGACCTGCCGGAGGACGTGCGGGCCGTGATCGGGCGGATGGACGGCTCGGAGACGGTGCTGTCCGATGGCGTGCGCGGCCTGCGCCGCGACGGCCGCCCGGACGGCACCGGCGAGCTGCTGCCGGTGGGCCAGGACGGCTGGATGGCGGCCGTGTTCCGGCACCGCTGGCGCACCACCGCCGCGGCGGTGCGCGGCATCCGCGCGGCGATCGAGGCCGCGGCCGGCGACGACGCGGCAGGCGCATTGCTGGCGCCGGGCGCGCCGCTCGCGGAGGCGTTGGGCGTGCGGATCCCGGTGGCGCAGGGGCCGATGACGCGCGTCAGTGACGTGGCCGGGTTCGCGGCCGCGGTGGCCGACGACGGGGCGCTGCCGTTCATCGCGCTCGCGCTGGCCACCGGCGAGCAGTCCCGGCGGATGCTGCGGGAGGCCGCGCAGCGACTGGGCCGGCGCCCGTGGGGAGTGGGCGTCCTCGGCTTCGCCCCGGAGGAGGTGCGGGCGGCGCAGCTCGCCGCCGTGATGGAGGTCCGGCCGCCGGTCGTGATCATCGCGGGTGGCCGGCCGGCCCAGGCCAAGGCCCTCGAGGCCGACGGCCTCAACGCGTTCCTGCACGTGCCGTCGCCCGGGCTGCTGCGCCAGTTCCTGCGGGCCGGCGCGCGGCGGTTCATCTTCGAGGGCGCCGAGTGCGGCGGGCACATCGGGCCGCGCACGAGCTTTGCGCTGTGGGAGGCACAGGCGCTGGCGCTGGAGGAGTTCCTCGACGAGGCGCCGCCCGGCACCGCCGCGCAGGTGCAGGTGTTCTTCGCCGGCGGTATCCACGACGGGCGTTCCGCGGCGATGGTGGCGGCGATGGCCGGCCCGCTGGCGCAGCGTGGCGTCCAGATCGGCGTGCTGATGGGCACCGCCTACCTGCTCACGAGTGAGGCGGTCGAGTGCGGGGCGATCCAGCCGCTGTTCCAGCGCGAGGTGCTGGATGCGACGGTCACCGCGCTGCTGGAGACCGCGCCGGGACACGTGACGCGGTGCCTGCACACGCCGTACGTCGACGACTTCCACCGGATGCGGCGGGAGCTGGACGCGGCGGGTGTGGACGCCCGGCAGGTGTGGGAGCAGCTGGAGACGCTGAACGTCGGCCGGCTCCGCATCGCCAGCAAGGGCCTGCGCCGCGACGGCGAGGCCCTGGTCGCCGTGGACGAGCCGGGCCAGCGCGCCGAGGGCATGTTCATGGCCGGCCAGATCGCGGTCCTGCGCGACGAGCAGACCACCGTGGCCGCGCTGCACGCCGACGTGACCGTGGGTGCGCGGCGCTTCCACGCCGGGCGGATCGCGGCGCTCAGCACGGTGCTCGGGCCGGACGCCGCGGTGGCCGAGCCGACGCCGCCGCCCCTGGACGTCGCCATCGTCGGCATGTCGTGCGTCTTCCCCGGCTCGCCGGACCTGCCCGCGTTCTGGCAGACGATCCTCGGCGGCCGCGACGCGGTGACCGAGGTGCCCGCCGAGCGGTGGGACGCCGAGACGTACTACGCGCCCGAGGTGGAGCCGGGACAGACGGGCCGGATCAGCGTGTCGAAGTGGGGCGGCTTCATCGAGCCGGTGCCGTTCGACGCGATCGGCTTCGGCATCCCGCCGGCGGCGCTGGCCAGCATCGACCCGGCCCAGCTGCTGGCCCTGGAGGCGTCGCGGCGGGCGCTGGCCGACGCCGGATACCACCACGGCTCGCCCGCGGTCGACCACTCGCGGACCGGGGTCGTGTTCGGCGCCGAGGCGGGCAGCGACCTGGGCAACGCGAAGGTGGTCCGCACCTCGCTGCCCGGGTATCTGGGTGAAGTACCGGAGGATCTGGCCGGGCAGTTGCCCACGGTCACCGAGGACTCCTTCCCCGGCATCCTGGCGAACGTGATCGCCGGGCGGGTGGCGAACCGGCTGGACCTGGGCGGCCCGAACTTCGCCGTGGACGCCGCCTGCGCCTCCTCGCTGGCGGCGATGGACGCCGCCTGCAAGGAGCTGGCCGCCGGCGGCAGCGACCTGATGCTCTGCGGCGCGGTGGACCTGCACAACGGCATCCACGACTACCTGATGTTCAGCTCCGCGCATGCGCTGTCGCCGACCGGGCGGTGCCGCACGTTCGACTCCACGGGCGACGGAATCGCGCTCGGCGAGGGTGTCGCGTGCGTGGTGCTCAAGCGGCTGGCCGACGCGCGGCGCGACGGCGATCGCGTCTACGCGGTGATCAAGGGGCTGGGCGCGGCCAGCGACGGGCGGGCGCTGGGGCTGACCGCGCCGCGGGCCGAGGGGCAGCGCCGGGCACTGGACCGGGCGTACGCGCAGAGCGGCTTCTCGCCGCGGCAGGTCGGCCTGCTCGAGGCGCACGGCACCGGCACCGTGGTCGGCGACCGCACCGAGCTGCAGACTCTGACCCGGCTGTTCGTCGAGGCCGGCGCGTCGCCGGGCAGCTGCGCGCTCGGCTCGGTCAAGTCGCAGATCGGGCACACCAAGTGCGCCGCCGGCCTGGCCGGGGTGATCAAGGCGGCGCTGGCGCTGCACACCGGCGTCCGGCCCCCGACGATCAACCTGACCCGGCCGAACCCGGCCTGGGACGCGCAGCACAGCCCGTTCGCCTTCTACACCGAGGCCCGCCCGTGGGCGGCGCCGGCGCGGGAGCGCATCGCCGGCGTCAGCGCGTTCGGCTTCGGCGGGACCAACTTCCACGTCGTGCTCGCCGCGGACCCGCACACGCCCGAGCCGCGCCATGCTCGCGGCGAGTGGCCGGCGGAGCTGTTCTGCTTCCGCGGCCGGGATCGCGCCGCGGCGCACCAGGCCGTGGGCCGGCTCGCCGAGCTGCTGCGCGGCGCCGACCGGTACGACCGGCCGTGGCGGCTGCGGGACCTGGCCGCCACGGCCGCCGCGCAGGCCGACCCGCGTTCGGGACCCGTCCAGGTCGCGATCGTCGCCCGCGACGTCACCGAGCTGGACCAGCTGCTGCGCCGCGCGCTCGCCGGCGAGCACGACCCCGGCCGGGGCCTGGTCCAGCCGGCGCCGGGCACGGCCGACGGCCGCGTGGCGTTCCTGTTCCCCGGGCAGGGCAGCCAGCGCCCGGGCGCCCTGGCCGAGCTGTTCGTGACCTTTCCCGAGCTGCGGGAGTACCTCGATCTCGGGCCGGAGCCGGCGGAGCGGCTGTTCCCGCCGGCCGCGTTCGACCCGGCCGCGCAGCGCGAGCAGCAGCAGCGGCTCACCGACACCCGGGTGGCGCAGCCGGCGCTCGGCATCGGCGGGCTCGCCGTCGCCCACCTGCTGCGCCGCCTCGACGTCCATCCCGACCTGGCCGCGGGGCACAGCTACGGCGAGCTCGTCGCGCTGAGTGTGGCCGGCGCCCTCGACCCGCCGACCCTGCTGCGGCTCAGCCGGCAGCGGGCCGAGGCGATCGTCGGCGCCGCCGGTGACGATCCGGGCACCATGGCCGCGGTCAGCGCGACCGCCGAGCAGATCTCCGCGGTCCTGGCCGGCGCCGGTCTCGCCGACCGGGTGGTGCTGGCCAACCGCAACGGCCCCACCCAGCAGGTGATCTCCGGCCCCACCCCGGCGGTGCAGTCGGCGGTCACCGCCCTGAAGGCCTCCGGCCTGACGACGCACCGGCTCAACGTCGCCTGCGCCTTCCACAGCCCGCTCGTCGCCGGCGCCACGGACCGCTTCGCGCGGGTGCTCGCCGACGAGCCGGTGGCGGCGCCGCGCATCGAGGTCTGGTCCAACCGGACCGCCGCCGCGTACCCCGCTGACGCCGACGGGGTCCGGCGGGAGCTCGCCGCCCAGGTCGGCGCGCCGGTCCGCTTCGTCGAGCAGATCGAGGCCATGTACGCCGCCGGCGCGCGGACCTTCGTCGAGACCGGCCCGGGGGAGGTCCTCACCCGACTCGTCCAGGCCATCCTCGCCGATCGGCCGCACCTCGCCATCGCCTGCGACCGCAACACCGGCGAAGGGCTTCGCGACCTGCTCACCGCGGTAGCTCAGCTGGCTTGCGCCGGGGTGCCGGTGCAGACCGGCTGGCTGTTCCACGGCCGCGACACCGTCGAGGTCATCCCGGCCGCGCCGTCCGACCGTCCCTTCTGGACAGTGGACGGCCAGCTCGTCCGCGACCGGGAGGGCACCTGCATCCCCGGCGGCCTGACGCCGCCGCGACGCATCAAGGAGCTGTCCATGACCCCAACCATCCGGCCGGCCACCGGCGGCCACGACAACGGGACCCGGCGACCGGGCCAGGAGGAACTGCTTGCCGAGTTCCTGCGGACGACTCGCGAGCTGATTGCCTCCCAGCGCGACGTCATGCTCGCCTACCTCGGCAGCGATGCCGTCGAGGCACGCGGCCCGGCGCCGGCCACCGCGACGTCTCCGCCGGCCACCGCGGCGCCACCGCCGCCGCCCGCGGTGAGCACGGTGAGCGCGCCTGTGCCCGTCGCGTCTGTGGCGATGCCGGCCGCGATGCCCGTGTTCACGCCGTCCAGCAACGGCGGCGCCGGCAACGGGGGCGTCAACGGCAAGGTCAGCAGCCTGACCTCCACCACCATGCTGGTGGTGGAGGCGCCGAAGTACGACTTCCGGGGTGCGGTGCTGGCGGTGCTCAGCGATCGGACCGGCTACCCGGTCGACCTGATCGATTTCGACCTGGACCTGGAGGCGGATCTCAGCATCGACTCGATCAAGCGGGCGGAGGTCGCCGGGGACGTCGTGGCCCGGCTCGGGCTGTCGGGCGAGGGGGACGAGTCGGAGCTGGAGGAGCTGGTCAAGGCCCGGACCGTGCGGGCCATGGTCGACTGGCTCACCGTCCGGCTGGGCGACGCGCCCTCCGACGCACCCTCCAAGGCGCCCGCCGATGTGCCCGCCGAGGCGTCGGCGGCCCGGCCTGTGGCCGTCCAGCCGGCCGCGTTGGACTTCAAGGAAGCGGTACTGGCGGTGCTCAGCGATCGCACCGGCTACCCGGTCGACCTGATCGATTTCGACCTGGACCTGGAGGCGGACCTCAGCATCGACTCGATCAAGCGGGCGGAGGTCGCCGGGGACGTCGTGGCCCGGCTCGGGCTGTCGGGCGAGGGGGACGAGTCGGAGCTGGAGGAGCTGGTCAAGGCCCGGACCGTGCGGGCCATGGTCGACTGGCTCACCGTCCGGCTGGGCGACGCACCCGTCGAGGCGCCCGCCGAGTTCCCCGTGGCCCGGCCGATACCCGCCCAGATCCGGACCGACGCGCCGACCGGCAGCGGGGGCACGCGGCCGGGCATCGCGCCGGCCCGCCTGCTCCCCACGCTGGTTCCCGTCGCCGACGAGCCGATCGGCTCGGCGACGGCGCTCGCGGGCGCCACGCTGGTGCTCACCGGGGCCGGGCCGGTGGCCGACCGCGTCGCCGAGCTGCTGCGCCGGCACGGAGCGACCGTGCGAGCCGGCACGCTCGCCGAGCCGGGCCCGCTCGATGGGGCCGACGGGTTCGTCCTGCTCGACGGGCTGGAGGCGCCAGCCGGGGGACCGGAGCCGCTGCTGCCCGGCGCGTTCGGGCCGATCAAGCAGGCCCTCGCGGGCGGACCGCGCTACCTGCTGGCGGCCGCGGACACGAACGCCGGTGCCCGCACCGACGGGCTGCGGGGCCTGCTGCGCACCGTCGCCCGCGAGTACCCCTCGACCGCCGTGCGGCTGGCCGTCGTGGATGGCACGGAACCCGCGGATCAGCTCGCCCGGCAGATCGTCGACGAGCTGCTCGCCGGGGGCGACGCGGCGGTGGTGCACCACAGCGGCGGCGTGCGGCAGGCGTACGAGACGGCCCCGGCGAGCCTCGGCGCGCTCGCGGCCGGCGGTGCCGGCCCGGCCGGCGACGGTGTGGCGGAGGCCCGGGCGGTCGGCCTCGACCGCGACTCGGTGGTGGTCCTGGTCGGCGGCGCGCGCGGCATCACGTCCTGGTTCGCCCGGGTGCTCGCCGGGTCGGCCGGGTGCCGCATCGAGCTCATCGGCAGGACCCCGGCGCCGCAGGGGCCGGAGGATCCGGCGCTGGCGGCGGCCACGGACGAGATCTCGCTGCGGGCCGCGCTCGCGCGCCAGGGCGGCGCCACACCGGCGGAGCTCGCCCGCCGGGCGCAGGCGATCCTGGCCGGCCGGGAGGTCGAAGCCACCCTGCACGAGCTGCGCGACCTGGGGGCCGAGGTGCGTTACCACAACCTCGACGTCCGCGACGCGGAGGCGACCGACCGGCTCATCGCGGCGATCCATCGCGAGCACGGCCGCATCGACGGGCTCGTGTACGCGGCCGGAGTGATCGAGGACAAGCTCATCGCCGACAAGGACCCGCAGTCGTTCGCCCGGGTCTTCGGCACCAAGGTGGCCGGAGCCCAGGCGGTCCTCGACGCGCTGGACCGGCTCGACTGCGCGCCGAAGTTCGTCGTCTTCTTCGGCAGCGTCGCGGCCACGTACGGCAACCGCGGCCAGGCGGACTACGCGGCCGCCAACGACGCCCTGGAGGCGATCGGCGCCCGCTGGGCGGCCCGCACCGGCAACCGCTGCCTGACCGTCCACTGGGGACCGTGGGCGCCCGCCGAGGGCCGCAGCGGCATGGTCAGCGCCGAGCTGAGCCGGGAGTACGCCCGGCGCGGCGTCGCGCTCATCGACCCGGAGGAGGGCGCGCTGAGCCTGCTGGGCGAGCTGGCCTGGGGGGATCCGGCGCTCACCGCCGTCGTCTACACCGCCTCGGCCGGGTGAGCGCGTTGCACGGCGACGAGACGGCCATCGTGGGCATGGCGGCGCTGCTTCCCGGCGCCGCCGACCTGGACAACTACTGGCGCAACCTGGTCGAGGGCACCGACGCGATCAGCGAGGTGCCGGCGGCCAGGATCGATCCCGAGTTCTACGACCCGGCGCAGGCGCACCGCCCGGACCGCCTGTACTGCCGGCGGGGCGGGTTCGTCGACGAGCTGGCCACGTTCGATCCGCTGCGGTTCGGCATCATGCCGGCGTCGATCGCGGACATCGAGCCGGATCAGCTCATCGCGCTGCAGGTGGCCGCGGCCGCCATCGACGACGCGGGCGGCCCGGACCGGCTGCCCCCGGGCGACCGGGTCGGCGTCATCCTCGGCCGGGGCGGCTTCCTCAGCCCGGGCCAGGTCCGCTTCAATCAGCGGGTCCGGATGTCCAACCAGGTGATCGAGGTGATCCGGGAGCTGCTCCCCGACCTGCCGCAGGAGCGGCTCGAGGCGGTCCGGCACAGGTTCGAGGAGCGGCTCGGCAAGCACCAGCCGGAGGGCGCCATCGGGGTGGTGCCGAACCTGGCCGCGTCCCGGATCGCCAACCGGCTCGACCTGCGCGGCGGGGTGTACACGCTGGACGCCGCCTGCGCGTCCTCGCTGGTCGCGGTCGACCAGGCGATCGCCGAGCTGAGCCGCGGCCGGCTCGACGCGGTGCTGGCCGGCGGCGTCCACCACGTGCACGACGTCGGCCTCTGGTCGGTCTTCAGCCAGCTCGGCGCGCTGTCCCGGCGAGGCGAGATCCGGCCGTTCGACAGCGCGGCCGACGGCCTGCTGATCGGCGAGGCCACCGGCATCGTCGTGCTCAAGCGGCTCGCCGACGCGCGCCGCGACGGCGATCGGATCTACGCGGTGATCCGGGGCAGCGGGGTGTCCAGCGACGGGCGCTCGGTCAGCATGGTCAACCCGGCCACCGCCGGGCAGGTGCTGGCGATCCGGCGGGCCTGGGAGGCGGCAGGCCTCGACCCGGCCGCGCCGGACGCGCTGGGCATGCTGGAGGCGCACGGCACCGCCACGCCGACCGGCGACGCCGCCGAGCTGGACACCCTCGCCGAGGTGTTCGGCCCGCCCGGCGATGGTCCGGCGCCGGTCATCGGCTCGGTCAAGTCGATGATCGGCCACGCCATGCCCGCCGCCGGCATCGCCGGGATGATCAAGGCGGCCCTGGCGGTGTACCGCGGCGTGCTCCTGCCGACCCTGCACTGCGACGACCCGCGCCCGGAGCTGGCGCGCACCCGGTTCGCCCCGATCGGCTCCGCCCGGCCGTGGGAGAGCGACGGGCCCCGCCGCGCCGGCGTCAACGCGTTCGGCTTCGGCGGCATCAACGCCCACGTGATCCTGGAGGAGGCGCCGGAGGCGTTCGCGGCCCGCCGCGGCGACACGGGCGCGACCGGCCCCGTGGCATCGGCCGCGGCGGCGAGCGTCGCCGAGCCGGACGAGGTGCTGTGGCTGGCCGCGCCCGACCCGGCCGCGCTGGCCCGGCTGCTCGACGCGGACGACACCACGGTCCGCGGCCTCGGCACCGCCCGGGCCCGGCAGGGCGGCGGCACCGAGGGGCGGCCCGCGGACGAGGGGTGCCGGATCGGCATCGTCGACCCCGACGCCAAGCGACTCGCGACCGCCCGCCTTGCCGTCGCCAAGGGACGGGCCTGGCGCGGCGCACGCGACATCTGGTTCAGCCCGGCCCCGCTGCTCGCCGGCGCGGCCCCCGGGCGCCTCGCCTTCGTGTTTCCCGGGCCGGAGGCCGAGTTCGGCCCGCGCACCGCGGACATCGCGGCGCACTTCGGCCTGCCCGACCGGCAGTGGTCCGCCGCCGACCTGGGCCGGCACAGCGCCGGCCTGATCGAGCTGGGTACGCTGCTCAACGACGCCCTGCACCGCGTCGGGATCACCCCGGACGCCGTCGCCGGGTACAGCGTCGGCGAGTGGACCGCCGCGCTGAGCAGCGGGCAAATCAGCGTGTCGTCCATCGACGACGTCATCGCGGCGCTCGACCCGGCCTCGGTCGACGTCCCCGGTCACGCGTTCGCCGTCGTCGGCTGCGCCGCCCAGCGGCTCGGGCCGTGGCTCGCGCAGTACCCGGGCGTCGTGCTGTCCCACGACAACGCCCCCGCGCAGTGCATCGTCAACGGACCGGAGCGCGAGATCGACCGGCTCGTCGAGGCGCTGCGCGGCAACGGCTTCGTCTGCCAGAAGCTGCCGTTCCGCTCCGCCTTCCACACCCCGCTGTTCGCCACCGGGCTGGAGTCGATCGGCGCCGCGCTGCGGCGCTGGCAGGTGCACCCCGCCCGGGTGCCCGTCTGGTCGGCGACGCTCAAGGCGCCGTCCCCGAGCGACCCGGAGAGCGTCCGCGAGCTCTCCGTGCGGCACATGCTCGAACCGGTCTGGTTCCGCGAGACCGTCCAGGCCATGTACGACGCCGGGTTCCGGGTGTTCCTGCAGGTCGGTGTCGGGCAGCTGGCCTCGGTCATCGACGACAACCTGCGCGGCCGCGACCACCTCGCCATGCCGGTCAACGTCGCCCAGCGCAGCGGCCTGAGCCAGCTGCGCCGCGTCGCCACGGCACTGTGGGTCGAGGGCGCCGCGCCGGACCTGCGCACGCTCGACACGGGCCGGGCCCGCACTGTGGCGGCGGCACCCGCCACCGCCCGGGCCGCCCGCCGCGGCCCGGCCGTGCGGCTCGACCTAGGCGTGCCGCTGGTCCGCCTCGGCGAGGGGGCCGGCGACCTGCTCGGCGTGCCCGCGCCGCGAGGCGACCGCGCCGTCGCGAAGGCCGCGGTGGCGGCGCCCGCCACCGTGCCGCCGCCCCGATCGCCCTCCACGCCGTCCCGATCGCCCGCCACGCCGTCCGAGCCGGCCCTCGCGGCGCTGAGCAAGCTCGCCGGCCAGTCGAGCGCCGCCGCCGAGCTGGCCTCGCTGCTGGGCGGCGCGAACAACGACGGGAGCGGGCCCGGCGAGCCGCCACCGCCACCGCCGCCGCCGGAGGTCCACCGCACGGTCCTGCGGGTCGCCCTCGACACGATGCCGTACCTGCGCGACCACTGCTTCTTCGCCCAGCCCGACGACTGGCCCGACCCGCAGGACCGCTTCCCCGTGGTGCCGGCGACCACGGTCATGCAGCACATGATGGACGCCGCGCGGCAGTCGGTTCCCGGCGCGCGGGTGGTCGCCGTGCGCGACGCCAGGTTCAACCGCTGGTGCGTCGCCGCGCCGCCGCAGGACGTCGAGATCACCGTCAAGCCGGCCGGGCCCGGCGGGCTCTCGGTGATCTTCGGCGGCTTCTCCCGCTCCACGGTCGAGGTGGCGCCCGACTACCCGGCGGAGCGCCCGGAGGTGTGGCGGCACGACCCGGCCACGGAACAGCCACCGAAGATCAGCGCCGAGCAGATGTACGCCGAACGGTTCGTCTTCCACGGGCCCGCGTTCCGCGGCCTGACCGAGGTCCGCGCCATCGGCGACGCACACGTCCGCGGCGTGCTGACCGCGCCGGCCCCGCCCGGCGCGCTGCTCGACAACGCGTCCCAGCTCATGGGCGACTGGCTGTTCACGACGCAGCCGTTCGGGGCGCTGCCGGTCGGGATCGGCCACGCTCGGTTCTTCGGCCCCGAGCCCGTCGCGGGCACCGCGGTCGACTGCGTCGTGCGCATCCGCTCGGTCGGCACCGAGCAGATCGTCTTCGACACGCAGCTCGCCGTCGACGGCCGAGTCTGGGCGCAGCTCGACGAGTGCGTCCACCGGCAGTTCGTCAGCCACCCGACCGCACGTGCCGCCGAGCGCTTCCCGGGGCGCAACGCGATGTCGCTGCGCCAGCCGGAGGGCTGGACCGTCGCCTTCGACCGCTGGCCCGACCTGGTCACCCGCGGGCTGGCCGCGCGCGGCATCCTCGGTGCCGCCGGCGCGGCCGAGTACGAGCGGCGGCCGCCGAAGGGGCGCAAGCAGTGGCTCCTCGGCCGCATCGCGGTCCAGGACGCCGTCCGATTCCAGATGTGGGACGACGGCCACGCCGACGTGTACCCGATCGAGCTGCCGGTGCGCAACGACCCCAGCGGCCGGCCCCGGGTCCACCCGCGCGCCGGCCGCGGCTACCGGGAGTGCGCGGTCTCGCTCGCCCATGCCGCGGAGATCGCGGTGGCGATCGCCCGGCCGAGCGCCCCGGGCACGCCACCCGACGCGCCCGGCGTTGGCATCGACGTCGCCGAGATCACCGACTGCACGGACAGCACCATCGCCTTCGCCATGACCGACGCCGAGCGGCGGCTGCTGCTCGAGTCGGCGGCGGCGACCGGCGAGGACCGGCACGTGTGGTTCACCCGCTTCTGGACCGCGAAGGAGGCCGCCGCCAAGGCGGAGGGCACCGGCCTGGCCGGCGATCCCAAGCGGTTCACCGTCGTGGAGGCCACGCCGGCGGCGCTCACCGTGGCGGTGGCGGGCCGCGTCTACCTGGTCGCCCATCGAGAAATCTCCAACCCCGAGGATCTGCCGCCGCGGCGTTACGTCGTCGGCTGGACGTGGGGACCGGAGCCCGTCAACCCGACCGGCCGCGCGGAGCGGCCCGAACCATCAGAAGGGACATCCCATGCCTGCTGACCAGAACGCGATTCTCGCCGAGATCGCCGAGATGCTGTACGCGATCCGTGACCACTCCGGCGTCGAGGGCGAGATCACGATGGAGAGCACCTTCCAGGACGACCTGGGAATGGAGAGCATCGACGTGGTGTCGCTCGCCGGCCGCCTGCAGGCCCGGTTCGGCGACACCGTGAACTTCGCCCAGTTCATCGCCGGCCTGGACGTGGACGCGGCCCGGCACCTGCGGGTCGGCCGGCTCGTCGAGCACATCGCCGCCTCGCTGGACCAGGCGGACGCCGGCTCCGGCCGGGTGGGCTCGCCGGCATGAGCACGGTGCTGGCCAACGGCCTGTCCGTCCACGTGGAGCGGCTCGCCCCGCCCGAGCCGGCGTCCGGGGCGCCCAGCACCGCACCGACCGCGGTGCTGATCCACGGCCTGGCCCTGGACACCCTGGCCAGCTGGTACCTCACCCTGGCCCAGCCGCTCGCGGCGGCCGGCCTCGACGTGGTCATGTACGACCTGCGCGGGCACGGGCACACCGAACGCCCGGCGGAGGGCTACGCGCTGGACGACTTCGTGGACGACCTGGCGGCGCTGCTGGCCGCGCTGGACATCACCGGCCCGGTCGTGCTGCTCGGCAACTCGTTCGGCGGCACGATCGCGTTCGCGTACGCGGCGCGCCACCCCGAGCGGGTCGCCGCCATCGTCGCGGTCGAGGCCGTGCCGCCCATCGCGGTGTGGCGCGAGCGGATGCCGCGGTGGCTCTCCAACGCCGTCGCGTACCTGCCCGACGACACGCTGGCCGGGATCGACGGGCGCGGCGGCCTCGGCCGGCGGGCCCGGAGCATTCGCGAGGTGATCACCGGCACCAGCCTCATGCGCGATGTGCCGGCCAGCCGGATATCGCCGGACGAGCACATCGCCGCGATCGGATGCCCGGTCCTGTGCGTGTACGGCGGCGCCGCAACCGTGGGCGACCTGGCACCCGACGTGCGCCGGCTGCTGCCGCAGGCGCGGATCGTCATCGTGCCCGGGCAGCGGCACACGGTCCTCGTCGACGAGCCGGACTCCGTCCGCGACATCGTCCTGCCCTGGCTGCTGCAGTCCGGCGGCCTCCACCGCGGCCATCACCAACTGGCCTGCATCGACCAATAGGAAAAATCCATGGATCCAGCGACCCACGATCACGCCATCATCATCAACACCGGCCGGTGCGGCTCGACGATGCTCTCCGACCTGATCGCCGAGCAGCCCGACACCCTGTCGGTCCAGGAGTGCCTCATGTGGGTGACGCCCGGGATCGCCAGCGAGACGGTGCTCACCGGCCCGGCGTACTGGTCCGCCCTGAGCGCGCCCAGCACCCAGCTCGCCACCCTGGTCCGGACCGGCCTCGTGCCGCCCGAGGTGCGCTACCCGGCGCACGGCCGCTGGGCCGGCAACCTCGCCGAGCTGCCGCAGATCCTCGCGATCACGCTGCCGAAGCTCTCGGCCGACCCCGACCGCCTGTACGACATGCTCGCCGGGCTGGTGCCCGCGTTCCCGGAGCAGCCGCTGGCCCGGCACCACCGGATGTTCCTGGACCTGCTCACCTCGCTCGCCGGCCGGCGGCGCTGGGTCGAGCGCTCCGGCGGCTCCAGCAACATCGCGCCGCGCCTGCTGCGGGACTTCCCCGACGCGAGGATCGTCTATCTGACGCGCGACTGGGCGGACACCGCCCGGTCGATGAGCCGGCACTCCTGCTTCCAGCTCATGCAGCTGCGCGTGGAGCTGGTCGGACAGTACGGCCTCGACCCGTTCGAGATCGCCCCCGGCCAGCGGGTGCCGGCGGAGGTGGAGCGGTACCTGCCCGACCGGCTGACCGCCGAGACGCTGCGCGAACGCGGCCAGGACGTCCGGCGTTTCCAGGGACTGTGCGCGTTCCTCGCCAGCCAGGCCGAGCAGGCCATCGCCGACGCGCGGCCACGGCGCCTGCTGAGGATGGCGTACGAGGACATCGTCGACGACCCGCTGCCGCAGCTCGAGCGGCTCGGCCGGTTCCTCGGCCTCGAGGACTGGCAGCCGTGGGCGCGCCGGGTGGTCGGATCGGTCAACGCGCGCGCGGGCGCGCAGGCGATGGCGGTGCGGGCATGAGCGACTTCGCGGACCGGGCCGCGCTCGTCACGGGGGCCGGCTCGGGCATCGGCGAGGCGTGCGCGTCGCTGCTGGCCGCTCGCGGCGCCGGTGTCCTGGTCGCCGACGTGGACATCGACGCGGCGACGCGCGTCGCCGAGGCCATCGGCAAGGGCGCCGTGGCCCACCGGGTCGACGTGCGCGACCCCAAGGCGTGCGAGGCGATGGTCGCCGCCGCGGTGGACTCGTTCGGCCGGCTCGACGTGGCCGTGAACAACGCCGGCATCGGCGGGCCGCGGGCCCTCACGGGGGAGTACCCGCTGGACGGCTGGGACGACGTGATCGCGGTCAACCTCAGCGGGGTGTTCTACTCGATGCGGGCCGAGATTCCCGCCATGCTCGGCAACGGATCCGGGTCCATCGTCAACGTGGCATCGGTCATGGGGTCGGTCGGCTTCCCGCGGTCGGTGGCCTACGTGGCGGCCAAGCACGGCGTCGTCGGCATGACCAAGAGCGCCGCCCTGGAGTACGCCAGGCAGGGCATCCGGGTCAACAGCGTCGGGCCGGGCTTCATCGAGGCGCCCATGCTGAAGCGGGAGAGCGCGGTCGGCGTGGCCTACCTGCACCCGACGTGCCGGCTGGGCCGCTGCGAGGAGGTGGCCGAGCTGATCGCGTTCCTCGCCTCCGACCGCGCGTCCAACACCACCGGCTCGTGCTTCGCCACCGACGGCGGATACACGGCGCAGTGACGCCGACGCCGTACGCCGACCTGGTCGTGTCCGACCCTCCGTCGCCGAACGCCGCGCTGGTGCGGCAGATGCTGCGGCACGCGGCCCTGCGACGGCCGGCCACGCTCGAGCAGTGGCGGATCGCGTACGAGCGGTCCGCCGCCGCGTTCGTGGGGGCGCCGGTCGATCTGGAGGCGGTACCGGTCGGGGCGGCCTCGGGCACCTGGCTGCGCCGCCCCGCCGCGAACCGGCCCGTCCTGCTCTACCTGCACGGCGGCTTCTACTGCCTGGGCTCCGCCCGGACCCACCTGCACCTGGCGGGCCTGCTGGCCGACTCCGCCGGGGCCGCCTGTCTCGTGCTGGACTACCGCCGAGGCCCCGAGGAGCCGTTCCCGGCCGCGGCCGACGACGGCCTGGCCGCGCTGGAGGCAATCCGCGCCGCGGCCCCGGACAGCCCGATCGTCGTCGCCGGGGACTCGGCCGGCGCCGGCCTGGCCCTGTCGGTGGCGATGCGCGTGCGCGACGACGGGGGCCGCCCGCCGGACCTGCTGGTGCTGCTGTCGCCGTGGATCGACCTGACCTGCTCCTCCCGCAGTCATCGGGAGCTGGCGGCGGCGGACCCGGTGCTGGTCGCCGACGAGCTCCGGGAGATGGCCGCCCGGTACGCCGGCGGCGCCGATCCGCGGCGGCCGGGCATCTCGCCCCTCTTCGGCGACCTCGCCCGCCTGCCACCGGTGCTGGTCCAGGCCGGCGGCCAGGAGGTGCTGCTCGACGACGCGACGAGGCTCGTCGACGGCATCCGGGCCGCCGGCGGGCGGGCCGTGCTGCACCACTGGCCGCACATGTTCCATGTCTGGCAGTGGTACCACCCGATCCTGCCCGAGGGCGCCCGTGCACTGCGGGATGCCGGCGCGGTCATCCGGGCGGCTACGGCAGGTGCAGGTATTCGGCCGGAGCAAACCGCCGGGTGCGCCGCCAGTACTCGTGCGGCGGGAACGGCCAGTTCTGCGCCGACCGTCCGGCGGGGTTGACGTACCAGCCGCCGGTCCTCGAGAAGCCCCAGGCGCGCTCGGCGTTGGCCGCGTCCACCTCGGCGCTGAAGGCGTCGCAGACCTCGGGCCGCACCTCGATCGCCCGGTGCGTCGAGCCGAGCAGGTGCCGCACCGCGTCGAGCAGGTACGTGACGCCGCACTCGGACATGTGGATGATGCTGCCGCCGTGCCCGGCGAGGTTCGTGTTCGGCCCGTAGAGGCAGAACAGGTTCGGGAAGCCGGGCACGGTGAGGCCGAGGTGGGCGCGGGCGTCGCCGTTCCACGATTGGTGCAGGTCGACGCCGCCGCGGCCGGTGACCGACATCGGCGCGAGGAATTGCGAGGCGGCGAAGCCGGTGCCGTAGACGATGACGTCGGCGGGGTGCTCGGTGCCGTCCGCGGTCCGGATGCCGCGCGGCGTGACCCGCTCGATCCGCTCGCCCACCAGCCGGACGTTGTGGCGCTTGAGCGTGGCGATCCACGCGCCGTTGTCGCGCAGGACCCGCCTGGCGCCGACCGGGTAGCCGGGGATCACCAGCGGCTCGAGGTCGGGGCGGTCGGCGAGCTGGCCGCGCATGTGGCCGGCGAGCGTCACGCGCAGCGCCTCGTTCATCGCCGAGACGGCCCGCTCGGTGGGCGGGTAGTCGCGGTCGACGACCCAGCCCTCGAGCACGCGGTGCAGCCCCGGTGCGAGCAGCCAGAAGCGGTGCCAGGCGAGGTAGTACGGCAGGTGCTCGTACAACCAGCGCAGCCCGTCCGCGACCGGGTGGTGGTAGTGCATGGTGGGCCGCAGCCACGGCGGCGTGCGCTGGAAGACGCGCACCTCGCCGGCCGTCTTGGCGATCTCCGGGACGAACTGGATGGCGCTGGCGCCGGTGCCGACGACCGCGACCCGCCGTCCGGCCAGCTCGACGCCGTGATCCCAGCGCGCGGAGTGGAACGCCGCGCCCGTGAACTCGTCGCGTCCCGCGATGTCGGGCAGGCGGGGCCGGTTGAGCTGCCCGACGGCGGTCACGAGCACGGTGCTGGTGACGGTGCGCGCTCCGTCGGGCGTGTCGAGGGTGAGCCGCCAGCGGCCCGCCGCCTCGTCCCAGGCGGCCGCGCGGACCTCGGTGTCGAACCGGATGTGGTCGTAGAGGCCGTGCTGCTTGGCGAACTCGGTGAAGTACTGGCGCAGACTCTCGTGGGTGCTGAAGTGGTACGGCCAGTCGGCGCGCTGCGCGAAGGAGTAGCTGTACAGCTGGCTGGCCACGTCGACCCGGCAGCCCGGGTACGTGTTCTCGAACCAGGTGCCGCCGACGTCGCCGTTCTTCTCGTACACGGTGACGGACACCCCGGCCTGGGTCAGCCGGTGCGCGGCGAGCAGCCCGCTCATCCCGGCGCCGACGATGGCGACCTCGACGTCCGGCGCGCCGGGCAGGTCGTCGCGGCTCCAGCCGGGCGCCCTGGGATCCGCGCCGGGCAGGATGATCTCCTCGGCCAGCATCGGTACCAGGTCGGCCGTGTCCACACCCAGGGCCCATTCGGTGATCCGGCCCAGCGTCGGCGCGTCCGGCGTCGGCACCGCGGCACCGTCGCCGAGCCGGGCGAGCACGCCGGCCGCGAGCGCGCGGGCCTCCTCCCGCTGCCGGGCGGTCAGCCCGCCCTGGGGCAGGAACAGCCAGCCGTCGGTGCGCAGGTCGTCGCGCAGGATCGAGGTGTCGCCGGTCAGGTGCGCCAGCGTCATCAGGAGCGCGGGAATCTCGGCGTCACGGAGGTGACGGCGCAGGTCAGCGTCGTCGGCATGCATCGTCATCGCAGATGTCTCCGGTAGATCGGCGCAGCCGGCGGCGGGTCAACCGTCCGATGTGGACGTCCGCTCGCGGCGAGGAATCGCCGAGCACCGTCGTTCCGCCTGTCCGCGCGCTGCTACAGCGCTTGCGCCCGCGGTGCGCGCCGATCGTAACACCCGGCCGGCGCCGGCCGCGGGCAAAGACGGCGGCCGGGCAGCCTGTCGCCCGTGCCGTGGCCGACCAGGTCGGCATCGACGAGGTGATCGCCGACGTCCTGCCGGCCGGACCTGGAGACGGGGCCCGGCCGTTGTGCGCTGTCGGTCAGGAGCCGTCCGGGAGCAGGCGGGTCAGGATCGGCAGCGTCATGATCACGAGCACGACGCGGAGCAGGTGGAACAGTGCCACATGCGGGCCCTCGCCCCGTTGCAGCGCAATCGTCGACACCACGCTCAGCGCGCCCGGAGACGTGGCCAGCACGTCGCCGGGCGGGGCGAGGTGCAGAGCGCGCAGCAGAAAGGCGATGCCGATCCCCGCGCCGATGATCAGCACGGCCGACAGGATGGCCGGCAGCACGGCCCAGCCGAGCGAGGCCAGGCTCGAGCGGGTCACCTGCAGGCCGATCGCGCCGCCGATCACCAGCTGGGCGCCGGTGTTGAGCCAGCCCGGCACGTGCATCGTCGAGTCGCGCAGGAGAGCCACCATCGCGGCGCCCAGCAGTGAGCCGAGTAGCAGGCCGCCCGGCACGCCGAGCCGTTCGGCCACCAGTCCGCCCGCACCGCCCGCGAGCAGCGCACCGACAACCCACCAGTTCATTGCCACCCCTTGCGCAGAAAAATTGCAGATGTGTCCGGCCGACGCCGAGGGTCAGCTCGGGGAGGCCGCCGTGAACGAGCGGCCCGAGGACAGCCACTTGCCGCCGTCGACCACGAGGACGGCACCGTTGACGAAGGCCGCGATCGGCGAGACCAGGAACACGGCCGGCCAGGCGATGTCGCGCACGGTGCCGACCCGGCCGAGCGGGACACCGGCCTCCAGCCCTACCGCGGAGGCGCCGGTTGCCTTGTCCACCCCGGCGGTCGGGGTGTAGCCGGGCGCGAGCGCGTTGACCCGGATGCCGTGGCGGCCCCACTCGACCGCGAGGCTCTTGGTGAGCGAGTCGACACCGGCCTTGCCGACGCCGCCGTGGATGCGGCCCGGGTTGCCGGTCATCGGTGAGGTGCTGGTGATGTTGAGGATCGCGCCGCCGCTGCCCCGTTCGATCCAGCGCCGGCCCGCCGACTGGCAGGCGTAGAAGGTGCCGAACGCGTCGGTCTCGACCACCGACCGGAAGGCATTGGGCGAGAGCGTCTCGGCCGGCGCGGTGAACGTGGCACCGGCGTTGTTGACCAGGATGCCGGCCGGGCCGAGCGCGGCCTCGGCGGCCGCCACCATCGCCTCGACGGCCTCGGGGTCGCGGATGTCACACGGGATCGCGGCGGCCCGGCCGCCCGCGCCGGTGATCTCGGCCGCGACCTCGTCGAGGCGGGCCTGACGCCGGCCGGTGACGGCGACGGCCGCGCCGACGGCCGCCAGGCCGAGCGCGATGCCCCGGCCCAGTCCACTGCCGCCGCCGGTGACGATGGCGACCTGGCCGTGCAGCAGGTCAGGGGCGAACGGCAGGTCCTTCGGGTCGTCGACGACCATGGGCGATCAACCTTCCATCGGCGTGCCCCGGGCCGGGACCGAGAAGCGGTAGCCACCGCTGCCGGTCCACGTCCACGGCACGCTCTGCTCGAGCGCGTCGGGGAACCGCCGGCGGGCGTAGGTCTCCCACTCGGCGAGGTGCTTGGTCATGGTCTCGAACGCGGCGTCGCCGTCGTGCTCGTTGAGCGCCGCCAGGATGGCTTCGTGCGCGCTGATCACGCCGCGCTGGTTGCGTTCGGAGTAGCTGAGGCCCACGATCGCGCCGTCCATGATGTCCAGCAGCGAGTCGGCCAGGTAGCGGAACAGCGCGTTGTCGGAGGACCACGCGATCACGTTGTGGAACCGGGTGTTGAGGTCGCTGAACTGCATGCTCTGCTCGCGGTCGTCCACGATGCGGTGCATTTCCGTGACGGTACGGGTCAGCTCCGCCAACGCCTCGTCGGAGATGCGCTCGGCCGCCAACCGGCAGATCATCGGCTCGAGCGCGGTGCGCACCTCGACGATCGACTTGAACGGCGTGCGCTGCATCTGCATCAGGAAGATGATCGTGCTGGCGAAGTGCGACGAGTTCGGGGTCTGCACATAGGGTCCGCCACCGAGACCCTGGCGGATCTGGATCGCACCCTGGTATTCGAGCAGCCGCAGCGCCTCGCGCACCGTGGTGCGGCCCATGCCGTAACGGTCGACCATCTCCTTTTCGGCGGGCAGCGCGTCACCAGGCTTGAGCCGCTCGCGCACGATGTCCTGCATGATGGTCTCGGCCAGGATGAACGAGGACTTCTGCGGCAGCCGCCGGGTCCGTTCGATCGGCGGCAACTCGGCCCGGGCGTCGGAGCCGGTGCGCCGCCGGCGCGGGGATGAGCCTTCGGATCGTGCTGACGCGGCCACGATGGCCTCCCGTCGACTGTGCCGGTCGGCCTCACGCCGGGGCACCATGAAAGATGCAAACAGTGGTCATAGTTCAGGTCCACTGTAGAGCGCGGTACCGGCGATGTCACACAGCGCACTCCTCGTGTAGGTGCACAGCACCCGGCCCTCGCTGTCGAGCAGGGTGTCGGCGCAGTTGACGACGGCCCGCGGCGGTTTGCTGGTGCGCAGCAGGCTCTCCAGCCGCGACTCGATGTACACCGTGTCGCCTGGGCGCAGTGGGGCCCGGAACCGCACGTTGTCGTATCCGACCAGCGCGATCAGCCGCACGCCGAGCGCCTCGAGCTCGGGCTTGATCGCCGGTGTCGACAGGCCGAGCGCGAACGCGAGCACGCACGCACCGGCCAGCAGCCGTTCACCGCCGGGCGAGTCGGCCATGAGCACCTTGTTGGTGTGGATCTCCGAAGTCGTCCAGGTCAGGTTGGTCATCAGGCTGAAGTCGCCCTCGGTGATCGTGCGGCCGCGGCTGCGCACGGTGAACCCGAACGACTCGGGCAGTTCGATCGCCTCGCCCACGCTGCTCACCTCGTCAGGAAGAACCGGTAGGGCGCGCCCAGCAGGTCGCGGCTGATGATCACCTTCTGCACCTCGGTCGCGCCCTCACCGATGCGGCGGATGCGCAGCTCCCGGTACCAGCGTTCGAGCGGCATCTCGCGCGAGACGCCCATGCCGCCGTGGATCTGGATGCTGCGGTCGACCACCCGGGCGGCGGCCTCGGTCGCCGCGATCTTGGCCAGCGCGGCCTCGCTGCGGAACGGCCGCCCGGCGTCGGCGGCACTCGCCGCGGCGAGCACCAGCAGGGTGGCGGAGCGAATGTCGTGCTCGTTCTCGACCAGCATCCAGGCGATGCCCTGGTGCTCGGCGAGGGTCTTGCCGAACGCCGTGCGCATCTTCGCCCACTCGATGGCGAGCTGCTGGGCCCGCACCGCGACGCCGATGCACCCGGCGCTGTAAGGGATGCGGTTGCGGCTGAGCCGCTCGTTGGCCAGCGCGAAGCCCTGGCCGAGGCCGCCGAGCATGTTGCCGGCCGGCACCCGCACGTTCTCCAGCTGCAGCTCGGTCGCCGGATGGGTCGCCCGCAGCGTGTGCACGATGCGCCGCACGTGAAAGCCCGGCGTGTCGGTGTCGACGATGAAGCAGGTGATGCCGTCGCGGCCGGGTCCTCCGGTGCGGGCGAACACCAGCGCGAACTGCGCCTCGTGGGCCATGCTGATCCACAGTTTGTCGCCGTTGATCACCCAGTCGTCGCCGTCCTGAACCGCCCGGGTCGTGATCGAGCGGCCGGGGTCGCTGCCGCCGGACGGCTCGGACAGCGCGAACGCGGCCAGCTTCTCGCCCCGGATCGACGGCTCCAGATAGCGCGTGCGCTGCTCGGGTGTCGCCCAGGCCGACAGCAGCGGGATCTGCCCGGTGCGCCCGAACACGTCATAACAGGGGGCGTACAGCCCGGCCCGGTGCTGCGACATCTCGATCGCCAGCAGGCAACGGGTGACCAGGTCGATCTCCGGCCCGCCCTCGCGCACCGGCAGGTCGAGGTTGTACAGCCCCATCGCCTTGGTCATCGCGGTCAGGCGGTCGAAGTCGGCCTTGGGCAGCACACTCTCGTCGGGGTCGAGGCCGTCCTCCAGCGGCCGGATCTCGTCGCATACGAAGCGGCGCACGGTCTCCAGCAAGGCCTGCTGCTCGTCACTCAGCTGCAACACGAAGCTGTCCTCCTGTTCTCGATTGGCTGCCGACGGCCAGGCGACCGTGCACGGCCGGTTCGCGGGCGGCGACCCGGTCCGGCACCCGGCCGTCCTGGTGGGCCCGATGGCTGAGCACCAGCTCGATGTGCCGGCTGCGGTACTGCACGTGCTGCTCGTACCGGATCTGCAGGCCGACACCGGACTGGCCGGCGAGTTCGGCCGAGACCCGCTGGATCGCCGAGCGCAGCCCGAACGGCTCGCGGGCGCCCGCGTAGCCGATGTCGAGCACTTCGCCCCCGGCATCGCGAATCTCGTAGACCCCGGTGCCGACCGGGATCTCCGCCAGCGCGGCCGGTGTGAGGTCGATCCACGGCTTCGTCATGCTCGCGCTCATCGCGCCTCCTCCAGCAGGGACGCCGGCACCCGCACCGTCCGGCTGCGGATGAACTCGGCCAGCCCCTTGGCCTGCGGGTCGAAGCGGGAACCGGCGGCCGCGCCTTGGCCGAGCAGACCGTGCACGACGAAGTTCACCGCCTTCAGGTTGGGCAGCACCGTGCGTGTGATCGGCAGACCGTCGGCCTCGGGGAACACCGCCCGCAGCGCCTCGACGGTGAACGAGGTGCTGAGCCAGGCGAACTCGGCGTCGGTGCGGCCCCAGATGCCGACGTTGGCGTTGGCCCCCTTGTCGCCGGAGCGGGCGCCGAACAGCCGGCCGAGGGACACCGCCGCGGTTGGCCCGCCCGGCCCCGGCCCCGGCCCCGGCTCGGGCTCCGGCTCCGGCTCGGCAAGCGAGGCGGGCGAGGCAAGCGAGGCGGGCGAGGCAAGCGAGGCGGTCGCGAGTGGCGGCAGCTCGGTCACCGTGCCGTCGGGCCGCACGACCAGCTCGCTGACCAGCTGCTGCGGTACCAGACAGGGCCAATTGACGCCGGTCTGCGAGGCCTTCTGCTCGCGGCCGTCGGGGAAGTAGATGCCGGGGAAGGTCGACAGCGCGATGCCCGTGGCGGCGTCGGAGATCTGCCGGCCGAGCCGCTTCGGGTCGCGGGCCGAGAACGTGGCCGTGAGCCGGGCGACCGCGAGTTCGTTGTGCGTCGCGCCGGGCTGGTCCAGGCGGACCGTGCGCCACGCGACGTCGTCGAACTGCGCGCCGCCGCCCAGCGCCTCGAGCAGGTCTCGCCGGACCCGTTCGACCTTCGGCTCGACGTCGCCGCCGGGAATGCCGAAGGTGACGGACTGGCGGTGCGGGCCCTCGCAGGTGATCGCCACCTTGAGCGTCGGCGGCGGCGGCAGGCCCCGCACCCCGCTGATCCGCACCCGGTCGGGCCCGTCCGGCGTGAGCTCGATCGAGGCGAGGTCGAGGGTGACATCAGGGTTGAGGTAGTACCGCTCGCCGACCTCGTACATGAGCTGCGCGGTGACGGTGCCGACCGAGACCAGGCCGCCGGTGCCGGGGTGCTTGGTGATGACGCTCGAGCCGTCGGGCGACATCTCGGCGATCGGGAACCCGGGCAGCCCGGCCGCCTTGATCTCGGTGAAGAAGGCGTAGTTGCCGCCGGTGGCCTGCGCCCCGCACTCGATGACGTGCCCGGCGGCGACCGCACCGGCCAGCTTGTCGTGCTCGTCGGTGCGCCAGCCGAAGCGCCACAGGCACGGCCCGACGACCAGCGACGCGTCGCTGACCCGCCCGCAGATCACGATGTCCGCACCCTCGCTCAGCGCGTGGGCGATCGCCCGGCCGCCGAGATAGGCGTTGGCCGTGACCGGGCGGTCGGGCGAGTCGGCCAGGCGCGCGCCGGTGTCGAGGTTGCGCAGGTCGACGCCGGCCGCCTCGAGCTCACCGAGGCGGGGCATCAGGTCGTCACCGCTCACGCAGGCGATCCGCGGGGCCAGGCCCAGGCGCTCACCGGCAGCCCGCAGCGCACCGGACAGCGCCGCCGGGTCGAGGCCACCGGCGTTGGTGACGATCCGGATTCCGCGCTCGAGACACGCGCCCAGCACCTGCTCCATCTGGCGCAGGAAGGTGACCGCGTAGCCGGGACGCCCGGCCGTGCGCGCCTTCCAGAGGAGGAACATGGTCAGCTCGGCCAGGTAGTCCCCGGTGAGCACGTCGATCTCGCCGCCCTCGACCATCTCGCGGGCGGCCGAAAGACGGTCGCCGTAGAAGCCGGAGCAGTTCGCGATCCGCAGCGGTTGCATCGTGGCGCCTCTCAGGACCCGCCGGTACCGACGGGAAGGAAGACCTCGGCCTCGCCGCGGGCGCATTCGACGTCGTCGGACTCGCGCACCTCGCGGATGCGCAGGTGCGCCACGACACCGCCGTCGGCCGGCTCGACGCGCACGACCTCGCCCTCGCAGCGCAGCACGTCACCCGGGCAGGCGAAGCGGCGCACCGAGTACTGCACCCGGACCAGCCGGCCGTGCTCACCCATCCAGCCCGTGCACAGGCTGGTGAGGAACGCCCCGTGCAGGTGCGACTGCACGAGCACGTCGGGGTAGCCCTCGCTCGCGGCGTAGTCCTTGTCGTAATGGATCCGGTGGGCGTTCCACGTGACCGCGCAGTAGCGGAACAGCTGCACCTGCGTCGGCCGGTGCTCCACCGGCGGGATGGCGTCGCCGACCTGCACGTCGCCGGCGAACCGGGCGATCGCTGTGTCCACTGTGGTCATCGTCCGAGCACCGTCCGCATCGAGGTCATCAGGGGGGTTCCGTCCGTGCCGGTGTACTCGTTGCGCAGCCGCAGCACGAGCATCAGGCCGGACTTCGACTCCCGGGTGCTGACGTCGTGCAGGACACTGGTGAACACGACGTCGGTGCCGGCGGTGACGACGCGGTGGAACTGCATCTCCTCACCGCCGCCCATGATCCGTACCCCTTCCAAGGGGATCCAGGCGAGCTCCCGGGCCGGTGTGCCGTCCAGGCGCAGGTCCTTCTCGGGTCCGCCGTCGGTCCAGTCCAGCGCCGACGGCAGGAAGTTGGGCGGCACGACCAGGCCGTCGTAGCTCTTGGACCGCGCGTACTCCTCGTCGAGGTACAGCGGGTTGTCGTCGCCGATCGCGCGGGCGTATCGGCGCGTCGTGAGCGCGTCGATCCTCAGGTGCAGCGGCTCGCTCGATTCGCCGATGTGGGTCCGGATCCTCTCCACGAGCTCTGGGCTCACGGGCATTGCTACTCCTCGTTCATGAGATGGCGCCGTTGAGTGCCGTTCGTCGCATGGCGCTGGTGAGATCAGATGGCGCCGGTGCTGCGCAGCGCCGCGATCTCGCCGGCCGGCAGCCCCAGCCGGTCGGACAGGACCGCGTCCGTGTCGGCACCCAGCCGACCGGCCCGCACGGGCTCGACCATGGGCGATTCGGACAGCAGCAGTGGGCTGCCGAAGGCCAGCCAGTCCCCCTGCCGGTCGTGCATCTTGCGCAGGACGCCGCGGGCCTCCACGTGCGGGTCGTCCATCAGCTCGGCCAGCGTGACCACCTCCGCGGCCGGGATGTTCGCCGCCCGCAGCGCCTCGCGCAGCTCGGCCTTGGACCGGGTGCGGGTCCAGCGGCCGACGATCGCGTCGACCTCGTCCATCCCGGCGTTGCGGTCGGGCAGTCGCGCGAAGCGCTCGGCGTCGGCCTCCGGGTCGTTCATGAGCCCGCACAGCCGCCGCCAGTGCGCGTCGGTCGGGCACAGGATCGCGATCCAGCCGTCGTCGGTCTCGTAGGCGTTGTAGGGCGTCACGGCGAGCCCGCCGTTGCGGTTGCCGGTGCGTTCGGGCATGGTGCCCCGGCTGTTGACGAAGCCGGCGATGTTCGACGACAGCGACGGGATCACCGCGTCCTGCAGCGCCACCTCGACGTGCTGCCCGTCGCCGGTGCGTTCCCGGTGGTACAGCGCGGCGAGGATCCCGGCGACGAGGTGCGAGGCGGCCAGGAAGTCCACGACGGACGGCCCGGTGCGCACGGGCGGGCCGTCGTCGAACCCGGTCGTGCTCATGATCGCCGTGCGGGCCTGGATGGTCAGGTCCATCGCCGGTTCGCCGCTGTACGGGCCGAATGAGCCGAACCCGGTGCCCGACGCCATGATCAGTCGCGGGTCGGCCGCGTGGAGGGTCTCCCAGCCGAGCCCGAACCGGTCCATCGCACCGGGCGCGAGGTTCTGCACCAGCACGTCGCTGTCGCGGACCAGGCGCATGAGCACGTCGCGCCCGGCGGGCTGCTTCAGGTCGAGCCGGATCACCTTCTTGCCCGCGTTGACGAGCTGGAACTGCACCGAGCTGCCGTCGCCGTAGGCGTCAACGAGCCGCCGGTACGGATCGCCCTCGGGGGCCTCGACCTTGATGACCTCGGCGCCGAGGCGGGCCAGCAGCATCGTGCAGTACGGGCCGAAGTAGAACTGGCCCACCTCGACGACCCGGACACCTTGCAGGGATGACATCTGAACCTGACCTCCGTTGTGCGGGCCGGGACCTAGCCGGCGATGCCGAAGACGGTGCCCCACTCCTTGAGCCACCCGTCGCGCTTGGCGATCTGGTCGGCGTCGGGTGCGAACTTCGCCTTGATGTCCGCCAGCGGCGGGGCGGCCTGGCCGTTGAGCTGCGGTGGTGCGGCGTCGGTGCGGATGGCGTAGTCGCCGCCCTCGGCCGCGAGCTTCGACTGCCCGCGCTTGGACAGCAGCCAGCTCAGGTACAGCTTGGCCGCGTTCGGGTGCGGCGCCTTCGCGGTGACACCGGCGTAGGCGGAGATGATCGGCGACCCGTCGGACGGCCAGACGATCTTCAGCGGTGCGCCGTCCTTCTGCGCGCCGGCGACTTCCGGCGGCCGGGCCAGCGCGATCGCGATCTCACCCCGCGACAGCTTCTCGGTCAGCGAGCCGGTGGACGTGTCGATGAGCGGCTTCGTCGCGGCGATCTTGCGCCAGTAGCTGTCGCTGCCGTTGCTGAGCTCCTGCCGCATGAAGTAGGCCAGGCGCCAGCCACCGGCGCTCGCCCCGGCCTGCACCATGCCCAGCCGGTTGGCGGTGCCGTCGAGGTTGGCCAGGTCGGCCCACGACTGCGGTGGCGTGCCCTTGAACACCTCGGTGTTGTAGGCGAACACGTTGGCCAGGTTGCTGAAGCTGTAGTAGGTGCCGTTCTTCGACTTGTACTGCGCCTCGAGGTCACCGTCCATCGGGACCTTGTACTGCGCGTACAGGCCGCTGTTGTCCAGGTCGGTCACCAGCGACGGGTCGCCGATCGCGACGATGTCGGCCGGCAGGTTGCCGGCGCCCAGTTCGCTCTTGACGCGCTCGAACAGGCGGCTCGACGGCGAGCGCACGAACTCGACCTTGATGCCGGTGTCGGCGGTGAAGGCCTCGTTGACCGCTCTCGTCGTGACTTCGTTGAGTCCGGTGTACAGGGTGAGCGTGCCCTCCTTGACCGCGGCGTCGACGAGTTCCTGGGTGGCGATCGTCTCGCCCTCGACCACGAACGGCTTGCCGGACTCGAGGATGGCGGGTGCGGGATCGTCGCCACATGCGGCGGCGGCCGGTAGCAGGACCGCCAGGCCGATCAGGCCGGTCGCAAAGCGACGTCTGGTTGTCTTCATCTGACCCGTACCTCTCACATCTGGGGGTGGGGGTGTCAGGTGCTGCGCTCGGTCTTCATGCCGAACCAGCGGCGGGAGATCAGGGTGAGCACCACGAGAACGGCTACGTAGATGAGGCTCATCGCCGCGACCGGAGCGATCCGCCCGGTCTCCCACGTGTTGTAGGTGGCGATGGACAGTGGCTCGGTCTTCGACGTGAACAGGAAGATGGCGACGCTGATCTCGCGCATCGACAGGATGAACAGCAGCAGCATCGTGCTCACCACGCCGGTGCGGATGAGCGGGACGAGGATCTCCCAGGCGGCGCGCAGCCGGCTCGCCCCGGACACCTGGGCGCTTTCCTCGAGCTCGCTGTGGACCTGGGTGAGCGACGAGGAGACCGACTGGAAGCCCTGCGGGAGCAGGTGGCCGATGAAGCCGATGATGAGGATGGCCAGGGTGCCGTAGATGGCGGTCACCCGCGACCAGGTCCACAGGTAGCCCAGGCCGATGACGAGCGCGGGCACGGCCGCGGGCCACATCGCGATATAGGGGAAAACCTTGTGGCCGGGGCCCTTGATCCGGTGCACGTAGTAGGCGATGAGCAGATAGACGCCACCGCCGATGATCGCGGTGCCGGCGCCGATCATGAGGCTGTTGAGCAGCACGTCGCGCAGGTGGGCCGACCGCAGCACCTCGTTGAACGTGCGGGTGGTGAACGAGGCGGGGTCGAAGAGCACCTTGGCGTCGCGGGTGAACGAGCTGCGCCGGAACGCGCCCTGCAGCAGCGCCCAGGTCGGTAGGCCCACGGCGAGAACGGCGTACACCGCGGCGAGCAGGAACGCGGGCCAGCGCCACGCCCCGAGCTTCTGCCGGCGGGGCGTGAACCCCTTGCCGGAGACGGTCGTGAACTCCCGCCCGGCCAGTAGCCGCCGTTGCAGGTACACCATGACACCGGTCAGCACGAGCAGCCCGGCGCCGGCGGCGCTGGCCTCGTTCGGCCGCGACGGTGCGTTGGCCATCAGCCGGTAGATCTGGGTCGGCATGGTCTGGATGCCGTAGGGCGAGCCCAGGATCTGCGGGATCGGGAAGTTCTCGGTGATCATGACGGCGATCAGCGTGCCGGCGCCCAGCAGCGCCGGCATGACCAGCCGCAGCGTCACGCTGCCGATGACGTTGCGGAACCGGGCGCCGTGCACGTACGCGGCTTCCTCGAGCTCGGGGTTCATGAGGGTCAGCGCCGCGTTGACGAGCAGGAATGCGTAGGGAGAGTAGTAGATGCCGGCCACGAAGATGATGCCCGGCAGCGAGTAGACGTTGATGAAGTCGGGCAGGCCGATCGAGCGCAGGATGACGTTGAGGTAACCCTGCCGGGGTGAGCCCAGCATCGACCAGGCCAGCGCGCCGACCAGCGACGAGGTGAACATCGGCATGATGGCCGCCACCTGCACCACACCGCGCAGCGGCACGTCGGTGCGGGCGGCGATCCAGGCCAGGGACGAGCCGATCGCCAGCGCCAGCAGGCTGGCACAGACGCCGATGATGAGCGTGTTGATGAACGCCGAGCGGCTGGCCCCGGTGAAGATGGCGGTGAGGTTGTCGAGGGTGAGGTTGCCCAGCGGTGCGCCGGGCCGGGGCGGGGTGTCCGTGAACGCTGCCACGAGCAGCGTTCCCATCGGGACGACCACGAGCAGCAGCAGGATGATGCCGATGAGGGATGCGACGGGCGCCGTGGACCACGACCGCCGCCGTTGGAGAATGTTCACCGCGCCCCTTCGGGGTCAGGACTGCAGGAGCTGGACCTTGTCCGCGGGCAGCACGGCCGTGGCGGCCTGCCCCGGCGCCGGCACCGGCGCGCCGACCGACTTGACGATGGTCAGGCGCAGGCCCGGTCCGGCCTCGGCGTGGTATCGCACCCGGTCGCCCAGATAGCTCGTCGACAGGATCGTGACGGCGACCGCGTTGGCCCGGTCGGTCTGACCGTCCGGCAGCAGGTCGATCTCTTCGGGGCGGATGCAGACATTTGTCGCGCCGTTGCTCGCATCGCGCTCCACGCGCAGCCGGATGTCGGTGCCGTCGAGGCGCACCTGACAGCCGCCAGGGCCGGCCGGGCCCAGCACCTCGGAGGGGAAGATGTTGTCGACGCCGAGGAAGTCGGCGACGAACGTCGTTCTCGGTCTGGTGTACAGCTCGGCGGGGCTGCCGAGCTGCTCGATGACGCCGTCCTTCATGATGGCGATGCGGTCGGCCAGTGCGAGGGCCTCACTCTGGTCGTGCGTCACGTACACCGACGTCATGTGCAGGCGCTGCTGCAGCTCGCGCAGCTCGAACCGCAGCTTCTCACGCAGTTTGGCGTCGAGGTTGCTCAACGGCTCGTCGAGCAGCAGCATTGCCGGTTCCATGACGAAGCTGCGGGCCACGGCGACGCGCTGCATCTGCCCGCCGCTGAGCAGGCTTGCGCCCCGCCCCCCGAGCCCGGACAGCCCGACGGTCTCGAGCGCCGCGTCGACCCGCCGGGCGATCTCCGCCTTGGGCCGGCGCTGCATACGCAGCGGGAACGCGATGTTCTGGGCGACGGTCATGTGCGGCCAGATGGCGTAGGACTGGAACACCATGCCGACCTTGCGGGCGTTGACCGGCACGTCGACCCGCGAGGCGGCGTCGAACACGACCCGGTCGCCGATGGTGATGGTGCCGGCGTCGGGCCGTTGCAGCCCGACGATGGAGCGCATGGTGGTCGTCTTGCCGCAGCCCGAGGGCCCCAGCAACACGAGCATCTCACCGGGATTGATCGACAGGCTGAGCTTGTCGACAGCGGTCTTGCCCTTGAACGCGACGGTCAGATCCTCGATCCGCACGCCGGCGCCACTGGTCGTCGATGATTCGCCGAGCCCCCGGTGACCCGGATCAACACCTCGGCGTCTGAGTAGTCCTGGCATGGGAACTCCCTGGTCAGACCCCCGCCGCAACGAACATCATTACTATGCACATGTTTTGATGGCTTGTAAAGGGTGTGTTACGGCAGAGTTACGCACAGCGGCGCTCCTGGTCGCGAGCTGTCAGGTGATGCCGCGGAGGAGGTGATGGTCCACTGTGGACCGATAGAACCGTCGGCCGGCGACCTCACGGATCGGGGGTCGCGCCTGAGGGCCGTCATAGCGAGGCCCTGCCCCGGCGGCGTCGTCAGCCATCCCGCCCCGGCACGGCCGGCGCGGGCCATACCGTTGCCCGTGCTGGACCAGCCCTCGGCGCCGAGCGCGGTGCGGGAGCCGGTCGATCGCGGCCGGAACGCGGCCGACGTCGTAGGCGAGACACGCCAGGGGCACGGTCGTGGACCGCAGGCCCGACCCCGACGTGTGCGTCGGACCGCCGGCCGCGCCCGGGTTCACGCGCCGGCGAGCGCCTCGTCGATGCGATTGGCGGCGAGGGCGTGCTGGATGGCCATCGTCGCCGCGCCGATGACGCCGCCCTGGGTTCCGGTCGTCGCCGGCACGATCTGCAGCCGGACCGTGGCGAGCGGGAGCGAGCGGCCGTACACGACCTCCCGCACCCCGGCGATGAGACTCTCGCCGGCCTGGGCGAGCGAACCGCCGATGACGACGAGCTCGGGGTTGAGCAGGCTCACGCATGTCGCGAGGACCTCGCCGATCGTGCGTCCCGCCTGACGTACCGCCTGGGCGGCAGCGATGTTGCCGCCGGAGACGAGCGCGACGACATCGCTGTTCGTCGCCGCGGGCACTCCGGCCGCGGTGAGGTGCTTGACGATCGCGCGGCCGCTCGCGACGGCCTCGAGGCATCCGGTGTTGCCGCAGGTGCACAGGACGTCGGGGGCGTGGGGGGCCGCCACGTGGCCGAGGTCGCCGGCGGCGCCGACCGCGCCCCGCAGCAGGCGGCGGCCGCTGATGATCCCGGCGCCGATGCCGGTGGCGACCTTGACGTACAGGAGGTGGTCGAGATTGGGGTGGGCCATCACGTGCTCGCCGAGGGCCATGATGTTGACGTCGTTGTCGACGAGGACCGGCACGTCCCAGTGGCGCCGCAGGTGTCCGGGCACGTCGAAGCCGTCCCACCCCGGCATGATGGGTGGGCGCATCGGCCTGCCGCTGGAGTGCTCGACGGGGCCGGGCAGGCCGATCCCGATGCCGACGAGGTCCCCGGAGTCCCGGGCCGCCTCGTCGAGCAGCCGTTGCGTCGTCGCGACGACCCAGTCGAGGACCGTGATCGGCCCGGCCGAGATGTCGACGTGCTCGGCGACCTCGGACAGGGGGCGGCCGGTGAGATCGGTGAGCGCGACACGACCGTGGGTCGCCCCGAGGTCGACGCCGGCGACGACCCGGGCCTTCGGGTTGAACGCGAACCTGGCCGGGGGGCGCCCGCCGGTCGAGGCCGCCTCGCCCGAGGGCGCGAGCAGGCCGCTGGCGAGCAGGGCGTCGACGCGGAGGCTGACGGTGGACCGGGCCAGCCCGGTGAGTCTGGACAGCTCGGCGCGCGTGCGGGGCTGCCCGTCGCGAAGGAGTTGGAGGAGTTCCCCGGCACCGGGAGCCCCTGAGCTGGGTCCGGTGAACTCGCCGATGGCCGCCGCGCCGCGATGGGCCGGCGCACGTGGGGGCTGGGGCATGGTCGAAGTGAACCATATGACGGCACACGTGGTGATCCCGCCGTCGTATCAGCAACTTCTGCCTGGTGGCCGAACAAATATGGCGACTTTAGCGGCGAATCAAACAACTTCCGTTCCGCTCGGCGGTACTTCTGTCTGACTCTTGTCAAATGTTCGGCCGTCGCCATAGGGTCGTCAATGCGTGGCCATCGAGGAGCCCCCGCCCTTCACCCCCCTCCGTCCGCTACCGCGGCGGACGTTTGGGCTGCGCGAACACCCGAAGGAGGACCCATGGAAAATAAGCTGAGTCGTCGCGCCGTCTTCGGCGTCGGCGCCGGTGTGCTGGCCGCCGGAGCGGTCGCCGCCGCTGCGGGCCCAGCCTCCGCGCTCGCGCCTTCGGCGGCGGGCCAGCCCGCGGGTGGCCCGAACGTGATCCCGGCCGACCGTGTCGGCCTGCAGATCTTCACCGTCCGCTCGCTGATCGGCAGCGACTACAAGAACCTCGAGCTCTCCCTGGAGGCGGTCCACGACGCCGGCGTCCGGGAGCTCGAGCTCGCCGGCGACTACTACGCCAAGACGACGGCCCAGCTCAAGTCCATCGTCGAGTCGTACGGGCTCCGCATCGTCAGCAACCACTTCGGCCCGCGCGGGCTCAACCTCCCGAACCCGTGGATGTCCTACGAAGGCCGGATGCAGATCTTCGAGGACGCCCGGACGCTGGGCCGGTTCCCGTACGTCGGGACCGGTAGCCAGATCGGCTTCCCCGGCCCCGGGGCCGGCGACTACACCAAGGACGGCTTCAAGGCCATGGCCGAGGTGTTCAACCAGTGCGGCGAGCACGCCGTCTCGCAGGGCTTCGGCGGCTTCTTCTACCACAACCACGACCGCGAGTTCATGCTCGACAACGGCGTCCCGCTGTACAACGTCCTGCTCGAGAACACCGACCCCCGGTACGTGAAGTTCGAGGTCGACCTGGGCTGGGTCTCGGTCGCCGGCGAGGACCCGTACTGGTGGATCAAGAACCACGGGGACCGCTTCATCGCGTTCCACATCAAGGACATCAAGTGGGACCCGAACGGCAACCGCACCGCGGCCGCCGGCACCCGGGCGGGCGGCAAGAAGTTCCGGTTCGCCGACGCCGGCAAGGGTGACGTCGACTGGACCCGCGCGCTGTCCGCGATCAAGGACCTGCGGGACTACCGGTTCTTCCTGGAGCACGACGACGCCGGCGACCTGACGCTCAACCCGCCCGGGTCCGCGAACACGGTCTGGCGGGGTTGCAGCACCCTGGAGCACATCAACACTTCCGGCCGCAAGTAACGCATCAGTCGTACCGATCCCGGGGTCCCACTTCGGCATGGGGGTGGGACCCCGGGCGACCTTGAGTGAGGTGGCTTCACATGGGTGCAGTCAGGCCGTGGCACATCATCGTGCTGGCGGTGGTACTGATCCTGCTCTTCGGCGCCAAGCGCCT
Organism: Dactylosporangium sp. NPDC000244; assembly: GCF_040300725.1. Taxonomy (NCBI): domain Bacteria; kingdom Bacillati; phylum Actinomycetota; class Actinomycetes; order Micromonosporales; family Micromonosporaceae; genus Dactylosporangium; species Dactylosporangium sp. NPDC000244. Next base: position 192,241 of record NZ_JBEPEH010000006.1, read on the forward strand.
GCCGGACGCGGCCCGGTCGCTGGGCCGCTCGATGCGGATCATCAAGGCCGAGACGAAGGGCCTCGCGGACGAGGACGTCGACGTCGACGCCAAGGCCGAGGCGCAGTCGGGCCGGCCGCCGCTCAGCGGCCAGATCTCCGACGACCAGCCGTCGCCGCTGGTCGACCACGATCGGGAGCGTCCCCGCTCAGCGGCGTGACGAACCGCGCACGAGTCTCGGCCGGCGTTTAGCCCGCCCGCGCGGCGGTAGAGGCAACGCCGATGGAGCCGTCGCAGTTGCTGCCCGCGCGTGAGCAGATGGCGTTCACGCTCGGGTTTCACATCATCCTCGTGCCGTTCGGGCTGGCGTTCACGTTCCTGATGCTCGTGGCCGAGTGGCGGGGGCTGCGCCGCGGCGACCGGGACGCGCTGGTGCTGGCCCGGCGGTGGTCGCAGGTGGCGGCGGTACTCTTCGCGGTCGGCGCGGTCTCCGGTACCGTGCTCAGCTTCGAGCTCGGCCTGCTGTGGCCCGGGCTGATGGGGCGCTACGGTGCCGCGTTCGGCATCCCGTTCGCGGTCGAGGGGCTGTTCTTCTTCCTCGAGGCGATCTTCGTCGCGGTGTACGTCTACGGCTGGGACCGCCTCCCCGGCTGGCGCCACTTCTGGACCGGGGTGCCGGTCGTCCTCGCCGGCATCGGGGGCACCCTTTCCGTGGTCGCCGCCAACGCGTGGATGAACCAGCCCGGTGGGTTCACCCTGCGCGACGGTCGGGTCGTCGGGGTACGCCCGCTGGAGGTGTTCTTCAACGGGGCGTTCTGGTACGAGAGCGTGCACATGCTGCTGGCCGGATACATGGTCGCCGGGTTCCTCACGGCGGCCGTGTACGCGCGCGGGCTGCGCCGGGCCGGCAACGACCGCATGGTGCGGCTGGGGCTGATGATCCCGCTGACCATGGCCGCGATCGTCACCCCGGTGCAGATCTTCGTCGGGGACGTGGTGGCCCGGGAGGTGTTCCACCGGGAGCCGGCGAAGTTCGCCACGATCGAGGCGGTGCCGACCACCGGCACCCACGTGCCCGAGGTCCTCGGCGGCGTCTACAGCCGCGGGCGGGTCCTCGGCGGCATCCCCGTCCCGAACGGGGCGTCGCTGCTGTCCGGGTTCCGCGCCGACACCCGCATCCAAGGCATCGACGCGATCCCCGAGGAGGTGCGGCCCACCGACCGGGAGGTGACGATCGTGCACCTCGCCTTCGACGTGATGGTCGGCGCCGGGATGTACCTGCTGGCCCTGTCGGCGTGGTTCGGCCTGGCCTGGTGGCGCGACCGCGGCCCGCCCGGCAGCCGCTGGTTCCCGCTCGCCGCGATCGTCGGCGGCGTCCTCGCGGTCGTCGCGCTGGAGGCCGGGTGGGTGGTCACCGAGGTCGGCCGCCAGCCATGGACCGTCGTCGGGCACCTGCTGACCCGGGATGCGGTCACGCGCTCCGGCAACGTGTGGTTCTTCTTCGCCGCCACGCTGGTGTTGTACGCCGCCGTCGCCTTCGCGACCGTGCACGTCCTCCGGGTGCTGCGTCGCCGCTGGCGCGACAGCGGCGTCGACCCGTCGGACGTCCCGTACGGCCCGGCCCGCGCCGACGAGTCCGCGGTGGGCGAGGGATGAGCACGTTCGCCGCGGTGGTGCTGTTCGCCGGCGTGCTCGCTTACGCCGTCCTGGGCGGCGCCGACTACGGCGCCGGGTTCTGGGACCTCACCGCCGGCGGTGCGGAGCGCGGGCGCCGGCCGCGGCATCTCATCGACGCCGTCCTGGCCCCGGTCTGGGAGGCCAACCACGTCTGGCTGATCTTCTGCCTGGTGATGCTGTGGTCCGCCTTCCCACCCGCGTTCGCCGCCATCATGACCACGCTGTACATCCCGCTGGGCGTGGCCGGCCTCGGTGTCGTGCTGCGCGGCTCCGGTTTCGCCTTCCGCAAGGTCCTCGTCGTCACCGATCACCAGCGCGCCGCCGGCGCCGCGTTCGCCGCCTCCTCGGTCATCACCCCGTTCTGCTTCGGTACCGTCGCCGGCGGCATCGCCTCCGGCCGCGTCCCGTCCACCGGCGGTGGCGACCCGGTCGGCTCCTGGCTCAACCCGACGAGCGTGCTCGGCGGCGTCCTCGCGGTGCTGGTCTGCGCGTTTCTCGCCGCCGTGTTCCTCACCGCCGAGGCCCGGCGCCGTCACGACGAGTCGCTGCGCCGCTGGTACGCCCGCCGCTCCCGCCTCGCCGCCCTGGTGACCGGGGCCGTCGCCCTGGCCGGCATCGCCGTGCTGCACGCCGACGCGCCGCGGCTGTTGCACGGACTGCTCACCCGCGGCCTGCCCCTCCTGATCGTCTCCGCGCTGTGCGGCCTGGGCTCGCTGACCCTGCTGCGCCACGCCTCGCCGCGCGCCGCCCAGGCCGCCGCGATCGGCGCCGCCGGCGCGGTGGTCGCCGGCTGGGGCGTGGCCCAGTACCCGTACCTGCTCGGCGATCACCTGCGCATCGCCGAGGCCGCGGCGCCGACGCCGACGCTGGGGGCGTTGACGGTCGTGGCCGCGGCCGCCCTGCTGCTCGTGGTGCCGTCGATCGCCCTGCTGTTCGTCCTGCACCAGTCCGGCCGCCTCGACAGCCACTGACGCGGTGCTCCAGGGTCATGCCGAGGGCGGCGGGCCGGGTGACTCGTCGACGGTGATGGCGCGGGCGGGGCAGAGCAGAGCCGCGTGGCGTACATCGGCCGAAAGCGACTCCGGGGGAGTGCCGGTCAGCAGGGTGACGACGCCGTCTTCCTCGCGCTGGTCGAAGACGTCGCCCGCGGTGAGGACACACTGGCCGGAGCTGATGCAGCTGGACTGGTCGACGGTCACGTGCACCGCGCTCACCACGTCACGGGCAGTTCGTAGACGCCGTAGACGGCTCCGTCGTGTTTGAACGGGATCCGGTCGAGCGTGGTGGCCAGGCGCAGGCCCGGGATGCGGCGGTACAGCGTGCCGTAGACGACCTGCAACTCCGTACGGGCCAACGGCTGGCCGAGGCACTGATGGACGCCGAAGCCGAACGCCACATGACGGCGCGCGTCGCGGCGCACGTCGAGGGCGTCGGGATCGGCGAAGGCGTCGGGGTCGCGGTTGGCGATGTCGTTCGCGAGGATCAGGCCCTCGCCCGCGCGGATGGTGCACCCCCCGATCTCGATGTCCTCGAGGGCGACGCGACGGCGACCGTTGTGGGTGATGTTCAGGTAGCGCAGCAGTTCCTCGACGGCGCTGTCGACGGTGGAGGGATCGCCGCCGTCTCGCAGCAAGGCCAGCTGGTCGGGGTGTTCGAGCAGGGCGAGAGTGCCGAGCGCGATCATGTTGGCGGTCGTCTCGTGGCCGGCGATGAGCAGCAGGACGCCGGTGCCGGCAGCCTCGCGGCGGGTCAGCTCCCCGGCGGACACGCGCGCGCCGAGCTCGGAGAGCAGGTCGTCCTGCGGGGACGCGATCTTCGTCGCCATCAGGTCGTCGAGGTAGTCGTAGATCGCCTGGAATGCCGCGCCCCGCTCGTCGGGCGTCGCGGTGCGGCGGATCAAAATGCGGCTGTTGGACTGGAAGAATTCGTGGTCGGTGTAGGGCACGCCGAGCAGCCGGCAGATGACGAGGGACGGCACCGGCAGCGCGAACGCCTCGACCAGGTCGACCGGGCGCGGGCCGGCGAGCATGCCGTCGATGAGGTCGTCGACGATCTGCTGGATCGCCGGGCGCAGTGCGCGGACCCGGCGGATGGCGAAGGGCGCGGTGACCATGCGGCGCAGGCGGGCGTGCTCGGGATCGTCCATGAGGATGAACCCGATCGTGCCACCGCCGGTGCGCAGCGGCCCGGTGAGCGGATAGCCGGGGCGCGTCACGTCGGCGCTGACCCGCGGGTCGGCGAGCAGGGCGCGCTGGTCGGCGTAGCGGGTGACGAGCCAGGCGGTGTGGCCGTCCCACGTGCGCACCTTGCCCAGCGGCTCGTCGCGTTGCCGCTCGCGCAGGGCCGGTGGCGGGTCGAACGGGCAGCGGGCCGCGCGGGTCATCGGGTATTCGGGGAGTTCGGTCTCGGTCATCGCATCCTCACGTCATGGTGTAGGCACTGTGCGTGACATCGATAAACTCGACACTAATTCAATCGACTGACTGAAACAAGGCTCGGGACCGGTGTCGATGCCTGGAGCGGTGCATACTGAGCCATGGCGAGTGGGCGGGCGCCCCGGGCGGGGGAGACACGCGCGGCGATCCTCGCCGCGGCCGAGCGGCTCTTTGCCGAGCGCGGACTCTCCGCCGTCTCCAACCGCCTCGTCAGCGAGGTCGCCGGCCAGGGCAACAACGCCGCGGTCGGCTACCACTTCGGCACCAAGACCGACCTGATCCGCGCGGTGCTGCGCGAGCATGCCCTGCCCATGGAAGAGATCCGCGCCCGATTACTCCGTGCTTGCGCGGGCCGCGACCGGCTGCGCGACTGGGTGGTCTGCCTCGTTCGCCCGGTCACCGACCATCTGGCCGACCTCGGCACGCCCAGTTGGTACGCCCGGTTCGCCGCGCAACTCATGACCGACCCGGTGCTGCGCGGCATCGTGGTCGACGACGCGCTGGCCACGCCGACCGTGCGGGCCGTGCGCGCCGGCCTCGACCGGTGCCTGCCGCACCTGTCGCCGGAGGTGCGCGCCGAGCGTCACGAGATGGTCCGTCTGCTCGTCGTGCACACCTGTGCCGAGCGGGAGCGGGCTCTCGCCGACGCCGGCCTGCGCGACCCGGCGTGGGACGCGGTGGCGGCCGGCCTGGTCGACGCGATCGTCGGCCTGCTGCGGGCGCGGGCCACCCGCGCCGCGCCCGCACACGTCCCGTCGTGAGGCTCAACTAGCAGTTGGTTGCACGCTCAGATCAGGCCCTGGGCGAGCATCGCCTCGGCGACCATCCGGAATCCGTCGATGTTGGCGCCCGCGACATAGTTGCCCGGCATGCCGTACTCCTCCGCCGTGGCATGGCAGCGGGCGTGAATGTCGCGCATGATGCCCCGAAGGCGCTGCTCCGAGTACTCGAACGTCCACGAGTCGCGGCTGGCGTTCTGCTGCATCTCCAGCGCGCTGGCCGCGACCCCGCCCGCGTTGGCGGCCTTGCCGGGGGCGAAGCGCACGCCGGCGTCGGTGAAGAGGCGTACGGCCTCCGGCGTCGTCGGCATGTTGGCCCCCTCCACCACGGCGATACAGCCTCCGGCCACCAGGGCGGCCGCGTCGTCGGCGTCGATCTCGTTCTGCGTGGCCGACGGGATCGCGATCTGGCAGGGCACCCCGCGCCACAGCCCCTTCCCGGGAGTGAACGTCGCGTGCGGGCGATGGTGGACGTACTGCCCGAGCCGTTCCCGCCGCACCTCCTTGAGCTCCTTGAGGACCGTCAGGTCGATGCCCTTGTCGTCGCGCACGTATCCGGACGAGTCGGAGCAGGCCACCACGACGCCGCCGAGCTCATGGACCTTCTCGATCGCGTAGATCGCCACGTTGCCGGAGCCGGACACCACGACCCGCTTGCCCTCGATGCTGTCACCGGCGGCGCGCAGCATCTCCTCGGCGAAGAACACCGCGCCGTAGCCGGTCGCCTCCCGCCGCACCTGAGCACCGCCGTAGGCGAGACCCTTGCCGGTGAGCACGCCGGACTCGTACCGGTTCGTGATGCGCTTGTACTGCCCGAACAGGTAGCCGATCTCGCGGCCGCCGACGCCGATGTCCCCGGCCGGCACGTCGGTGTACTCGCCGATGTGCCGGTACAGCTCCGTCATGAACGACTGGCAGAACCGCATCACCTCACGGTCGGAGCGGCCCTTCGGGTCGAAGTCGGACCCGCCCTTGCCACCGCCGATCGGCATGCCGGTCAGGGCGTTCTTGAACAGCTGCTCGAACCCGAGGAACTTCACGATCCCGAGGTAGACCGACGGGTGGAACCGCAGGCCTCCCTTGTACGGGCCCAGCGCGGAGTTGAACTCCACCCGGAACCCGCGGTTGATGTGCACCTCGCCGCTGTCGTCCTCCCAGGGCACCCGGAAGATGATCTGCCGCTCCGGCTCGCAGATCCGCTCGATGATCTTGGCCTGCGCGTATTCGGGGTGCTTGTCCAGGGCGGGCGCGACGCTGTCGAGCACTTCGCGTACCGCCTGATGGAACTCGTGCTCACCCGGATTGCGGCGCATCACCGTGGTGAAGATCGAGTCAAGGGTCTCCCGGGTCGACATGGTCATCCTTCCGGCGTGGTTCGTCCGAGAGACATCCACGCCGTTGTGGACCCATCACTGCGACGATTCCGAGTGTTCACCTCCCGTTCATGATCGCATCAAGGTGCGTGTCGATGCGACATGCCGTGCCTACTTTTGGCAGAGCGGCTGCGAAATGTGCTCGCGGCCGCCGTTGTCGCGGCCGCGTCCGCCACGGCGGTCGCCGTGCTCGTGGTCGCGGCGATCCTGGCGACAGCCGTCGACGTCGCCGCGTTCGCCGCCAGTCAAGCGGTCGCCCTTCGAGCCCTGGCCGCCCCGACCGCCGGCTGACCCGCGCGGGGTTCCGGTCCCCGTCCCGGGCACCGATGCCGATCGGTCGGTGCATTCAGGCCGCCGCCGCCGAAGCGCTACTTCGTCGTGTCGCCTTCTCCGGTGTGTTCCTTCGCCGTCTGGACCCCCTTCTGCACCTGCCCGGTGTACTTCTGACCGGTGCGCCGGTCGACCTGCTCACCGGCTTTGTCCAGCCCCTCGTCGACCTTGTCGTCGTGCTTGCCGAGGAATTCCTTCGCCTTGTCCACAATCTTGCTCACGGCCGGCACCTCCTGCCGTCAGTGGTGATGTTCGACGTTTCGGCGACTGCTTGCCTGGCGTTCTCCGGCGGCTGCCACTTCGACGGTACCGCGGTGGGCCGGCCACAGTGCCAGACCCGAACACCGGGCGAGAGCGATCGCCGTATGGCTTTCTGCCAGCTTCCGCCCCACCTGTGAACGGACTTTTCAGCATGATCTGCCGGCGCATGATAATTCGTATTAGCGTCTTGACATCTTCCGATCGGAACCGCGAAACTCAATGATCATTCATCCGATCGATTGATCGGAGTATCGAGGCTGCGGGTAACCCCAACTCCCTGGAAAAGATGGTCGATAGGGCCACGCGTCGACATCCAATGGGAGTTCCTGCGCCGAGAGCTCGGATTCGGGTCGGTCACTTGAAAGGGCAATACATGCGCCGTCTGCTCTCCGCAGTCGCGACAACCGCCGCGGCCGCGGCGCTCGTCGTGACCGCGGCGCTCACCGCCCCGGCGGCGGTCGCCGAGGACACCCCCGCCTTCGGCGCCCCGGACGCCATAGCCGCCGACTATTACGGGGCACTGCTGCGCCACACCCGGTGGGTCGAGACGGTGTGGGACCCGGCGGCGGGCGCGTACCAGCTGACGGACTTCAACTTCGCCGTCGTCCTGGGCAACGCCGTCCTGCTCACGCACGGCGACTACGACGCCGACCTCGCGGGCGTGAGCAAGGACGTGCTGCGGGCGCACACGCTGGCCACGATCAAGAAGTTCGCCGCGGACAACCGGCTCGTGCGGTCGAACGGCACGTGGGGCAAGAAGCTCTTCTGGGACTCGACATTCGAGTCGTACTTCCTCGACGCCGGCCGGCTGATGTGGAACGACCTGGACGCGGTCACGCAGGCGAACCTCAAGACGATCGCCACGGGCCAGGCGAAGTACACCGCCGATCTGAACTTCGCGCAGGACCCGCTGTCGGGCAGCTGGGACGCGCGGTGGCCCGAGGGCGCCTACCAGGGAGACACGGCGCTGGAGGAGTCCGGCGTCTACACGCAGGCGTTGTCCCCGGGCGTCGCGTGGGCGCCCGACGACCCCGATGCGGGGCGCTGGACCGAGCAGCTGAACACCTGGGCCCGCAACGCGGCCGGGCAGCCGACCGCGGACCGCAACAACCCGGCCCAGGTCGGCGGGGCGCCGATCTCGAGCAACGTGATGCGCAACATCAGCGACACCTACCTCGTGGAGAACCACGGGAGCTTCGCGCCGCACTACCAGTCGGACATCTGGCGCTCGGGCGGCCGCAACTCCATCCAGTTCATCCTCAACGGCCGGCCCGTGCCCGATGTTCTGCTCAACCAGCCGAACTCGGCCGAGCTGTGGAACTCGCTCCTGCTCGACATGTCGGCGCAGGGTGAGCCCTTCATGCCGATGGTGGCCGACCGCGAGTTCCTGTACGGCCGCGACGTGATCCCGCTGGCGTTCGTCGGCCAGGTCCTGCGCCGCCCCGAGGCGGTCACCGCCGAGAAGCACCTGGCCGCGGGCCTGGCCGCATACCAGGCGTATGCGCCGGTGAACCGGCTGGCGAAGTTCTCCGGCGAGGCGAAGTACGAGCCCGAGGCGCGTGCGGAGATCGCGATCTCCTACCTGCTGCACGAGCACGCGGCCGGCTCGGCCGCCGGGCCCGTGCAGCCCCTGACCGACGCGCAGGCGTTCGCCGCGGCCGCGGGCGTGCGCGACTACGGCGCGAGCGCGGGGATCGTCATGCAGCAGACCACGAAGGCGTGGGCCGCCGCCCTCAGCAAGCCCGGGTACGTCAAGTTCCCGTGGGTGCCCGGCCAGGACTCGTGGCTGTTCCAGATCTCGGGCGGGACGCCGTTCCTGTACCCGTCGACGAGCGCGAAGGTCGCCTCCCGCGATGTCGCGACCTACGTACGGCCGCGCGACGGGTTCGACGGCACGGCGTCGGTCTTCCAGGTCGGGTCCGGCTACGCGGGGCAGGTGACGCTGCCCACGGGCGCGGCGGTCTACGCCTCCACGGGCGCCGGAGCCGATGACGGCATCGTCTCGGTCCGCAACCTCAACATGGGCGGCGCGTTCGGGCTCAACGGCTCGCGGACCTACACGACGGCCGAGGGCGCCACCACGATCGCCCCGGTGGCCAAGATCCCCGCCGACCCGGCCGACGCGAAGGCCGCCCGCGTGGACGAGCTCACGTTCGACGCGCCCACCACGGCCCGGTACGTGCGCATGCTCGGTCAGCAGGGCAACGCCAAGTACGGCTACTCGATGTACGCGCTGCACGCATACGGCCCCGGCGACGGTTCGGCGACGCCCACCGATGTCGCGGCCGGCAAGCCGGCGACGGCGTCGAGCGAGGACGCCGGGACCGGGTACCTGGCCGCCCGTGTCACCGACGGCAACCCGTCGACCCGCTGGGCCGTCTCGGTCGCCGAGCGCACCCGGCCGGACTCCTGGCTCCAGGTCGACCTGGGCGCCCCGACCAAGCTGGGGTCGGTCCGCCTCGCGTGGGAGTCGGCGGCCGGCGCCCGGTATCTGGTCCAGGTCTCCGACGACGGGCAGACCTGGCGCACGGCTGCGGCCTACGGCAACGCCCCGGCGGACGTCAACGTCGCGCGCCTCGACACCCTGGACCTGACCCCGCCCGGGCAGACGGCACCGGCGGCGGTCACGGCGCGCTACGTGCGGATGCAGGGGGTTCGGGGCAACGCCCAGTACGGCTACTCGCTGTACCACTTCCGGGCGTTCTCGTCCAACGGCACAGACCTCGCGGCCTCGCGGCCGGTGACGGCGTCGAGCGCCGACACCGGGCTCCCCGCGAGCGCCGTCACCGACGGCAGCCCGACCACGCGCTGGGCGGTGTCGAAGGCAGACCGGCTCCGCGGCGACTCGTGGATCCAGGTCGACCTCGGCGCACCCACCGCCGTGTCGCAGGTGCAGCTCGGCTGGGAGTCCGCGGCGGGGGAGGAGTACCTCGTCCAGACCTCGATGGACGGCGTCACCTGGCAGGACGTCGCGCGGCACCGGGAGACCGGCAACCGCGTGCTCGAGTCGGCCGGCGGGTGGATCTCCGTCGAGAACAAGGGCGGGTTCGTCGTCCGCGGCTCCAACGCCCCGATCACCGTCGCCCGCGCGAGCGACACCCAGCAGGTGATCCGCCTCGCCGACGGCGGCCAGGGGCCGCGCCTGATCGAGATGGTGCCGGGCGCCACCGCCGCGACGGCCGCGCAGGCCGCGCGGCCCGAGCCGACGACGTCGAGCCCCGCCACGCAGGCCGCGCTGGTCGACGGCTTCCTGGTCGTCTTCAACCTCTCCGGGGCCGGGGTCACCACAGCGGTCACGATCCCGCACGACGGGGGTGCTGTTCCGCTGTACGCCGGCACGCAGCGCGTGGGGGCGACGTCCTCCGTGCTGGACGTGACGCTCCGCCCGGGCTCGGCCGTCGTGCTCGCTCCGCGGGTCACCGCGGTTACGCCGGGCAAGGGGACGGCTCCGGCCGGACTGACCGCCGTGGTCACCGACGGGCGCACCATCCAGGTCTCCTCCAACGGCACCGTCCGCTCGGTGCAGTTGCGCAACCTCGAGACCGGGGAGGTGCAGGGCGCGGGCCTGCCGCCGACGGGCAAGGTTCAGACGGTGTCGTACCCCTCCGCCCACCCGTACCCGGTCGCGGATCTCGCGCTCGGCACCGAGACCTTCCCCGCGTCGGTGCTCCCGCAGGGCATGACGTCGCCGGCCCTCGCCGTCGACGGCGACGCAGGCACGGCCTGGGTTCCCGGACCGGGCGGGCGCATGGTCGTCGATCTGGGGCGGTCCGCCGCGATCGGCACGGTCAGGCTGAGCTGGAACGGGGCGCGGGTGCCGGCGGCGACCGTGTCGGTCAGTGACGACGGCCTGACGTTCACCGACGTCGGCTCGGTCGCGGCGGGCACGCGGCTCGGCTCGGTCAAGCCGGCCGTCACCGCGCGGTACGTCGCCGTGACCACCACGTGGCACGCGGGCGACGCCGGGCTCAGCACGCTGGAGGTGGGCCCGGGCGCGTAGCGCCATCGAGCTCGTACAGTGGCCGCGGTCGCCGACCGCGGCCACTGTTGTCCGCCGGGGCGGCGGTCTACTGTTGCCCGATGCCGGAGAGCGAAGATCGGGTGGCGCAGCTGGAGGCGCGGGTCGCCGAGCTGGAGCGGCGTGTTGCGTGGTTGACGGCCAACGCGGGGGCTCCGCGGTTCACGCCCGGGTTCAATCAGGTGTACCGCGCGGACGGCCACGGATACGTGAGCGCGTACTACGTCGGCGGCGCGTCAAGCCGTGTACGCCTGTTCGTCGGGCCGCAGCACCCGCCCGCGCAGTGTGTCGGCGAGGCCAACTCCGGCGGGCGCGTCGACAGCCACATCGGCGGCGTCGTGCGCCCCGGCGAGTACTGGATGCTGGAGTGCACCAAGCCCAACGGCGAGGGCTACCGGGCCGTGTTCACGCCGCTGTTCTGAGCCGGCGACCGCGTCAGCGGGCCGTCGGCGCGCCCTGGCCCGGGTCGATGCGGGCCGGTCCGCGGGCCGTCGGCCGCACGTCGAAGTCGAAGATCTCGGTCGGGATGTACACGGTGGCGCACGAGTTGGGGATGTCCACGACGCCGGAGAGGCGTCCCTCGATCGGGGCGGCGCCGAGCAGCAGGTACGCCTGCTCCGGGGCGTAGCCGAACTTGGTGAGGTAGTCGATGGCGTGCAGGCAGGCGCGCTGGTACGCCAGCTGGGAGTCCAGGTAGCGCTGCTCGCCCTCGACGGTGACGGACAGCCCGGAGAAGGCGAGCCACTGGCTGTACTGCGGCGGGGTGTTGCCGGGGAGGAAGACCGCGTTCTCCTCGACGCCGTACGTCTGCATGCCGCCCTTGATCAGGTCCACGTGCAGGTCGATGAAGCCGCCCATCTCGATCGCGCCGCAGAAGGTGATCTCGCCGTCGCCCTGCGAGAAGTGCAGGTCGCCGACGGAGAGATTGGCGCCGGGAACGTACACCGGGTAGAAGACGCGGGTGCCTCGCGTGAAGTTCTTGATGTCCTGGTTGCCGCCGTTCTCGCGCGGTGGTGCGGTGCGCGCCGCCTCGGACGCGGCCCGGTCGAAGTCCGCGCCGGAGAGGCTGCCGAGGATCGCGTCGCGGGGCTCGGGCGGCAGCGACAGCGGGGGCACCCGATCGGGGTCGGTGCTGCGCAGGGCGCCCTCCCGCCGATTCCACCTGGCGAGCAGTTCGGCCGAGGGTGCGGTACCCATGAGCCCGGGGTGCGTGATCCCGGTGAACGAGACCGACGGCACGTGCCGCGAGGTCGCGCGCTCGCCGCGGAAGTCCCAGATCGCCTTGTACGCGTCGGGGAACTGCTCGGTCAGGAAGCCACCGCCGTTGCGCCTGGCGAAGATGCCGGTGTACCCCCAGCCCTGGCCGGCGAGCGGGCCGGAGTCCTCCTGGGGGATCGGGCCGAGGTCGAGGATGTCGACGATGAGCAGGTCACCCGGCTCGGCGCCCTGCACGGCGAACGGCCCGCTGAGCGCGTGCACCACCGACAGTGGCGCATCGCGGATGTCCTCGGCGGAGTCGTCGTTGTGGATCGCGCCGTCGAACCACTCCCGGCAGTGGACACGGAAGCACTGCCCCGGGCGTACCGTCACCGCCGGGGGAATGCCGGGGTGCCAGCGGTTGTGGCCGATCTTCTCCTGGTCGGTGAACCTGCGCGTCGAGTCCAGCGGGAACAGCAGCTCCGGCATCGGTACCCCTTCGTCTCGGCACGGTCGCGGTCAGGGCTTCGGCAGGCGCGCGGTCGCGGGATGGACCGGCCGTCGAGGCCCGCGTCGCACGGGCGGGCCGGACACGACTTCGGGCGTTTCCGCGCTGCGTTCCGACCGCTCGATGTGCGCGGCCAGCGGGCCGGGCGAGCGGCCGAGCAGCGGCGCGGTGTAGACCCTCACCGCCTCGCCGCCGCAGACCCGGCACGAAACACGCGCGGCGGCCTCACCGATCGGGAAGAAGGCGTCGAAGTCACCGTCGCGGGGGCATCGATAGCCGTACGTCGCCATCCCGGCTCCCCTCGCTGCGGCCCGCGTTCCGGCCGCGTACTTTCCGGCGCGGACACGGTTAAACCCGCCCGGCTGCGGGACTAGTCTTCGACGTCCGCCTGCCACAGGTCCGGGCCGAACACCTCGTACCGGATGTCGCTCGGCGCCACGCCGCGCTCGATCAGGGCGCCGCGCACGTACCGCATGAACGGCAGCGGGCCGCACAGGTAGTAGAGGGCGTTGTCCGGCAGCTGGACCTGGGAGATGTCCATGAGGCCCGCGAACACATCGTCCACCGGCATCCCCGCGTCGGCGCCCCGCTCGTACCACACGTGCAGCGTCGCGCCGGGCAGCTTCGCGATGTCGTCGACGATCTGGCCGCGCAGCGGGAAGGACTCCTCGTCCAGGTCGGCGTGCAGCACCATGACCCGCAGGCCCGACTCCGCGGTGACGAGGTGGGACAGCATCCCGGCCATCGGCGTGACCCCGATGCCGGCGCTCGCGAACACGACCGGGCGGCCGGAGTCGTCGAGCACGACGTCGCCGTAGGGCGCCGACAGCGTCACCCGGTCGCCGACGCGCAGGTCCTGGCACATCAGCGTCGACACCTCGCCGTCGGGGCCGCCCTCGCCGTGGATCCGCTTCACCGAGAACTGGCGGTGGCGGCCGTCGTCGGCGTGGCTGAGGCTGTACTGCCGCGGCTGCCGGACGCCGTCGGGCATCGGCATCAGCGCGGTGACGTACTGTCCCGGCAGCGACCGGCGCACGAGCCGGTCGTCGACGCGGCGGACGACGAACGTGACGACGTCGTCGGTTTCCGGGATGCGCCGCGCGACCTCCCACGTCCGCCACACCGTCCTGGGCGTGAGCCCGTGCCCGCTGTAGAGCCCGCGCTCGATGTTGATCAGCGCGTGGGCCAGCAGCCAGTACACCTCGTCCCAGGCGGCCGCGACCGGCGGCGTCACCGCCTCGCCGAGCACGTCGACGATCGCGGCCATCAGGTGGTCGTGGACGATGCCGTACATCCCGGGCTCGACACCGAGCGAGGCGTGCTTGTGCCCGATCCGCGTCAGCAGCCGCTCCACCGGGTGCTCCGGCGACTCCACCTGGGCCCGTGCGAAGGCCACCACGGCGCCCGCGATGGCCTGCTGCTGCGCGCCGGTGGCCTGGTTGCCCCGGTTGAACATGCCGTCGATCAGCTCGGGGTGCGCGGTGAAGAGCCGCTGGTAGAACCGGTCGGCGATGGTCCGGATGTTGTCGGTCACGGCCGGCAATGTCGCCGCCACGACTTGGCGGGCCTGATCTGACAGCACGGATTCGACGCTAGTGCCGCGGCCGGCGGCACCCTCACCGCCGCCGGGTGATCGCGTCGCGCGCACGAAGAGCCTCTTACGGAGCTGATCTTCGAGCTCCCCGCAGCGCCGCGCTGACCCGCTCGGCGTCGGGCAGGCCAAGGTCGGTGTAGACGGTCAGGGCGTGCCGCCACGCCCGCCGGGCGCCGGCCCGGTCGCCGGCCGCGGCGCGGAGGCCGGCCAGGCCCTCGTGGGCGACGGCCTCCTGGAGCCGCTCGCCGGTCTCCGCGGCCAGGGCGAGGGCCTCGGTGTAGCGGTCCCGCGCCGCGTCCGGCTCGCCCGCGGCGGCCAGTGCGGTGCCCAGCCCGTTGAGCGTGTCGATCTCGCGGGCGCGCGCCCCGATCTCACGGAACAGGCTCAGGGCGCGATGGTGGTGCACGATCGCCTCCCCGGACCGGCCGAGGACGAGCAGCGCGCGGGCCAGGTGGTGCAGCGCGTCCGCCTGTCCGGCGGGGTAGCCGATGTCGGCACAGATCGCGTAGGCCTGCTCGTGGCACTCGACGGCCCGGTCGGCGGCGCCGGTCTCCTGGCGGAGCAGACCCAGCGTGTCCAGCGCGTAGGCCTCGCCGTGCCGGGCGCCGAGCTCGCGCAGCAGCATGAGGGCCCGGTCGAGGCCCTCGGCCGCGGCCTCGAGGTCGCCGAACTGCCGGTTGCCGGTGCTGATGTGGACGAGCTGGATCGCCTCGCCGAGCCGGTGGCCGGCCGCCCGGAACGTGTCGAGGGCGGCGTAGTGGTACTTGCGGGCGCTCTCGTAGTCGCCGAGGCGCCAGGCGGCGTTGCCGATCAGCTCCTGGCTGCGCCCCTCGCCGGCGGCGTCACCGGCCGCCCGGAACCGTTCCAGCGCCTGGTGGTGCAGCTCGACGGCGTCGGCGAAGCGGCCGAGCCGCACGTAGGTGACGCCGAGATGGTTCAGCGCCGTGGCCTCGGCGGTGGGGTCGCCGTGCTGCCGGGCGGCCTCGCGGGCCCGGGAGTGCAGGTCCTGCGCCTCGGTGTAGTAGCCCAGGTCGAGGTACCGCTGCAGGGTCCGGGCGATGGCGATCGTCTCGGCGGGCCGGCCGTGCATGGCGAGCGCGACGGCGTTGGCGCGCTCGCGGTCCAGCCAGGCCCGGGCGGCGACGACATGCTCGAACAAGCCGGCGAGGTCGGCCTCCGACTCGCCGGGCAGGACGGTCGCGACGGCGGCCGTGGCCGTGTCCACGTAGTACTCGACGAGGCGGCCGAGGGCCGCGATCCGCACGGGGCCGGGGTCCTCCTCGCGGCCGCGCTCGGCGGCGTACGCGTGCAGCACGTCGTGCATCGTGAAGCGGCCGGGTTCCGGCTCGGCGAGCAGGTGCGCGCCCGTGAGCTCGGCCAGCAGCGGCGCGACCTCGGCCTGGCCGTGCCCCGCGAGCCGGGCCGCGCCGGCCGCCCCGAGGTCGGGGCCGGGATGCTGGCCGAGGAGGCGCAGCAGCCGGGCGGCGGCCGGCGTCAGCTGCCGGTAGGAGCAGTCGAGGACGGCGCGCACGTCGGTGCCGGGCTCGTCGCCGTGCAGCGCATCGAGGCGGTCGGCCAGCTCGGCCGCGAGACTCGCGAGCGGCAGGCCCGGCCTGGTCGCCGCCCGGGCGGCGGCGACGGCGAGGGCGAGCGGCAGCCGGGCGCACCGCTCGACGATCGCGTCGACCGCCTCGGCCTCCGCCCGGATCCGCTCCGCGCCCAGCCGGCGGGTCAGCAGCGCGCGGGCCTCGTCGGCGGGGAGCAGATCCAGCAGTACCGGCTGTGCGCCCTCGGCCGCGACCAGCCCGGTGAGGCGGTGGCGGCTGGTGACGAGGGCCACGCAGCCGGGCGCGGCCGGCAGCAGCGGGCGCACCTGGTCCGCGTCGCGGGCGTTGTCGAGCAGCACGAGCATCCGCCGGCCGGAGAGCAGCGTGCGGTACTGCGCGGCGCGCGCCTCAAGGTCGCCCGGCACCCGCCCCGGCGGCAGCCCCAGCGCGGTCAGGAAGCCGTGCAGCGCCTCGGCGGCCGTGACCGCGTCGCCGGTGGGGTGGAAGCCGCGGAGGTTGACGTAGAGCTGCCCGTCCGGGAACCGGGCCCGGACCCGGTGCCCCCAGTGCACGGCGAGCGTCGTCTTGCCCACGCCGGCGGTACCCGACACGACGATGACGGCCGCCGACCCGAGCCGGTCGAGCGCCGCGACGGCGTCCCCGCGCCCGGCGAACGCCTGCAGGTCGGCCGGCAGCTGGGCCGGTGCCGGCCGGGCGGGCGCGGCGACCGGCGCGGGTGCCTGCGGTACCACCGCGGGCTCCTGCCGCAGCACCCGCCGGTGCGCGGCCATCAGGTCGGGGCCCGGCTCGACGCCGAGCTCGCCGACGAGCCGCTGCCGGATGCGCCCGTAGACCGCGAGCGCGTCGGCCTGGCGCCCCTCGGCCGCCAGCACCGCGATGAGCCGCGCGTGCAGCGGCTCGTGGAGCGGGTGCGCGGCGGCGAGGTCGCGCAGGGCGGGCAGGCAGCGGTGGGCCTGACCGGCGGCGAGGGCGAGCTCGGCGTGGCGCAGCGCCATCCGCACCCGCTCCTCCACGACGGTGGTGACGAGCGGGTGGTCGCGCAGCTGCGGCACGTCCTCCAGCGGCCCGCCCCGCCACTGCCGGGCCGCCCGCTCCAGCAGATCGAGCGCCTGTTCGGGCGGGGCCGCGGCGGCCGCCAGGACGTCCCGCCGGAACGCGCCGAGGTCGAGCCGGTCGTCGGCGAGCTCGAGCCGGTACCCGCCCGGCGTCCGGTGGATGACCGGGTCCCCGTCGCGCCCGCCCGGGCGCAGCGCCGAGCGCAGCCGTGACAGGTGCGTGTAGAGCGCGCCCGCGGCGTCCGCCGGCCGGCCGCCGTCGTGCAGCAGTTCGAGCAGGTCCGCCAGCGGTACCGCCGCATTGGCCGACAGCGCGAGCCGCCCGAGCACCGCCCGCCGGGCCCCGCGCCCGACCGGCACCGCCTCGCCGCCGCGCTGCACGACCAGCGGCCCGAGCACCCCGATCAGCACCGGGGCGTCGCCGTCGGCGCCCGGTCCCGCGGCGCCCAGCCCCAGCACCTCCGCGAGCGCCTCGGCCGCCCCGCGGTGCGGCCGGCGGGTGCGCCCCTGCTCGAGGTCGCGGATCGCCGCCACGCTGAGCCCTACCCGCTCGGCCAGCTCCCGCTGACTGAGGCCGGCCGCCACGCGGTGCCGCCGCAGCAGCGCACCGAACTCATCGCCACCCATACGGGCAGGGTACGGGTTTCACTTGCAAGATCACGGAAAGGCGCACCCGTGATGATCGATCCACGCCGTTTTGGGCGGGTGCCGCGGCCGATCACGGGGCGGCCGCGGCCCCCGCCCGCTCACCGCGACGACAGGGTGATGTAGAGCTTCTCGTAGTCCTCGGCCAGGCGTTCGCCGCTGAAGTACAGCGCCCGTTCCCGGCAGGCCGCGCGGTCGATGCGGCCGATGTTGTGCACGGCCTCGACCATCGCGGCCTCGTCCGCACAGATGTAGCCGTCCACACCGTCCCGCACGATTTCGCGGACCGCGCCGCGGTCGAGGGCGACGACCGGGGTCCCGCAGGCGAGGCTCTCGGCGAGGACCAGGCCGAACGGCTCCAGCCAGTCGCTGGGGAACAGCGTGGCGAGCGCCCCGCCGAGCAGCTCCGCCTTCTGCCGGTCGTCGACCTCGCCGATGAACTCCACGTCCGCGCCGGCCATCATCGGCTCCACCTCGTCGTGCCAGTACTCGCGGTCGACGGAGTGCACGACGCCGGCGATCTTCAGCGGCAGGCCGGTGGCGCGCGCCACCGCGATGGCGAGGTCCGGGCGCTTCTCGCGGGCGAGGCGGCCGAGGAACGCGAGGTACGAACCGGGCTCGGGCCGGAACGCGAGGGTGTCGATCGGGACGCCGTTGGGGACGCACCCGGCCCAGTTCAGCGGCAGGCCCGCCAGCGGTGCCCGCTGGGCCTCGCTGATGCTGACCAGGGACGCGCCGTTCAGGCGGGTGAACAGCCAGCCGAGATCGGGCAGGTCCAGCCGTCCGTGCAGGGTGAGGACCGTCGGGCGATCGGTGAGGCCGGCGAAGGGCAGCGTGTACACGTCGGTGTGCGCGTGGATCACGTCGAACTCGTCCGCCCGGCGGTACACGTCGCTCAGCATCGCCAGCGTCTGGTACCGCGCGAGTTTCGAGTTGGGCTGCTGGCTGATGGTGCGCCACAAGGCGTGCTCGGTGACCGGCACGAGGGTCGCCTCGGTGCGGCTGTCCCCGCTGGCGAACAGCACGACATCGTGCCCACGCCGGACCAGTTCGTCGGTGAGCGTGCTGACGACGCGCTCGGCACCGCCGTACCGTGCCGGAGGTACCGCCTCGAACAGCGGCGCGACCTGGGCGATTCTCATGCGGGGCCTCCAGGTGGTGACAACGTCGTGGGGACGACCGGACACGGCTCGCCGGCGGGCGCCGGGCGATCGGTGCGGTATCGCGCGATCCCGGTGCGCAGGACGAGGAGCAGGATGAGGCAGTACCCGGCGGGCGCCGCGAGCATGACGAGGCGCGGCCCGGCGGCGTCGGCGAGCACGGCGCCGCCGGCCCAGGTCGGCAGCAGCGCCACGTTGATCGCGGTCTCCAGCATGGCGAACACGCGGCCGCGAACCGCCTCGGGCGCGGCGGTCTGGAAGATGACCTGCCGGGCCGCGTTCCAGGCCGGTGTCCCGAGCCCGGCGACGAGGACACCGGCCAGGAACGGCCAGACGGAAGGGGAGGCGGCCATGACGAGGACGCCGGCCGCGTTGACCGCCATGCCCAGCACGTAGAACCGGCCCGCGCGGGCGTCGGCCCGCCGGGCGAGGTACAGCGATCCGCCGAGGATGGCGAGGGCGCTGAGGCCGCCCTGCAGGCCGAACAGGCCGGCGCCGCCCCCCAGGACGAGGACGAACAGCGGCAGGGTCGCGTAGACCAGCCCGCTGACCAGTGCGTGCAGCGTCTCGATCGTCAGCATCCGCAGGACGAGCGCGTCCCGGCGGACCCAGCGGAACGCGGCGAGCATGGGCCGCCGGGCTCCCGGCTCGGGCGCCGCCGGGGTGTGCCGCCAGCGGGTCGCCGCCACGAGCAGCAGCGGCACGAGGAAGGTGGCCGCGTTGACGAGCAGGATCTGGCCGGTGCCGAGCACGGCGATCAGCGCGCCGCTGCCCGCCCAGGCGACGGCGGATACCAGGCCGGATCCGAGGCTCTCCGCGGCGCCGGCCCGGATGAGCTGGTCCTCGTCGACCACGGCGGGGATCGACGAGGACCGGGCCGCCTGATGGTAGGTGCCGCAGAAGGTGAGCACGGCGGCCAGGGCGTACAGGACGATCACCGGGGGCGGGCCGGCCAGCAGCCAGGACACCCCGACCGCGAGGGCGGCGAGGAACCGCACCCCGTCCGCGAGGAGCATGACCACGCGCGGGTGCCAGGCGTCCAGGGTGGTCCCGGCGCACACCCCGCCGGCCATGCCGCCGAGCATCGCGCCGACCGCGATGCCGCTGCCGGCGACCGCCGACCCCGTGGTGCTGACGAGGAACCACACGACGGCCACGTTGTACTGGACGTCGCCCATGATCGACATGCAGTTGCCGAGCCACAGCCTGAAGTAGGCCGGGTTGCGCCGGAACAGCCGCAGCAGCTGCACGATCGTCAGCCCGCCGACGCTGCCATCGCCGCGGACGGATCACGGGCCGGCCGGCCGGCGGCGCGGTACACCCGCTCGTACTCCAGGGCCATCCGCTGCGGCCCGAAGCGCGCGCGGGCGTCCCGGGCGCAGGCCACCCGGTCCAGGGCGAGGGCCGGCGCGATGCCGTCGCACAGCCCGGGCACGTCCGTCGCCAGCACGCCGTTGACGCCCGGCCGGACCAGCTCCACGGTCGCGCCGCGCGGGGTACAGACGACCGGCACGCCGCTGGCCATGCACTCCAGCACCGCCAGTCCGAAGGGCTCGTCCCACTGCAGCGGGAACAGCCCGGCCGCCGCCCCGGCGATGAGTTCTCGTTTCTCGACGCCGGTGACGCTCGGCAGATACTCGACGCCGTGGCCGAGGTGCGGCCGGACCGCGCTGTCGAAGTAGTCGCGTCCCTGGGGCGTCGAGTCGACCTTGCCGGCCAGGACGAGCGGCATCCCCGCCCGGCGGGCGACCTCGATGGCCAGGTGCTGGCCCTTCGTCGGCGTGATCCGGGCCAGCGTGAGCAGGTAGTCGCCGGGCTGCTCGCCGACCCGCAGGGCGTCGAGGTCGACCGCGTTGTGCACCACGTCGACCGCGCCCAGCCGGGTCATCGTCGCCGCCTGGGCGTGGCTGACGGCCACGAACCGCACCGCGTCGCGGACCTCCAGCAGGGTGGTCTCGCGGGGCTCGGTCATCGGTTCGTGCTGGGTGCTGACGACGCGCTCACCGGGCCGGCCCGGGCGGCCCCGGGCCGTCCACAGCAGCAGGCCCGGCGGCCGGGTGTGGTCGTGGATGACGTCGAACGTGAGGTCCCGCATCAGCCGCTGCACCCGGGACACGTAGGTGAAGTGCCGGTCCCAGCTGGCATGGCCGTGTCCGAGGTCGCCGCTCCAGCTCGCCGGTGCGACCGGGACGACGCCGGGCGCGGAGCCCTCCGCACCGAAGACGGTGACGTCGTGGCCGCGGGCGGTCAGGCCGCGGCGCAGCAGGTCGACGATGAGCTCGGTGCCGCCGTACCCGCGCGGCGGCACCGGATACCACGGCGGTGCGATCAGCGCGATCCGCAGCGCCTCGCCGCCCGGCGCCGTCATGCCGTCGCCCCGACGCTGCGCGGCTCCAGCCCGGAGACGCTCCAGATGCCCGCCCACGCATCCGCCCGGCCCGGCACGACCAGCTCGAGCAGCGACGGGCCGGGATGGGCGTGGTGCCCGCGCAGCAGCCCCCTGAGCCGGTCCAGCGTGGCCTCGACCGCGTCGGCCTGCGGGTCCGCGTCGTCGGGCCAGACGACCCGGTCCGCCGGCATGCCGAGCGCCGAGGCGACCCGGACGTAGTCGAAGCCCTGCACATTGTCGAGGTGCTCGACGCGGCGGGCGTCGCCGTCGCCGTCGATGCTGTCCAGCTGCTTGCGCAGCGAGACGCTTCCGCCGTTGTTGCACACCACGAGGGTCACGGGCACACGGTGCTCGAGCGCGGCGACCAGCCCCTGCACGCCGTTGGTGAAGCCCTGATCGCCCAGCGTGCACACCACGGAACGGTCGGGGTTGCCCAGCGCGACCCCGATCGCCGTCGCCAGCCCGCCGCCGACGAAGGCGCCGTGGTCGCCGAGCACGCGGGTGCCCTCCGGGAGCGTGTCGTACGCCTGGGCCATCAGCCCGCCGAACATCTGGCTGTCATCGACGATGACCGGTCGCCCGACCTCGGCCAGTGTCTCGCCGATCGTCCGCGCAAGCGGCCACAGCTCCGAGCGGTCCGCCGGCCGGTCGCCCGCGGGCGGGATCGCCGGAATCCGGCGCGGCGCACGTCGCAGGGCGGCGCTGACCATGGACAGGTTGGCGCAGGTGTCCCCGCTGACCACCACGTCGTCGTCGCCGAGGTAGCCGTTCTTGCCGGTACGTTCGGGCGCGCAGGTGAATGCGATCTTGCGCGTGTCCGGCAGGTCCCCCACGACCCGCGGATACATGTTGCGGTCCTCGAGCGTGATGATCAGGTCGGCGCCGGCCAGCACCTCCGCGTGCTCCGGCCGGCTCGGGTCGTACCAGCCCGCGAAGGCGGGAACCGCGGCGGCGGAGACCCGCTCGAAGAGCATGGGACCGCGCCGGTAGCGCACCTGCAGCGCGGGCGCGCCGACCCGTTCGGTGAACTCCCGCAGGGTGGCCGTGGCCCGCGCGTCCTTGAGCAGGTAGTCGTCGAGCAGCACGACCGGGCGGTCGGCGGCCTCGATGAGCCGCACGGCGTCCGACAGCGGTGCGGGTGCCGGCGCCGGGGCGCGCCGCCGGCCGGCCTTCGCGAGCGCGGCGCGCGGCACCCAGCGGCCCTCCAGCACGTCCTGAGGAAGGCCGAGCAGGACCGGCCCGCACGGCTGCTCGCGCGCCGTCTCGATGGCGGTCGCCACGGTGTCGATCAGCGCCTCGACGGCGTCCACGGTGCACTCCGGCGACCCGACCGCCGGCAGCTCGTACCACGCCTTGGCGAAGTGGCCGACGGACTCGATGAGCCGCGGCTCGCCGTGCGGCGGCAGGAACGGCTGGGAGGCGGTGCCCGGCAGCCCGACGAGACACAGGAAGCCGGCCTCGTTGCGCCAGGCGTCGCCGAGCGCGCCGGCGGCGTTGGTCAGGCCGCGGGCGCCGTGCAGCAGCGCCGCGGCGCGGCCGGGATGGAAGGCGCTCGCGCCCGCGGCCATGAAGACCGCCTCACGGTCGCCGCGGGCGTTGCGATACGCGGGCAGCCGTCGTCGCAGCGCGGAGGCGAGCGCGAGTTCCGAGGTGCCGATGTAGCCGAACACCTCGCGCACGCCGGATCCGGCCAGCAGGGTGGCGACCGCGGCCGCCCCGGTCATGGTCTCCGGCTCGGTCATGTCCGCTGCACTCACAGGCTCCTCCGTGGGCTTGCTTGTATGGTTCTGACGTCAGTCGATATGGTGCCGGGGTGACGCTGCTGGCATTCGACGTCGACGGCACGCTCACCGGCCCCACCGGCCACATCCCCGAGCCGCTGCGCGCCGTGCTGCGCGCCGTCACCGCGTCCGGCCACCACGTGACCGTGATCTCCGGCCGTTCGCGGCGCTCGCTCGCCGCCGTCGTCGACGAGCTCGGGCTGCGGAAGCCGTACGGTGCCTGGTACGGCGCCCGCGTCGCGCACGCCGACGGCGCCGCCCTGCACGAGGCCACGCTCGATCCGGACCTCGTCCGTGATCTGGTCCGTCTGGTGCGGCCCGCCGTCCGCGAGGTTCACGCCGAGACGCACGACCGGCTCTACGTGATGGAGCCCGCCGACGCCTACTGGGACTGGGCCCGGAACATGGGGTTCGCGGTCCTCGGCACCGAGCGCGACCTCGCCGAGCCCGCCTACAAACTGACCCTGCACTGCCCGGACGGCGGGGCCGGCGCGGTCGGGGACCTGGTGCGCGGCCACCATCCGCGGCTGAACCAGTTCGTGTCCGACGGCCGCTTCATCGACGTCACCGCGGCCGACGCGCACAAGGGCGCGGCGCTGGACCGGGTGGCGGCCGAGCTGGGCGTGGCGCCGGCGGACATCATCGCGTTCGGCGACGACCACAGCGACATCGCGATGTTCGACCGGGCGGGGCTCGGGGTGGCGGTCGCCACGCGGGACCCGGTCCTGCGTGAGGCCGCCGACCTGTGGCTCCCGCACTCCGGTGCGGACGGACTGGCGGCCTGGCTCACCGATCGGTTCCAGTTGCCCGCCTGAGCCGCGCGGCGCGGTGCTCACCATGCGAGCGCACCGATCCGCTGAGCCGGCAGCCGGGGTCGCCGCAGCACCTCGCCGACCGCGGCGGGCAGGCCGGTCGAGGCCCGCCAGCCGAGCAGCTCCCGGGTCTGCGTGCAGTCACTGACCAGGACCGGCCGGTCGCTGGGGCGCAGCCGGTCGGCGTCGGTGACCACCGGCAGCGGCTTGCCCGTGGCCTCCCGCACCAGATCGAGCAGCGCGGTGCCGGTCGTGCCGACCTCGGAGCCGACGTTCACGGTGACCGCGGTGCCGGGGTGCTCGAGCCCGGCCAGCCCGACCAGGGCCGCGCAGACGTCGTCCACGTACACGTAGTCGCGGGCGGTGCCGAGGTCGCCGGCGGTCACGACGTCGCCGTCGAGGGCCTGCGCGGCCAGCGACGGCAGCAGGTGCGGGTTGCGGTCGTCGGGGCCGACGACGTTGAACAGCCGGGCGATGCCGACGGAGGCGCCGGTGTCCCGCGCGTGGGTGCGGGCCAGATGCTCGGCGAAGAGCTTGGTATGGCCGTAGACGTCGGTGGGCACGGCCGGGCTGTCGATCGTGTGCGGCTGTTCGCTGGGCTCGTACACCGCCGCCGACGAGGCCACGACGACGCGGGGGACCCCGGCCGCCGCGCAGGCCCGCATGACCGCCCGGGTGCCCTTGACGTTGACGTCGACGCACGCGTCCGGCCAGCGCTCGCAGTCGGGGATGTAGTGCATGGCGGCCAGGTGGAACACCGTGTCCGGGCGGAACCCCTCGAGCACCTCGGCGATCGCGATGGCGTCGCGGACGTCCTCGCGGGCATAGCCGGCTTCCCATGGCTGCTGGCCGCCGAGCTCGTCGGCGACGTCGATGACGAGCGGCTGCGCGCCGGCGGCCGAGAGCCGGCGCGCCAGCCGGGCGCCGATGAACCCGCGGCCCCCGGTCACGGCGACCCTCGCCCCGACCGTCACCGCCGCACCCCGGCGAGGACCTCGGACTCGAGCGCGGCCAGCGCCCGGTCGGTCATGCGGTCGGCGCTGAACTCCTCCTCGTAGCGCGCCCGGCAGCTGGCCGGCGCGATGCGGTCCAACGACCGGCAGCCGCGGACCAGGTCCTCCTCGCCGTCGCCGACGAAGCCGGTCACCTCGTGCCGGACGATCTCGGCGTTGCCGCCGCGGTCCAGGGCGAGGCACGGCGTGCCGGCCGCGTGCGCCTCGATCAGCGACACGCTGCACGCCTCCCAGTCCGACGGGTGCATCAGCCCGCGGGCATCGGCGAGCAGGTCCAGCTTCTCGGCGTCGGTGATCTCGCCGAGGTACTCCGCCTCCGATCCCAGCAACGGCTGCACGACCGTGCGGAAGTAGTCCTGGTCGGCCGGGGCGACACGGCCGGCGAGCCGGATCGGCAGCCCGCCGCGCCGCGCCGCGCGGATGGCCACGTCGGGGCGTTTGGCCGGGGTGATGCGGCCCAGGAAGAGCAGGAAGTCGCGCTTGTGCTCGCGGTAGGTCACCGCGTCGCCGGGGATGCCGTTGGGGACGTGCCCCGCCCACCGCACGCCGGGGCCGGCCGCCTCGACCTGGTGCCGGGCGATGCTGATGAACGCGGTGTGCCGGTAGTGCTCCAGCATCCGGTGCGTGACCGGCAGGTGCATCCGTCCGTGCCAGGTCGTCACGACCGGCGTGCGCAGGGCGAGCGTGGCGGGCAGGAACGCGTAGCCGGCGTGCGAGTTGATGACGTCGAACTCGTCCTGCGCCGCGACGACCTGGGCCATCTGGGTGTTGTTGACCCACCACGACTCGCCGGCGTGACCGGGGTCGTGCAGCAGCGCCCGTTCGGTGCACGGCACCAGCCGGGCGCGGGTCTGCGAGTCACCCGAGGCGAACAGGGTCACGTCGTGGCCTCGCTCGACGAGGGTGTCGGCAAGGTACGCGACGATCCGCTCGACCGCGCCGTAGCGGATGGGTGGCGTGCGTTCCAGTGGCTGGACAACGAGACCGATGCGCATGATCGTGAAGCCTCCCGGGGTTCGAGGTCGTCCGGTGTGTGCTGGTCGGGTCGGCGGGTGTGGCTCGCGATCAGGCGGCCGTGTCGAGCAGGGACTCGTACACCCGCACATACCGGTCGGTCATCCGACCGGGCGTGAAGTGGTCGCGGACCCGCTGCAGGCAGTCCGCGGGGCGCAGCGTGTCGAGCCGGGCGACCGCCTCGCTCATGGCGTCGGCGTCTGCGGCCAGGAAGCCGCTGCGGCCCGGTTCGACGATCTCCGGCAGTGCGCCCCTGTCGCTGGCGATCACCGGGGTACCGCAGGCCAGTGCCTCGATCGCGACCAGCCCGAACGGCTCCGCCCACTGCGCGGGGAACAGCAGCGCCCGGGCCCGGGACAGGAACTCGTTGCGCTGCGCCGGGCCGATCTCGCCGATGTACTCGACCTGCCCGTCGAGCTCCGGCCGGATGCGCTCCTCGAAGTACCGCAGACCGGCGCCGGCCCGGTCGGCCCGGCCGGCGATCCGCAGCGGCAGCCCCGTGCGCCGGGCGACCTCGATCGCGATGTGCACCCCCTTGTCCGGCACGAGCCGGCCGAGGAATGCGAGGTACTTGTCCTTCGTCTCGCGATAGGTGTGGTCCTGCGGGTCGACGGCGTTGGCGATGGTCGCGCACACCTTCAGCCCCCGCAGCAGGGCCCGCTGGTGCTCGCTGATCGCGTTGAACCACAGGTGCCCGAAGCCGTTGAGGATGTCGTACACCGGCCGGGTGGCAGCGTCGACGCCCTGGTGCACCGTGCGGAGGATCGGCCGTCGCGGTCCCCGCTCGTTGAGCACCGCGCCCACGATCCCGCCGGAGAGCAGCCCGGCGTTGTCGTGGATGACGTCGTACCGATCACGGCCGATCGCCTCGTAGGCGTGCTGGACGTGCCGAGCCTCCACGACGCTGTGCCGCGAGCCGTGCAGGTGCTCCTCCTGCTCCTGGGCGTAGAGGGCGTGCACCGGTACCGGCGCGGTGCTCGATCCGGCGGCGAACAGGCCGACCTCGTGGCCGCGCCGGTCGAGTTCCCGGGCCAGCAGCGCGAGGTGAGTCTCGATGCCGCCGTGGGTCCGGGGCGGCACGGCGAACCAGGGCGGCGCGATGAGGGCGATGCGCACAGGCGGCCTCCGATGGCTTCGATGAACGGCGAAGGGCGAAGGGCGGACCACGGACAGACCGATCTCGCGATCGTCGGTGGTCGATCGATCTTGATCGTAACGCGCCGGGACCGCGGCGAGTGATGCGCGATGTGACGCGGTCATGCGCATCCGTCGGGCGGTCCTCCCCGCCGCGCACCGGGGACCCTTAGCGTCCGTCGGCAAGGCGGTCGCGGGAACCGCGGACACCCGGAGGAGCAGCGACATGAGGACACCGGTAGCGATCGTCGGCGGTGGGCCCGCGGGCTCGGCCATCGCCATCAACCTGGCGAAGCGGGGCATCTCCTCGGTCATCATCGAGCGGGACACCCACCCGCGGTTCCACATTGGAGAGTCACTCACCGGCGAGAGCGGGGAGCTGCTGCGCGAGCTGGGTGTCGAGGAGGATCTGGCCGCGCTGAACCCGCCGGTCAAGCACGGAATCCGGGTCTACGGGCCATCGGCTCGGCACGAGTTCTGGGTGCCGATCCGCCGCCGTGACGAGGACGGCCTGCACGACTCGACGAGCTGGCAGGTGCGCCGGTCCACCTTCGACCGGTTCCTCTTCGACCGTGCCACCGCGCTCGGCGCCACGGTGGTCCAGGGCAGGGCCGTGCGCCCGATCGTGGACGACGCCGGCACCGTCCGCGGGGTCCGGGTCGCGCTCACCGCCGGCGGCACCGTCGACGTGCACAGCGACGTGCTCGTCGACGCCTCCGGCCAGAAGACGTTCCTGGCGAACCTCGGCTTCACCGGCCGCAAGGAGACCGGCGGCTACGCCCGGCAGATGGCGGTCTACTCGCACTTCACGGGCGCGGTGCGCGACGGTGAGCAGTGGGGCAACACGCTGACGTTCTTTCGGCAGAAGTACCACTGGTGCTGGTTCATTCCGCTGGACGAGGAGACCACCAGCATCGGCTTCGTCGTGCCCACCTCGTACTTCCAGGAGCGCGGCGAATCGCCGGTGGAGTTCATGCGCCGGGAGCTTCGCGAGTTCAACACCGAGCTGGCCCGGCGGGTGGCGGACGTGGAGATGGTCGAGGACGTCCACGTGACGGCGAACTACTCCTACACGGTGGATCGGTTCTGCGGCCCCGGCTGGGTCTGCCTCGGCGACGCCCACCGGTTCATCGACCCGCTGTTCAGCTACGGCGTGAACATCACCCTGGCCGAGGCGCGCCGCCTGGCCGAGGACGTCCAGCGGCTGCTCGCCGACGGCGCCGCGGAACCGGACCGGCCGTTCCGGGAGTTCGAGGAGTGGTCCAACCGCGGGGCCGCGGTCGCACAGATGATGCTCGACGGGTTCTGGGAGACCACGTTCGCCTTCGGCCTGCTGGTGCGCACGCACAACGACGGGATCGTCGACCTGTTCTCCGGCCGGCTCTGGATGGACGACAACCCCGCGGTCGCGGAGCTGGAGGCGGCGCTGACCCGCCGCCGGACGTCCGAAGCACCGGCCGCCGCCGTGGCGACCGGCTGACGCGGCGAGGCCCTACGCGGCCCGGACCGCGACGGGGACGCCGGCCAGGCCGCGGAACGTGGCGTCCCGGCGCCGCACCGCCGGCCCGGCCGGCTCGATCGCGGCGAACCGGGCGAGCAGGTGCTCGAACACCACCCGGCCCTCGGCGCGGGCGAGCACGGCGCCCAGACAGTGATGCGGGCCGCCGCCGAACGACACGTGCGGGTTGGGACTGCGCCCCACGTCCAGCCGGTCGGGGTCGGCGAAGCGGTGCTCGTCCCGGTTGGCCGAGCCGAGCAGCAGCACCAGCACCCGGCCGGCGCGGATCGTGCGCCCGCCGACGTCCACCGGTTCGCGGACCAGCCGGGCGGTCAGCTGGATCGGGGCGTCGTAGCGCAGGAACTCCTCCACCGCGGTGCCGACCAGTGTCCGGTCGCCGCGCAGGCGAGCCCACTGATCCGGGTGGCTCAGCAGCGCCGCGCACCCGGTGGCGATCAGGTTGACCGTCGTCTCGAAGCCGGCGAAGAAGAGGAACACCGCGTTGTCGACGATCTCCTCGCGGGTCAGCGTCTCGCCGTCGGCCTCGGCCGCCAGCAACGTCGACAGCAGGTCCTCGCGGGGCACACGGCGCCGCTCGTCGAGCAGCGAGCCGACGTAGTCCCGCAGCCACACGACCGCCGCGTCGACGGTGGCGCGCTGGTGCGCCGGCACGACGCTCGCGAAGCCGAGGCACAGGTCGACGGCCTTCGGCCGGACCAGATCCCGGTCCGCGGCCGGGATGCCGAGCAGCTCGCAGACCACCGTCACCGGCAGGGGAAAGGCCAGATCGGCGACGGCGTCGAACCGGCCG
Source organism: Dactylosporangium sp. NPDC000244 (assembly GCF_040300725.1). NCBI lineage: Bacteria > Bacillati > Actinomycetota > Actinomycetes > Micromonosporales > Micromonosporaceae > Dactylosporangium > Dactylosporangium sp. NPDC000244. The sequence continues at coordinate 221,272 of NZ_JBEPEH010000006.1, forward strand.
CGCTCGGCGAGCGGACCGAGGAGGCCGGCGGTCACGCGGGCGATCTGCCGCTCCATCCGCTGGACGAGCCGCGGGCTGAACGCGGCGCCCATGAGCCGGCGCAGCCGCGTGTGCGCGGGCGGGTCGCGGTCGAGGATGATGCGCTCGAAGAAGTCCCGGGCCGGCCCGGTGCCGTTGGAGAACTCGTGGTACTCGGGCGGGTACTCGGTGCCGAGCCGCCGGTCGCGCAGCAACGCGGCCACGTCCGCGTGGCGCGACACCACCCACTGGCCGACGCCTCCCCGGGCGAGCGGCCCGGCTCGCCGCAGCTCGGCATAGCGGGGATAGGGATCCGCGAGCACCGCCGGATCGGCGGCGTCGAAGGTGGGCAGGCGCAGGGATCCGGTCTCCATGCGGCCGAGTCTGTGACCGGCGCCGCGGAACCGGCAAGGCGAACCGGGACAACGGCATAAGCGGTACCGCATCCGGCCGGTATTCGCGCTGTGGAGCGCTTATGCCGAAGGCGACCGGCGCGTTGTGCCGGCCCGCCCGGATGTCTTCTCTTCGGGTGTGGGCAATTCACGGCGCGAAGGACGGTCGATGGAGACTGGTGGAATCCGAGCCGGCACACCCACCGGCGCACCGACGGGACAGTCATTGCGGCGTGCGGTCGCCGAGCTGCTGGACGAGCCGGCCGACGCCATCGATGCCGAGGACGACCTGATCAGGCTCGGCCTCGACTCGGTCCGGATGATGCGCCTCGCCGCCGTGCTGCGGCAGGCCGGTGCCGACGTCACGTTCGCCGACATGCTCGAGCGGCCGACGCTGGCGGCGTGGGCCGCGCTGCTCGGCACGGAGCCCGGGCCGCCGGAGCCCGCGGCCGGCGACGCCGCCGCTGCCGACGACGACGCCGCGGGGGAGCCGTTCGAGCTGGCCCCGATGCAGCACGCCTACTGGGTCGGCCGCGCGGAGGGCCAGCCGCTCGGCGGCGTCGGCGCGCACTTCTACAACGAGTTCGACGGCCGCGACCTGGACCCGGACCGGCTGGCGGCGGCCGGGCAGGCGCTGATGCGGCGGCACGCGATGCTGCGGGCCCGGTTCACCGACGACGGCCGGCAGGTGATCGACCCGGTCGGCGCGTGGCCCGGCCCGCGCGTGCACGACCTGCGCCACCGCCCGGCCGAGGAGGTCGAGCGGGAACTGCACGCCCGCCGGCAGGCGCTGTCGCACCGGCGGCTGGACGTCGACGCCGGCGAGGTGTTCGACATCCAGCTGACGCTGCTGCCGGGCGGCCGGTGCCGGACCCACGTCAACATCGAGATGCTCGTGGCGGACGCGTACAGCTTCCGGATCCTGCTGTCGGACCTCGCCGCGCTGTACCGCGACCCGGAGCCGGCGCTGCCCCCGATCGCGTACGACTTCCGCCGTTACGTCGCCGAGCGGGCCGGCTCCCGCGGTGCCGCCGCCGAGCGCGACCGGGACTGGTGGCGCGCGCGGCTGGACGACCTGCCCGGCCCCCCGGAGCTGCCCTTCGCCGTGGCGCCCGAGCGCATCGGCCGGCCGCGGGTGACGCGGCGCTACCACCGGCTCGAACCGGCGGAATGGGAGGCGCTCGCCGCCGGCGCCCGCGCGCACGGCACCACCCTCGCGATGGTGTTCGTCACCGCGTACGCGGAGGTGCTCGGCCGCTGGTCGGACCGGCCGCGCTTCCTGCTGAACCTGCCGCTGTACGACCGCGAACCGGTGCACCCGGACGTGGCCCACCTGGTCGGCGACTTCACCAACCTGGCGCTGCTCGCCGTCGACGTGGGCGACGAGCGGCCCTTCGCCGCCCGGGTCAAGCAGATCCAGGGCGAGTTCGCCGCGTGTGCCTCGCACGCGGCCTGCTCCGGCGTCGACGTCCTGCGTGACCTCGCTCGGCGCCACCCCGACCGGCCCGCGTCCGCCCCGGTCGTCTTCACCAGCGCCCTGAGCCTCGGCGAGCTGTTCGACGCCGGTGTGCGCGACTGCTTCGGCGAACCGGTGTGGACGATCTCGCAGACCCCGCAGGTGTGGCTGGACCACCAGGTCACCGAGCGCGAGGGCGGCCTGTACGTCAACTGGGACGCCGTCGACGGGCTCTTCGCCCCGGACGTGCTCGACGACATGTTCGCCGCCTACCTGCGCCTGCTGGCCTGGCTCGGCGCGCCGGACGCGGACTGGAACCGGCCCGCACCGGACCTGCTGCCGCCCCGCCAGCGCACCGTTCGCGGGCGCGTCAACGACACCGCCGGCCCGCTCGCCGAGCGGGGCCTGCACGAGGGATTCTTCGCCGTCGCCGCCGATGATCCCGGCCGGACGGCACTGGCCTGGGGCGACGACCGGACCCTGACCTACGGCGAGCTGGCCGGCCAGGCGCTGCGCGTGGCGGGATGGCTCGCGGCCTGCGGCGTCCGTGTCGGCGAACCGGTCGCGGTGACGCTGCCGAAGGGGCCGCAGCAGGTGATCGCCGTCCTCGGTGTGCTCGCGGCCGGCGGCGTGTACGTCCCCGTCGGCGTGGAGCAACCGGAGGTACGCCGCGAACGCATCCACCGCGGGGCCGGCGTCCGGGTGGTGCTCGACGCCGCAGGGCTCGCCGAGGCGCTCGCGTCGCGCGGCCCGCTGCCGGTCCCGGTGTCCGTGTGGCCGGGCGCGCCCGCCTACATCATCTACACGTCCGGCTCGACGGGCGAGCCGAAGGGCGTCGTGGTGGCGCACCGCGCCGCCGTCAACACCATCGACGCGCTCAACGACCGCTTCGGCGTCGGGCCGCACGACCGGGTGCTCGCCGTGTCGGCGCTCGACTTCGACCTCTCGGTGTACGACATCTTCGGGCTGCTGTCGGCCGGAGGCGGCCTCGTCCTCGTCGACGAGGAGTCGCGCCGCGACGCGGTGGCGTGGTGCCGGCTCGTGCGCCGCCACGGCGTGACCCTGTGGCAGTCGGTGCCCGCGCTGCTGGACATGCTGCTGACGGCGGCCGGCGGCGACGAGCTCGGCGGCCTGCGGCTGGCGCTGCTCGGCGGGGACTGGGTCGGGCTGGACCTGCCCGGCCGCCTCGCCGGGGCCGCCCCGCACGCGCGGCTGGTGGCGCTCGGCGGGACCACGGAGACGGCGATCCACTCCACCGTGCAGGAGGTCGCCGAGGTCCCGCCGCACTGGACGTCCGTCCCCTACGGCGTACCGCTGCGCAACCAGATGTGCCGCGTGGTGGACGAGGCCGGCCGGGACCGCCCCGACCGGGTCGCCGGCGAGCTGTGGATCGGCGGCGAGTCGGTGGCCCAGGAGTACCGCGGCGACCAGGCCCGCACCGCCCGGCAGTTCGTCGTGCACGCGGGCCGCCGCTGGTACCGGACCGGTGATCTGGCCCGCTACCTGCCGGACGGCACCCTCGAGTTCCTTGGCCGTGCCGACCACCAGGTGAAGATCCGCGGGCACCGCATCGAGCTGGGCGAGGTCGAAGGGGCGTTCGCCGAGCACCCGCGAGTGCGCCACGCGGTGGTCGTGGCGGTGCGCGGACCCCGGACCCGGCTCGCGGCGGCCGTCGACGCCGCACCCGGCGCGGCGCCGGCGGACCTCGTGCCGGACCTGACCGCCTTCGTCGCGGCGCGGGTGCCGGCGTTCATGGTGCCGGCGCAGGTCACCCTCGTGGACTCGCTGCCGCTGTCCGGCAACGGGAAGATCGACCGGGCCGCGGTCGCCACCCTGCTCGCCGCGGAGCCCGGCGGCAACCCCGCGGGCGAGCGGGCGAACCCGCCGGCGCCACCGCGAGGACCGGTCGAGGCGACGGTCGCCGAGGCCTGGGCGGCGGTCCTGGACGTGCCCGCGGTCGGCCGCGACGACAGCTTCTTCCAGCTCGGCGGCGACAGCCTGCTCGCCACCCGGATGATCGGCCGGCTGCGCGCGGCCGGCCTCGGCGCCCGGCTCGGCCACCTGTACTCGGCGCCGGTCCTGCGCGACTTCGCCGCCGGGCTGCGGCCGGCCGCGGCGCCTGCCGTCACCACCGGCATCACCGCCGACCCGGCCGGCCGGCACGACCCCTTCCCGGCCACCGAGACCCAGCTGGCGTACTGGCTGGGCCGCTCCGAGGAGCTCGGCGGCGCCGGCACCACCTGGTACCTGGAGTTCGACGCCGAGGATCTCGACCTGCCCCGGCTGGAGCGCGCATGGCAGGCGCTCGTCAACCGGCACGAGATGCTCCGCGTGGTGTTCGACGCCGACGGGCGCCAGCGGATCCTGCCGAAGGTCGACCCGTACACCATCGCCGTGGCCCGGCCGGCGCCCGCCGAAGCCCCCGGCGCCCTGGACCGTCTGCGCCTCGACCTCGCACACGCCGTGCTCGACCCGGTGGCCTGGCCACTGTTCGACATCCGGGCGGTGTGCCACGGCGGGAACCGCACCCGGCTCGGCGTCGCCCTCGACTACCTCGCGTTCGACGCCCTCAGCATCATGACGGTGTACCGCGAATGGGCCGCGCTGTACCGCGATCCGGACGCCGTGCTGCCCGAGCCCGGCCTGTCGTTCCGCGACTACGTGCTCGGCGCGCATCCGGACCCACAGCGCACGGCCGTCGACCAGCAGTACTGGTCGCAGCGGATTCCGGACCTGCCCGCGGGCCCGCAGCTGCCGTTGCGGACCGACCCGGCGACGTTGCGCCGGCCGCGATTCGCGCGCCGCGAGACGACCTTGACCCCGCAGCGCTGGCACACGATCGGCGAGCTGGCCCGGCGCTTCGACCTGACCGCGTCAACGGTGCTCGCGACCGCCTACGCCGAGGTGCTGGCCGCCTGGAGCGGGCAGTCACGGTTCAGCCTCGTCTTCACCGTCTTCGACCGTGCCGACGTGCACCCGGACATCGGCGGGGTCGTCGGCGACTTCACCTCGCTGCTGCTCGTCGACTTCGACACGGCGGGCGGCGGCGGCTTCCTGGGCGCCGCCCGGCTCGCGCAGCGCCGCGTCTTCGACGCCATCGAGCACCGCGGCGTCTCCGCCCTGCCGGTGCTGCGCGAGATGGCCCGGCGATCCGGGTCCGGGCAGGTCGCGGTGCCGGTCGTGTTCACCAGTACGCTCGGTGTCGGGCCCGGCGCGGCCGCGCTCGAGCCGCCGTTCGACGCGCCGGTGTCCGGGCTGTCGCAGACCCCGCAGGTCTGGCTGGACCACCAGGTGACCCGGCGTGCGGACGGCGGGGTGACGCTGACCTGGGACGCGGTCGAGGAGCTGTTCCCGCCCGGCGTGCTGGACGACATGTTCGACGCGTACGGCCGCCTGCTCGACCGGCTCGCCGAACCGGGCGCGGACTGGTCCGCACCGGTGCCCGCGCTGTTGCCGCCGGAGCAGGCGCGCGTGCGCGCCGCCGTGAACGCGACCGACGCCCCGCAGAGCGGCCGCCGCCTGCATGACGGCTTCTTCGCCCGGGTCGCCGAGGACCCCGGCCGGATCGCGCTGGCCTGGGGTGCCGATCACACGATGACGTACGGCGAGCTGTCCGACCGGGCGCTGCGCGTGGCGGGATGGCTCGCCGGTCGCGGCGTCGGCGGCGGCGAACCGGTCGCGGTGACGTTGCCGAAGGGCCCTGACCAGGTTGCCGGCGTGCTCGGCGTCCTGGCCGCCGGGGGTGCCTATGTGCCGGTGGGTGCCGACCAGCCGGTGCGACGCCGTGACCGGATCCGCGAGGCCAGCGCCGCCCGCCTGAGCCTGGACCAGGACACGATCGCCGCCGCGCTGCTCGCGGATCCGCTGCCCGGACCGGTGGACGGCCCCGACGACCGGCTCGCGTACGTCATCTTCACCTCGGGCTCGACCGGGGAGCCGAAGGGCGTGGAGCTGACCCACCGGGCCGCGATGAACACCGTCGAGGACGTCAACGAACGCTACGGCGTCGGACCGGACGACCGGGTCCTCGCCGTGTCCGCGCTCGACTTCGACCTGTCCGTCTACGACCTCTTCGGGCTGCTGTCGGCGGGGGGTGCGGTGGTGCTCCTCGGTGAGGACGGCCGCCGCGACCCGGACCGGTGGCTGGAGCTGATGGCCCGGCACCGGGTCACCGTGTGGAACAGCGTGCCGGCCCTGCTCGACATGCTGCTGCTCGCCGCCGGCGACCGCCGGGAGGGTGCGCTGCGGCTCGCCCTGGTGTCCGGCGACTGGGTCGGGCTCGACCTGCCGGAGCGGCTGGGCCGGCACAGCGGGGGCCGCTGCCGGCTGGTCGCTCTCGGCGGCGCCACCGAGGCCGCGATCTGGTCCAACGCCTGCGACGTGGGCGAAGTACCGGCGCACTGGACGTCGATCCCGTACGGCCTGCCGCTGCGCAACCAGCGCTACCGGGTGGCCGACGAGGAGGGCCGGGACTGCCCCGACTGGGTCGCCGGCGAGCTGTGGATCGGCGGAGCGGGCGTCGCGCTCGGCTACCGCGGCGACCCGGCACGCACCGCCGCCCGGTTCGTCGAGCACGGCGGGACGCGGTGGTACCGCACCGGGGACCTGGGCCGGTACTGGCCCGACGGCACGCTGGAGTTCCTCGGCCGCACCGACAACCAGGTGAAGATCGGCGGGCACCGGGTGGAACTGGGCGAGATCGAGGCGGCCCTGCGCGCGGACCCGGCCGTCGAGCACGCGGTCGCCGTGGCCGTCGGCGAGCGGGTCCGCCGTCTCGCCGCGGCGGTGGTGCCGGTCGGCCAGGCCCCGAGCGAGGCGATGCTCCGCGCCGGCCTCGCCACCCGCGTCCCGGCCTACATGGTGCCCGAGCACATCGTCGTCCTCGATGCCCTGCCGCTGAGCCCGAACGGCAAGGTCGACCGGGCGGCGGTCGGCGCCCTCGCCGTACGACACCCTGGACCGGCATCGTCGCCGCCGGACGGCCCCGTCGAACAGGCGGTCTCGGAACTGTGGCGTTCGCTGCTGGAGCTCGATCGCGTCGGCCGGGACCAGAACTTCTTCGTCCTCGGCGGGGACAGCCTGCTCGCCACCCGGCTCGTGCAGGCGTTGCGGGACCGGTTCGGGGTGGCGCTGTCGCTGCCGCAGTTGTTCGCCATGACGACCGTCGCCGACCAGGCGCGGCACATCACGCAGATGGAGGAGGGCGAGCTGTGAGCCCCACCGACCTCATCGCCGACCTGGAGCGCCTGGGTGTACGGCTGTGGGCCGAGGACGGCCGGCTGCGGTACCGCGCGCCGCAGGGCGTGCTGACCGAGGACCGCCGGGCACTGCTGCGTGCGCACCGCTCCGAGCTGCTGCGCACACTGTCCACGGAGGACGGCGATGGTGCCGCGGCGGTCGAGCCGGCGCCCGAGTCGCGGCACGAGCCGTTCCCGCTCACCGACGTGCAGGCCGCATACCTGCTCGGCCGGCGGGAAACCTTCGACTACGGCGGCGTGGCCTGCCACGGGTACGGCGAGCTGGCCTACTCCGAACTGGACCCCGACCGGCTCGCGGCGGCCTGGCGGCAGGTGATTCGCCGGCACGACATGCTGCGCGCGGTGGTCGACCGGGGCGGTTCCCAGCGGGTGCTGCCCGACGTGCCGGAGTACCGCATCGCCGTGCTCGACGTGCGGCAGTCCGAACCCGCGGCAGCCGAAGCCGCGGCCGCCGGCGTGCGCGCCGAGCTCGACCACAAGGTCTACGACCCGGGCCGCTGGCCGCTGTTCGAGCTGCGCGTGACCCGCATGCCCGGCCGCGACCTGCTGCACTTCTCCATCGACTTCCTCATCTGCGACTTCGTCAGCATCGAGATCCTGCTCGACGAGCTGCACCATTGGTACCACCGGCCGGACGACCCCCTGCCGGCCCTGGATGTCACGTTCCGCGACTACCTGGCCGCCGAACGCCGGCAGCGCTCCGGCCCCCGCTACGAGGCCGACCGCGACTACTGGTGGCGCCGCATCGACGAGCTGCCACCCGCCCCCGAGCTGCCGCTGGCGCCGGGCCGCGGCCGGTCCGGCCCGGCCCGGTTCACCCGGTGGCAGGCCACGCTGCCGCCGCAGACGTGGGCGGCGCTGCGCCGGCAGGCGGCCGCGCACGGGGTGACCCCGTCGGGCGCCGTGCTCGCCGCGTACGCCGAGGTGGTCGGCGCCTGGAGCCGGCAGCCCCGGTTCACCCTGAACCTGACCCTGCTCAACCGCATGCCGCTGCACCCGCGCGTCGGCGCCCTGGTCGGGGACTTCACCTCGGTGGACCTGCTCGCCATCGACGCGACTGCCGCCACTGCCGCCACTGCCGCCACGGCCGGTACCGACGGCACCGGCGGTGCCGGGTTCGCCGCCCGCGCCGCGGCCGTGCAGGCGCAGCTCTTCGCGGACCTCGAACACCGGCTGTGCTCCGGTGTCGAGGTGATCCGCGAGATCGCGCGGCGCGGCGGGGCCGAGGCCGCGCTCATGCCGGTCGTGTTCACCAGCGCGATCGGCCTCTCCGGCGAGCGGGACGGTGAGCCTCGCGGGGAGCTGGTCCACGGCAGCAGCCAGACGCCGCAGGTGTGGATCGACTGCCAGAACATCGAGCGCGACGGCGGCCTCGCCACCAGCTGGGACGTGCGGGACGGGGTGCTGCGCGACGGCGTGGCCGCGGACATGTTCGACGCCTACGCGACGCTGCTGCACCGTCTCGCCGACGATCCGCGGGCGTGGGACGAGCCCGCGCCGGTGCCGCTGCCGGCCGCCCAGCGCACCCGCCGCGAGGCGTACCTGGACACCGCCGGGCCGCTGCCCGACCGGCTGCTGCACGAGGATGTCTTCGCCCAGGCCGCCCGGGCACCGCACCGGCCCGCGCTCGTCGCCGGTGGGACCACGCTGACCTACGGCGAGCTGGCCGGGCGGGCCGCCGCCGTCGCGGCCTGGTTGCGCGCCGACGGTACCGAGCCCGGCGACATCGTCGCGATCATCATGGACAAGGGCGTCGAACAGGTGGCCGGCGTGCTCGGCACGCTGCTGGCCGGCGCCGTGTACCTGCCGATCGACACCGGCCAGCCGCCGGCCCGCCGTGACCTGCTGCTGGCCGACGCGGGCGTGCGCCGCGTCCTGGGCCAGTCGTGGGTGCTCGAGTCGGCCGCGCCGTTGCCGGCCGGCGTGGCCGCGGTCGCCGTGGACGGCCTGGCCGCGACCGCCGTGGGCGAACCGCCCGCCACCGGCGTCCGGCCCGACGACCCCGCGTACGTCATCTACACCTCCGGCTCGACCGGGGTACCGAAGGGCGTGGTGATCAGCCACCGCGGCGCGCTGAACACCATCGTCGACGTCACCGCCCGGTTCGCCGTCGGCGCGGACGACCGCGTCCTCGGACTGGCCGGACTCGGGTTCGACCTGTCCGTGTACGACGTGTTCGGCACGCTGGCCGCGGGAGGCGCGCTGGTGCTGCCCGACGCCGACCGCCGCGGCGACCCGTCGCACTGGGCCGACCTGCTGGCCCGGCACGGCGTCACCGTGTGGAACTCGGTGCCGGCGCAGCTGCAGATGCTCCACGACTACCTGGCCGCGGTTCCCGGCGTCGGCGCCGGGCCGCTGCGGCTGGCGCTGCTGTCCGGTGACTGGATCCCGGTGCCGCTGCCCGACCGTATCCGTGCCCGCGTGCCCGGCCTGCGCGTGGTGAGCCTCGGCGGTGCGACCGAGGCGTCGATCTGGTCCATCTACCACCCGGTCGAGCAGGTCGACCCCGGCTGGGCCAGCATCCCGTACGGCCGCCCGCTCACCAACCAGACCGTGCACGTGCTCGACCACCGGCTGCGGGAGCGGCCCGAGTGGGTGCCGGGCGAGCTGTACATCGGGGGTGCCGGCGTGGCGCTGGGCTACCTGGGCGACGAGACGCTGACCGCCGCCCGGTTCATCACCCACCCGGCGACCGGCGAGCGGCTCTACCGCACCGGCGACCTCGGCCGCCAGCTGCCCGGCGGCGACATCGAGTTCCTCGGCCGCGAGGACACACAGGTGAAGGTGCGCGGCCACCGCATCGAGCTGGCCGAGGTGGAGAGTGCCCTACTGGCGCATCCCGCGGTCGGCAATGCCGCGGCGCTCGTCGACGGCGCGGAGCCGATGCAACGCCGGCTCGCCGCCGCGGTCGAGGCGGCACCCCGCGACGGCGCGGCCGACCGCGACCGGGCGCTCGCCGAGCGCCTGCACGCGGACGCGGCGGCGGCCGCCGGCGAGGTGTGCGCCGGCGTCGACACCGCGCGGCTGGCCGCCTTCGCGCGGCAGCTGGACGAGACCGCGATGCGGGCCATGCTGTACACGCTGCGGGAGCAGGGCCTGTTCGCCACCGACAGACGCGCGCCCACCGGCGAGTGCGCGCACACCGCCGACGAGATCATGGCCCGCGCGCGCGTGGCCGACAAGCATCACCGCCTCATCCGGCGCTGGCTGCGCGGGCTCACCGAGCACGGCTTCCTCGCCCGGGACGACGACGGCCGGTACCGGCAGCTGCGGACGGTCACCGCCGAGGACGTCGCCGAGGCGTGGCGGAGCACCGAGCGGATGCAGCGCGAGGTGCGCCACGGCGCGGAGCTCATCCGGTACTTCCGGGTCGCCACCGAGCACCTCCCGGAGCTGATGCGCGGCGAACTGGACCCGGTCCGGCTGCTGTTCCCCGAGGGCCGCCTGGACATCCACGAGTCCGCGTACAACGACAACACGCTCAGCCGCTACCTCAACCAGGTCGTGGTCGCCGCCTGCCGCGGCATCGCCCGGCACGCGCACCCCGAGGGGCGCCCCCTGCGGCTGCTGGAGGTCGGCGCCGGCGTCGGCGGCACCAGCATCGACCTGATCCCGGCGCTGGCCGGGCTCGACGTCGACTACCTGTTCACCGACGTGTCGCAGTTCTTCCTCAACAAGGCCGCCGAGCGCTTCGCCGAGTTCCCCTGGGTGCGCTACGGCCTGTTCGACCTCAATGCCGACCCGCGCGCGCAGCAGCACCAGCCCAACTCGTTCGACGTCATCGTCTGCGCCAACGTCATGCACTACGCCCGGCACGCCGGCCATGCCCTGGCGCGCCTGCGCGAGCTGCTGACGGCGGGCGGATCGCTGGTCTTCATCGAGACGACGAAGGACAACTACCAGATCCTCACGTCGATGGAGTTCCTGTTCGACGCGACGAACAACGACTTCGACGACGTGCGCCGCGGCCGCGACGACACGTTCATCGCCCGGGCGGACTGGCTGGACCTGCTCGCCGAGGCCGGCGGGAGCACGGCGTTGTGCCTGCCGGAGGCGGACGATCCGCTGGCCGAGGTGGGCATGTTCGCCTTCGTCGCCCGGTTCAAGAGCGACCGGCAGCCGCTCGACGCCGCCGAGCTCACGGGCCACCTGCGTGCCCGGCTGCCGGAGCACATGGTGCCCGGCCGGCTCGAGGTCCTCGACGCGCTGCCGCTGACCGCCAACGGCAAGGTCGACCGGCGGGCGCTCGCCGGCCTGCTGGGCCGGCCCGACGCGAGCGCGGCGGCGACCACGACGGCGGGCGCCCAGCCGCTGGATGACCTCGAGCGGCGCCTCGCCCAGGTGTGGGCCGAGGTGCTGGCCGTCGCCGAGGTCGGCCGGGACCAGGACTTCTTCTCCCTCGGCGGCGACAGCCTGCTGGCCGCGCAGCTCGTCACGCGGCTGATCGAGCAGGTGCCGGAGGCGGCCGACGCGTTCTTCGACAGCCTGCTGCGGGTGGTGCTGGAGGCCGCCAGCGTCGGCTCGCTCGCCGACCACCTGCGCAAGCCCCAGGACGGCCCCGCGGCTCCGGACTCCGCCGGGTCGCCCGTGGTGGAGCTGCGCTCGCCGCCCGCGGATCGGCCGGTCGTGCTCGTCCACGGCCCGCAGGGGACGCTGGAGGGCTACGGCGAGGCCGCCGGGGCCGGGGACCTCGGCGTGGTGCTGTCGGACCCGCAGTCCTACGTCGCCGCCGCGCCGGACCGGCTGATCGAGCGGGTCGCCGGGGCGTACGCGCACCGGCTGCGGGCCGAAGGTCATGACGCGGTCCAGCTCGTCGGCTGCCGGCTCGGCGCGGTCCTCGCCGTCGAGATGGCCCGGCAGCTGGCCGAGGCCGGCGGGGAGGTGACCGGCGTGACCGTCATCGCCGGCTATCCGCCGCCGTACGTCGTGGAGGACGAGCTGCTCACCGAGTACCTCTACGCACTCGAGCTGGGCGTCGATCCGGCCGAGCTCGGCTACCCGTCGGCCGGCGAGGTGGCCGCGCAGATCGCCGCCGCTCGCGGGCGGAACCCGGTGCTGGTCCCGGACGGGTCGCTGGCCTGCGGCGAGCTCGGCGAGGTCAGCCAGGCCGACCGGCTCGGCGCGCTGGCCGAGGCCGTGGCCGCGCTCGGCACCGCCAACCCCGGCGAGGTCGCCGAACGGTTCCCGGTGTTCCGGCAGGCAGTGCGAGCGACGGGCCGGCACGAGGTGATGCCGTACTTCGGCGACATCACCCTGCTGCGGCCGTCCGGCGAGGAACCGGCGGCCCTGGCGGACATGACCGCCTTCTGGCAGGAGGTGTGCCTCGGCGAGCTTCGGGTCGTCGACATCCCCGGCACCGCGGCGGACTGCCTCGCCGGGCCGCGGGCCGCGGCCGTGGCCGAGCTGATCGGGGACGGCCGTGGCTGAGCCGCTGGTCGGTGTCGTCGGCGGCTACGGCGCGGTCGGCGCGGCGCTCGCCCGGCAGCTGTACGACCGGGGCGGGGCACGGCTGCGGATCGGCGGCCGCGACCCGCACGCGGCGGCGGCGCTCGTCGACAAACAGCTCGAGGGCCGGGGCGAGGCGGCGGCGGTCGACGCCTACGACCCCGGCAGCCTCGCCGCGTTCTGCGCCGGATGCGCCGTCGTCGTCAACTGCGCCGGTCCGTCGTACCGGGTGCTGGACCGCGTCGCCGTGGCCGCCCTGGCCGCCGGCGCCCACTACGTCGATCCCGGGGGCGACCTGCCCGTACGGGACCTGCTCACCGCGGCCGGCACCGGCGACCGGGCCGCCGTCCTCAACGCGGGCCTCATGCCCGGCCTGACCGCGCTGCTGCCGCTCGGGCTGGCCCGCGCCGGGTCCGGCCGCGTCGCGCGGCTCACCGCGTACGCCGGGCTGGTGGACCGGATGACCCCGGCCGGCGCCGCGGAGTACCTGCTGAGCCTGGGCGGCGGGCACGGCGAGCCGCTGGCCGCGTGGCGCGGTGGCCGCCGGGTCTCGCGGGCGTTGGAACCGCTGACCGGCGTCGAGGTGCCGTTCTACCCCGGCCGGGTGGCCGTGCATCCCTTCCTCAGCGGCGAGACCGAGTGGCTCGCCGCCACGCTCGGTGCGGACGACGTCGACTGGTACAACGTGTTCGACGGCGGCGGCAACGTGGTGGCCGCGCTGAGCCGGCTGCGTCCGGCCATGCTCGGCGCCGGCGACCTCGAGTCGGCGGCCCGGGAACTGGCCGAGGCCGCCGCGCTGGATCTCTTCGGCCGCGACCCGTACCAGCTGTTCGTGTTCGAGATCGCCGACGCCGTGGGGCGCCGGGTCCTGGTGCTGCGGACCGAGGACACCTACGAGGCCACCGCGCTGCTGGCGGCGCAGGCCACCGTCGACGCGCTCGCGGGGCGGCTCCCGGCAGGCGTCCACCTCGCCGCGGAGGTCGTTGCCTACGCGCCGGTCGCCGCCGCGCTGCGGGCACATCCGACGGTTCGCGTGTTCGAGGTCATCGACGCGGGCCTGGACGGCGCCGCCGCGGACGAGGGGGAGCTGTGAGCCGGCCGCGCGTGCTCGTCTGCGGCACCGACTTCGGCCGCATCTACCTCGCCGCGCTGGCCGCGCCCGACGCGGGCTTCGAGCTCGCCGGCATCCTCGCCCGCGGCGGGGCCCGCTCGGTGGAGTGCGCCGCGCACTACGGTGTGCCGCTCTACACCACCGTGGCGCAGGTGCCGTCCGACGTCGAGATCGCCTGCGTCGTCGTCGGCGGCGCGGTCACGGGCGGCCCGGGCGCCGAGCTCGCCTCGGCGCTGCTGGCACGGGGCATCCACGTGCTGCAGGAGCACCCGCTGCACCACGACGAGCTGGCCGGGTGCCTGCGCACGGCGCACCGGCACGGCGTCGTCCACCATCTCAACACGCACTACGTCCACGTCGCGCCGGTGCGCCGGTTCGTCGCCGCGGCCCGGGCCCTGCTCGCCCGCCAGCGGCCGCTCTTCGTGGACGCGATGGTGGCGGTGCAGGTGACGTACACCCTGTGGGACATCCTCGGCCGAGCGCTGGGCTCCGTGCGGCCCTGGTCGTTCACCGGCCCGCAGCCGGCCGGGCCCGAGGCCGCCTTCCGCAGCCTGGACGGCACCCTCGCCGGCGTGCCGCTGACGCTGCGGGTGCAGCAGGAGATGGACCCGTCGCAGCCGGACAACTTCGCCCACCTGTTCCACCGGATCACCATCGGCACCGAGGGCGGCCATCTCACGCTCGTCAACACCCACGGCCCGGTGCTGTGGTCACCGCGCCCGCACATGCCCGCCGACGCCGCCTCCGTCGTCGCGTTCGAGGACTCCGCCGCGGGCCATCTCGACTTCGCCAGCACCGCACCACTCGGGCCCGCCGAGGCGCCCAGCTACCGCGAGGTGCTGGCGCGACTCTGGCCCGACGCGGTGCGGCACGCGCTGCGGGAGCTGGCCGCGGATCTGCCCGACCCGGCGGCCGCCCGGCGGCGCGGCCAGTACCATCTGGCGCTGTGCCGGCTCACCGCGGACGTGAACGCCCGCCTCGGCCCGCCCGCTATGCGTCGCCATCCCGCCTCGCCGCAGGTGCTGCCGGCGGCCGCGCTGGCCGTCGCCGAGGACACGGCATGAGCGGCGAATGGGGTCTGTGGTTGCGGGCGTTCCGGCCCCGTCCGCATGCCGCGATGCGCCTGGTGTGCCTGCCGCATGCCGGCGGCGCCGCGAGTTTCTACCGTCCCTGGCAGGCCGACCTGCCGCCGGAGATCGAGCTGCTGGGGGTGCAGTACCCGGGCCGCGGTGACCGGTTCGGCGAGCCGCACGCCGAGGCGCTCACCGCCATGGCGGCCAGGATCGCCGGCGCGCTGACGGAGCGCCTGGACCGTCCGTTCGCGCTCTTCGGGCACAGCCTGGGCGCCGCGGTGGCGTTCGAGGTGGCCCGTCAGGTGCAGGACCGGGCCGGCGGCCTGCTGCTCGCCCTGTTCGTCTCCGGCCGGGCGGCACCGGCCGATCCGGGCCTGCGCCACCGCGAGCCGGACGAGGTGCTCTGGGGCGAGCTGGCCCGCCTGGGCGGCACGAGCCCCGAGCTCGTGCACTGCGACGAGCTCAGGGGGCTGGTGCTGCCGACGCTGCGGGCCGACTACCGGCTGAGCGAGACGTACGGCCCCGCGCCGCGCCCGGCGGTGCGCTGTCCCGTGGTGCTCTGCGTCGGCGAGGCCGACCCGGAGGCGCCGGTCGCGGCGGTGCGGGAGGGCTGGCTCGACGGCATCCGCGGCGAGCCGACGCTGCGGGTGTACCCCGGCGATCACTTCTACCTGGTGCCGCACCGGGCGCGGGTGGCCGCCGACGTCTGCCGTCAGCTCGGCCTGGCCGCCGTCGGCTGGCCCTCGACGCCGTAGCCGGGACCGCCCACGCGGGCGGCCACCTCGGCCGCGATGTCGGCATAGCCGGTGGTCAGGGCGGCGGCGACGTCGGGGGCGAGGCCGGCGTGGAACAGCAGCACCTGGATGCCCTGCTGGCGCGGCACCAGGGCGAACTCGGCCCGGAACCGGGTGGCGACGCCGTCGGGGACGTACGCCTCGACCCAGGCCCCGGGAACCCGCCGCCGCTCGGCCGGCTCGGCGAGCATCTGGAACACCAGGTCGTCCGGCCGGCCGGCGCCGCGCTGCGGGTCCAGCGGCAGCAGGTGGTACGGCAGCTCCTGGTGGATGAACGCGTCGCGCACCGTGCCGTGGGTCCGGCGCAGCAGCTCGGCGAAGTCCTCGCCGGGCACGGTCGTGCGCAGCAGCACCAGGTTCGCCAGGAAGCCGACCACCTGCCCGTGCTCGGGCCGCACCCGGTTCGCGAACACGGAGGACACCGTCAGGTCGGCCTGGCCCGTGATCCGGTACAGCGTCGCGTAGAACAGCGCCAGCATCACCGTGAACAGGGTGGTGCGCTCCTGCCGGCCGAGCGCCCGCAGCCGCCGCACGACGTCCTCCGGGATGTCGGCGGCGACGGTGGCGCTGCCGCCGGCCGGCGGGCCGTCCCCGTCCGCGGCGGCGGGCAGGACGGGTGGGCGGGCACCGGCGAGCTTCGCCCTCCAGTACGCGGCGTGCCGCGCCATCCCGCCGCCCTCGCGTTCGCGCTGCCAGTCCGCGAAGTCGCGGTACTGGCAGACGACCGGCTCCGGCGTTCCCCCCTCGTACAGCTGCCAGAGTTCGCGGAAGAGCACCGCACACGACCACGCGTCGGTGACGAGGTGGTGGGCGTTGATACAGATCAGCCAGGCCTCGTCGCCGGTGCGCCACACCGTCACCCGCACCGGCCAGCGGGTCGGGTCGATCCGGGTGGCCAGTTCGCCGGCGAGCGCCCGGCGCAGCGCGGCGGCCGGGTCGGCCGCCGCGCGGAGGTCGACGACCACGGGCTCGACCGGCCGCGGCGGATTGATCAGCTGGGTCAGGAGCGGCCCGCGGCCGGTGAACGTCGTGCGCAGGCTCTCGTGCCGGGCGGTCAGCGCGGTGAGCGCCGAGCCCAGCGCGGCAACGTCGAGCTCGCCGGTGACACGGCACAGGGTCGGACAGTTGAGCGCGCCGTCGGCCCCCCGGTTCCGGTCGAGTATCCACAGTAGACGCTGGCCGGTCGAGGCCCGGCTCGTGGAGGGCTCCATGCCTCGCAATCTAGTTGCGTCGATGCCTGTCGGGTACTGCGATTGTCGGCTATCGTCGGGTCCCTTCGGGTATAGGGGGCAGTTATGACGTTTGCGCCGGCGGGTCATGCGCATACGGCCGCAGCGCTTGCCACCCGGTTGTTTCTGGCCGGCCTGGCGACCGCGGAGCTGATGACCGTCTATCTCGGGCTGCGGCTCGGGCTGTACGAGGCCATGGCGGACGGGCCGCTGACGGCGGCGGGTCTCGCGGCCCGCGCCGGCGTCGACGGGCGCTACGCGCTGGAGTGGCTGGAGCAGCAGGCGGCGGCCGGGCTCATCGAGGTCGACGACGCCGGGCGGGCCGCCGCCGAGCGGGAGTACGCCCTGCCACCCGGCCACGCCGAGGCGCTGATCCGCTCCGGCGGCCCGAACTCGGTCGCCCCGATGGTCCTGCTGCCGGTGGGTGGCGTCGCCGGTGTCCTGCCGCGACTGCTGGACGCCTACCGGACCGGCGGCGGAGTGCCGTACGCGGCGTACGGCGACGACCTGCGCGGCGGCGACGGCGGGCTCAACCAAGCGGTGTTCCTGCGCCAGCTGCCCGGGTGGATCCGCCGGGCGCTGCCCGACGTGCACAGCCGGTTGGGCGCCGGTGCCGCCATCGCCGACGTCGCGTGCGGCAGCGGCTGGTCCAGCATCGCGCTGGCCCGCGCCTATCCGGCCGCCACCGTGCACGGCTTCGACCTCGACCCCGCCTCGGTGGCCGACGCGCGGGCCAACGCCGCGCAGGCGGGCGTCGCCGACCGGGTCAGCTTCGCGGTGCGCGACGCCGCCGATCCGCGGCTTGCCGGCCGCTACCAGCTGGTATGCCTGCTGGATGCGCTGCACGACATGGCCCGGCCGGTGCCCGTGCTGCGGGCGCTGCGGTCGCTGCGCGCCGAGCGCGACGGCTGCGTCCTGCTGATGGAGCCGCGGGCCGCCGAGCAGGCGGTCGCCCCGGCGGACGAGACCGAGCGCTTCCTCTACGCCGTCAGCGTCCTGCACTGCCTGCCGGTCGGACGCTTCGAGCAGCCGTCCGCGGCGACCGGTACGGTGCTGCGCCCGGCAGCGGTGGACGCGCTGGCCCGCGAGGCCGGCTTCGAGCGCGCCCACCCGTTGCCGGTCGAGCATCGGTTCCACCGGCTCTACCGGCTGACCGGCTGACCCGACCGCGCGCTATGCACAGTTGCGGGCCGGCCGGCCCGACAGTGGCATTGTCGGCGTCGCGGTGTCGCGTGCCACGCTGGCCCGCATGGCAGTACCGGTGATCGTCGAGGCGGTGCGTACCCCGATCGGCAGGCGCGACGGCTGGCTGTCCGGGCTGAGCGCCGTGCAACTGCTCCGGCACGCGCAGCAGGAGGTGCTGCGCCGATGCGGGCTTCCGCCGAGCCACGTCGAGCAGATCATCGGCGGCTGCGTGACGCAGATCGGCGAGCAGAGCCTGAACGTGACCCGCAACGCCTGGCTCGACGCCGGTGGCGATCCCGCCGTCGGATGCTCCACTGTGGACACGTCGTGCGGGTCTGGCCAGCAGGCCAACCACCTCGTGGCCGCGCTCATCGCGGCCGGTGCGATCGAGGTCGGCATCGCCTGCGGCGTCGAGTCGATGAGCCGCGTGCCGATCGGGGCGAACATCGTCAACGGGCCGGGCCACTACCTGACCGAGGACTATCCGTTCGACGACCCGCCGCGGATGCAGTTCGGCGGCGCCGAGCGGATCGCCCGGCGGGAGCACTTCACCCGCGCGCAGCTCGACGCGTTCGGGGTCCGGTCGCAGGTGCTCGCCGCGCGGGCCTGGGCCGAGGGCCGCTACGACCGGGAGGTGACGCCGGTCGACGCCGGCGGCCGGCTGGTGGCGCGGGACGAGGGCCTGCGGGAGACCACGGCGGAGGTGCTGGCCGGGCTGCGCCCGAACATGCGCGACGGGCTGCACACCGCCGCGACGTCGTCACAGGTCTCCGACGGCGCGGCCGCCGTGCTGTGGATGGCCGAGCACCGGGCCCGGGAGCTCGGGCTGCGGGCGCGGGCGCGGCTGGTGCACCAGGTCGTCACCGGGGCCGATCCCTACTACCTGCTGGACGGGCCCGTCGCGGCGACCGCGAAGGTACTCGCGCGGGCCGGCATGAAGCTGGACGACATCGACCGGTACGAGGTGAACGAGGCGTTCGCGGCGGTGGTGCTCTCGTGGGCCCGTCACCACGACGCCGACCCCGACCGGATCAACGTCAACGGCGGCGCGATCGCGCTCGGGCACCCGCTCGGCGCGACCGGGACCCGCCTGTTCGTGTCGGCGGTGCACGAGCTCGAACGCTCCGGCACCGAACACGCACTGGTGACGATGTGCTGCGGCGGCTCGCTCGGCACCGCCAGTGTCCTGCGGCGCGTGTAGGTCGCGTCCCGTTGATCAGCGCGGCGTAGCGCGCTCGGCCGAGGAGGATCATGGACCGCGAGGAGTTCTACCGGGAGGCACGCACCGACCTGACCGGGCCGCTGGCCGGCGTGCGCGTGCTCGACGTGACCAAGGTGTGGTCCGGCCCGATGGCCACCTGTGTGCTGGCCGACCTCGGCGCGGACGTGATCCGGGTCGAGATGCCGGGCAACCGGGACGGCCAGGTGCCGCCGCGGATTCCCGACACCGGGCTGTCGTGGTTCCGCGAAACGGTACAGCGCAACAAGCGCAGCGTCGCCCTCGACCTGCGGCGGGAGGCGGACCGTGAGACGCTTCTGCGCCTGATCCCGACCGTCGACGTGCTCGTCGAGAACTACAAGCCGGGCACCATGGACGGATGGGGCCTGGGCTACCGCGACTGCCGCGCGGTCCGCCCGGATCTGGTCTACGTCTCCATCTCGGGTTTCGGGCAGTACGGCCCGGACGCGCACCGCCCCGGCTACGACCCGGTCGTGCAGGCGACCTCCGGCTGGATGTCGCTCAACGGCGAGCCGGACGGCCGCCCGGTCAGAGCGCCGACGTTCCTGGCCGACGACGTGGCCGGGCTGCACGGCGCGATCGGCGCGCTGGCCGCGCTGCGCCACCGCGACCGCACCGGCGAGGGCCAGCACGTGGACGTGGCCATGCTCGACACCATGCTGTTCCAGAGCGCCGGATTTCTCACGCTCGGCGCGACCGGGGTGCCGATGCGACGGTGGGGCGACGAGGCCGAGTCCGTCGCGCCCGCCAACGGCTACGACTGCGCCGACGGCCAGATCTACCTCGCCGTCGCCCTCAACAAGCACTGGCGCGTGCTGGCGGAGCTGATCGGCCGGCCGGATCTGGCCCGGGCCCCCGGATTCGCCACCAACGACGAGCGGCTCGCCAACCGGGCGGCCGTCAACGCCGTGGTGGCGCGATGGTGCCACGAGCGGACGGCGGCGGACGCCGTCGCCCGGCTCTGCGCGGCCGGGCTGACCGCGACCCCGGTGCGGACGTTCGCCGACGCCGCCGAGGACCCCCACGTCCTCGAGCGCGAGATGCTCGCGCCGACCCGGCTGCACAACGGCAGCACCGCCCCCCTGACCGGCACCGCGGTGAAGTTCTCGCGGACGCCTACCCGGGTGCGGCACGGCGCTCCGGCGCCGGGGGCGGACACCGAGGAGATCCTCGGCGATATGCGGCTTGACGGTCACGTATGACATCGCCCGCCGCCTTCTGTCCGAGGCGCTCAAGACCTTATTACGTTGAGATATCTCGACACCGGCAGCGGCGGAACAAGAGGGAGAGCGATGTCCGAGCGACCCTGCGTCCTGATCAGCGGAGCCTCCAGGGGCATCGGCCGCGCGATCGCGCTGCGCCTGGCGGCTGACGGGTACGCCGTGGCCGGCTGCTACGCGAGCCCGGGGGAGCAGGCCGACAAGACCCGGGCGGAGGTGGCGGCGCTCGACGTGCCGACGCACTTCGCGCCGTGCGATGTGGCCGACGCGGCCGCCGTGGAGGCCTTCATCCACGACGCGCAGCGGCGACTCGGACCGCTGACCGCGGTGGTGAACAACGCCGGGATCAACCGGGACGCGCCGCTGGTGCTGATGCCGCCCGCCGACTGGGCCGACGTCGTGTCCACGAACCTCACCGGCACCTGGAACGTCTGCCGCGCCGCGGTCTTCGGATTCCTGAAGCGGGGCGGCGGCGCGGTCGTCAACATGTCGTCCGTCGCCGGCATCCACGGCAACGCCGGCCAGACGAACTACGCCGCCACGAAGGCCGGCATCATCGGCCTGACCAAGTCGCTGGCCAAGGAGGTCGCTTCCCGCGGCATCCGGGTCAACGCCGTCGCGCCCGGCTTCATCGAGACGGACATGACGACAGCGCTGCCCGAGCGCACCAGGAACAAGGCGCTGGAGCGGATCCCCATGCGCCGCTACGGGACGCCCGACGAGGTCGCCGCCCTGGTCGCGTTCCTGGTCTCGGCGCAGGCGTCATACGTCACCGGTCAGGTCTTCTCCGTCGACGGCGGGATCACGCTGTGACGGCGGCGAGCGCCGCGCCCCTGCGGGCCGCGGACCGGATCGACGTCATCGCCGGTGACCTGCGCCGCGACGACGTGCTCACCGTGCGCGCCGCGAAGCTGGTGGACCCGAGCGACCCGTACCTTCCCGGGCACTTCCCGGGTCTGACGCTGTTCCCCGGCGTATTTCTTCTGGAAACGCTGCGGCAGACGGTCGTGGGCGTGCTCGGCGAGGACCGCGGTGCGCTGCCGGAGCTCACCCGGTTGCGGTCGCTGCGCTGCCTGGCACCGCTGCGCGCCGGCGAGTGGTTCACGCTGACCTGCACGCTCACCCGCCACGACGACGGGCACCGGGCCGACGGCCGGTTCGAGCGCGGTGACGGGGTTCGGGCGGCGACGGTGCGCGCCGACTACGGCTATCCCGGGGGCGGCCGTGCTGACCCACGCTGAACTGCGGGCACTGCTGCCGCAACGCTGGCCGATGCTCCTGCTCGACCGGGTCGACGAGCTCGAGCCCGGGGTGCGGATCACGGCGGTGAAGGCGGTCACCGGCGCGGAGCCCTGCTACCAGGACCTGCCCGACGGCCTTGACGCCGACCGGTACGCCTACCCGTTCCCGCTCGTGCTCGAGTCGTTCGGGCAGGCCTGCGCGGTGCTGTGGCGTGCCTCCACTGCGGACGACCCCGGCGGCGTGCTCATGTTCGCCGCGGCGCGCGACTGCGTGCCGCGGGCCACCGTCAACCCCGGTGACGTCCTGCGCCACGAGGCCCGGCTGGAGCACGTGGTGCCCGGCACCGCCTTCGCCTGTGGCAGCACATGGGTCGGCGACCGGGAGGTGGCCACGTTCGGCTCCCTGGTGGCGGTGACCCGCCCGGCCGGGCAGATCGAGCCGCGTGGAGCAGGTCGACGAGCCGCTGAGATGACACCGAACCGAGGAGAGGAAGACAGATGAGCACGACGAGTCGTTTCGAGGAACTGCGTGAGATCGTCGCCGAGGTGCTCGAGGTGGAGCCCGAGGAGGTCACCGACGCCGGCGACTTCGCCGACGACTACGAGGCCGACTCGATCCGGGCCATCGAGATCCTGGCCCGGATCGAGAAGCTGTACAAGGTGGAGATCCCGCAGTCGGAGCTGCCGGAGATGCGCAACCTCAAGGCCACCTACGAGGTGGTCGCGCGGTACGCCGGCTGGCAGGACTGAGCGATGCACCCGGTCGTCGTCACCGGCCTGGGTCCGGTGTCCAGCGTCGGCATCGGCCGCCCCGAGTTCAAGCAGTCGCTGCTGGCCGGGCGGTCGGGCATCGGCCCGATCGAGAGCTTCGACACCCGGGGCTTCCCGTACGTCAACGGCGGCGAGGTGACCGGGTTCGAACCGCAGGCCCTGCTGGAACGGATCGAGCCCGCGCACTGGGGCCGCTCGGCGCTGTTCGCCGCGGCCGGGGCCCGGCTGGCGGTGCGCGACGGCGGCCTGGACCTGGATCGGGTCGACGCCGGTCGCGCCGCCGCCGTGATCGGCACCACCAGCGGCGAGTCGCAGGTCGTGGAGCGGATCACCGCTCAGCTTGTCGCCGGCGGGTTCCCCGCCGCGGACGCCGCGCTCTTCGGGCAGGCACCGGCCGGGCGGCTGGCCCACGCGGTCAGCGCGGAGCTCGGCCTGTGCGGGGAGTCGATGACGCTGGCGACCGCCTGCTCGGCGAGCAACTACGCCCTGGGGTACGCGCACGACCTGATCGCGACGGGGCAGGCCGACGTGGCGCTGGCGGGCGGCGCCGACTCGGTGTGCCGCTGGGCGCACGCCGGCTTCTACCGGCTCGGCGCGCTCACCGCCGACGCGTGCGCGCCGTTCGACCGCGACCGCTCCGGGATCCTGACCGGCGAGGGCGGCGCGGTGCTGCTGTTGGAGAGCGCCGGACACGCCGCGGCGCGCGGCGCCCACGTCTACGCCGAACTGCTCGGCTACGGCGTCAACTGCGACGCGCGGCACATGGTGGCTCCGGACGCGCCCACGATCGCCGCCTGCATGCGGATGGCGCACCGGCACGCGGGCATCAAACCGGACGACGTGGACTACATCTGCGCCCACGGCACCGGCACCCCCGCCAACGACTCCGTGGAGGCGACGGCCGTGCGGGACGTGTTCGGCGCGGCACCGCCTCCGATGAGCTCGATCAAGTCCATGCTCGGGCACACCATGGGCGCGGCCAGCGGCTTCGGCGCGATCGCCTCGGCGCTCGCCATCGCCGACGGGTTCCTGCCGCCCACCATCAACTGGCGCACGGCCGACGAGTCGCTCGAGGGCATCGACCCGGTGCCGAACCAAGCCCGGCCGGCCGCCGTCCGGGTCGTGCAGAACAACGGGTTCGCCTTCGGCGGCAACAACGCCATCGCCATCCTCGGGGCCGTCACATGACCGGGACCGTGATCACCGGCTTTGGTGTCCTCAGCGCCGCCGCGGTCGGGGCCGGGCCGCTCGTCGCCGCCGTGGCGCCGATCGGGCACGGCGCCGCCGCCGCGCCCCCCACGACCGCCGTCGACTGGTACGCCGAGCCGCTGCCCGCACCGGCCGCGGCCGTGGTCGAAGGCCTCGACTTCACCGCCCTGCTCGGCCGCAAGGGCACCAGCACCTTCGACCGGGCCACCGGGCTGGCTGTCGTCGCCTGCGGGCAGGCGTTGTCCGACAGCGGGCTCGCCGTGTCCGACGAGACCCGGCAGCGGATCGGCATCACGCTCGGCACCACCCTCGGCAGCCTGCGATCCACCAGCGACTTCAGCCGCGAGACCCTGGTGCAGGACAAGCCGTACCTGGTCAATCCGATGCTGTTCCCGAACACCGTGATGAACTGCGCGGCCGGGCAGGCAGCGATCCGCTTCGGGCTCAAGGGCGTCAACGCCACGGTCGCGGGCGGGGCCCTGGGGTTCCTGGGTGCCTTGCGGTACTCCACCAACGCGCTGCGCGCCGGCTATGCCGATGCCGTGCTGACCGGCAGCGTCGAGGAGTACACCCCGCACTCCGCCTGGGCGGCTCACCACGCACCCGGGGCGGTGCCCGGGGTGCCGACGGGTGAGGGCGCCGCCGTGTGTGTCGTCGAACGCGCCGAGGCCGCCCGCGCGGCCGGCCGGCACGTCGACGCCGAGGTGCTCGCCGCCACGGCCGGGTTCGCCGCGGCCGCGGACGCCTGGCCGGACGCGCTGGCCGGGTGTGTGCGCCGGGCGCTCGCGGCGGCGGGTGCCGCCCCGGCCCAGGTGACCCTGGTCGTCACGGCCGACCCCGCCGAGATCACCGCCGTCGCCGCCGCGCTGGACGGTTCCCGCTGCCAGACGCTGGCGGTGCGGGAGGTCTTCGGCGAGTGCCAGGCCGCCTCGGGCGCGTTGCAGGCCGCGACGGTCCTTGCCGTGCACCGCGGCGACCCGGCCCGCGACGGGCAGCTGGCGCTGGTCACCGGCCACACCCCGGACGGCGCCGTGGGAGCGGCGCTGTTGCGGGGGTGGAGCCGGTGAGCGTGCTGATCCTGGCCAGCGAGGTGCGTACCTGCCTCGGCGACGGCGACGCGACCTACGCCGCGCTGCTGGCCGGGCGGACCGGAGTCGCACCGCTGCGCGGCGTCGACGGCGCGCGGATCAACGTGCTCCACGGCTACGAGATCCCCGGCGCCGACCACGGCCGGCCGCTGCGGGCCGGCGCATGGCTGGCCCAGTGCGTGACCGCCGCGCTGCGCCGCGCCGGCGTCGATCTCGCGGCCGAACCCGCACGGCGGGTCACGGCCGTCGTCGGCACCGGGCTGCGTGAACTGTCCGCGGTCGAGGCCGGCGACACCCGGGCGGAGGACCTGCACTTCGCCGGCGTGGTTCGGGCCGCGGCGCCGGTGCTGGGCGAGGTGCTCACCATCGCCAACGCGTGCAGCGCGGCCGGGCACGCCCTCGCCCTCGGCCAGGACCTGCTGGAGCTCGGCGACGCCGACGTCGTGGTGGTCGGCGGCGCGGACGCCATGACCGAGTCGATGCTGGCGATGATCGGCCGGATGGCGGACGCGCCGACCGACCGGATCCGGCCGTTCGACGCGGACCGTCGCGGGGTCCTCCTCGGCGAGGGCGCCGCCGCCGTCGTGCTCGCCCGGGAGCCCTCGCCGGGCCGGCGGCCGGTCGGCCGGGTGCTGGCGACCGGGCTGTCCTGCGACGCCGAGCACGAGACCGCGCCGTCCGCGGACGGCATCGCGCGGGCGATGCGGGACGCCTACCACCGCGCCGGCCGGGCACCGTCCGACGTCGACCTCGTGGTCGCGCACGGCACCGGGACGGCACTCAACGACCCGGTCGAGGCCGGGGTCCTGCGCGCCGAGGTCGGCGGCCGGCCGCTGGTCACCGCCGTCAAGGGCGCCATCGGGCACACCTCCGGCGGATCGGCCCTGATGAGTCTCGACGTGGCGCTGCGCTGCCTGGCCGGCGGGCCGGTGCCGCCCGTCGTCGGGCTGCGCGAGCCCGCACCGGAGGCGCACGGCCTGCGGCTGGTGACCGGTGCACCGGCGCCCGGCCGGATTCGGCTGGCCCAGGTCGACGCGTTCGGCTTCGGCGGCGTCAACGCGGTCACGCTGGTGGCGGCGCCATGAACCTGACCGTGCTGGCCAGCGCCGTGTATCTGCCCGGGGACGACCCGGGCGCCCCGCCGCCGGAGCGGGCCCACGAGGTGCTCGGCCGCAAGGGACTGCTCGGCAAGGACGCCGCCACCCGGCTCGCGATCTGTGTCGCGCACCGGACCCTCGAGCGGCCCGACGGTGCACCCCGGCCGGCCGGGCCCGCCGACCCGCGGACCGCGGTCGTGGTCAGCTCCAACCTCGGCAACGTCGCCGCGGTCCGGGGCGTGGTGCGGACGGTGCGCGAGAGCGGTGGCCGTGGCGTGAGCCCGCTGCTCGCCCCGGTGTTGTCCAGCAATGTGATCGCGGCGGCGCTGGCCATCTGGTTCCGCTGGAGCGGGCCGAACCTGATGATCTGCTCGGGCGCCACCGGCGGGCTCGACGCGGTCGCGAGCGCCGCGCTGCTGCTGCGGTCCGGGCGGGCCGAGCGGGTGGTGGTGGTCGGCTGCGAGCCCGCCGACCCTGACGCGGCCGCCGTCTACGGACGCCCGCTGCGGGCCTGCGCCGCCTGCCTGATCCTGGCCCGCTCCGGGCCGGCCGGGAGTCCCCACGTCGGTGCGGTCCGTCCGGTCCTGGACGGCGGCGCCGCCGCAGACAGCTACGGCGCCGACGGTGTGCTGCGGGTCGCCGAGGCGGCCGCCGCCGTGCGCGCCGGGAGCTCGACCGGCCGGTTCGTGGTGTGCGGCGACGCCGCCGACGGGTGGCGCGGTGTGCGGGTGAGCGCGTCGTGAACCCCAGTGCGCAACCGCGTCCGTTGCGGGCCGGCGGCGACGGGCCGCTCGTCGCCTTCGTGCACGGCATGGAGGACGGCTGGGAAAGCTGGATGCCGCTGGCCGAGCGCCTTCCGGCGGGCTGGCGCGCGGTCGCGCTGGACCTGCCGTGGCGTTCCGGCAACGACTACCGCTGGCGGCACACCACCGCCGCCGACTGGGTGGGCCGCGGCCTCGCCGCTCTCGATGAGCCGGTCGCGGTGCTGGTCGGGCACTCGCTGGGGGCCACCGCCGTGCTGGGCCTGCTGGCCGGCCCGCAGGCCCCGGCCACCGCGCCGGACGCACGGGCGGTCCTGCTGGCGCCGTTCTACCGGCCACCGGAGGTCCCGGTCAGCTGGGCGGTGTTCGAGCGATGCCGCCGCGAGTTCGACGCGATCGTGACGCAGGGCCTCGGCCCTCGGCTCGGGCCGCGGGCGGCCCTGCTCGACCCGGACCTGCGTGAGCTGATCGTGGCCAAGATGGTCGAGCGGATCGGCCCGATCGGGTTCCTGACGCTGTTCGAGCACTTTCTCGCCACCGCGGAGCTGCCGCTGGGCTCGGTCCGGACACCGGCCCTCGTGCTTGCCGGCAAGGCCGATCCGTGCCTCGCCGGCGGCCGGGCCGAGGCACTGGCCCGGCGGATGCCGGCCGCCACGGTGCGCATCCGGCCCCACTACGACCACTTCTGCCACGTGGCGCAGGCCGCTGACGTGGCCGGCGAGCTCCTCGGGTTCGTCGCCGACCCGGCCTGGGAGGAGACCAGCGCATGACCACCGACACCACGACCGGCCCGGCCGTCGAGACGGTCCGGCTCGGCCGCCCGCGCTTCACCGGGGCCAACATCCGCACCTGGATCGGGTTCAAGCACTTCATGTACCTCGTCGAGGAGGCGATCCTGGAGTGGTTCCGGCGACAGGGCCAGGCGCCCGGCCGGCTGTACCTCGAGCACGGGCTGGGCCTGGAGATCGTGGACTCCTCGGTGCTCCTGCCGGCCGTGCTCGAGCTCGACGACGAGGTCACCGCGCTCGTGGCCCCGGCCGCCGGGGGCGAACCGGGCCGCTTCTCCGTGCGGCTCCTGGTCACCCGGGACGGGCGCGAGGTCAGCGTGCTGCGCGGGCGCGTGAGCGTCGTGCTGGTCGCCGAGAAGGACCCGCCGGGCAGCGCGCCCGCCGGTGCGCTGCGGCCGCTCGTGGTGGCGGAGGCCGGCGGCGGTGGTCCCGGCACCGCGATCACCGGTGATGTCGCCGCGACCCTCACCCCGCACGGCTCGACGGCCCTGCTCTGGTCGTGGCGCACGGCCTACCAGCACTGCCACTACTCCGACCGGGTCCAGCACTCGGCCTACGTGGCCGCGCTGGAGGACGTCGTCGAGCGGTTCCTGGCCGACCGCGGCATCTCGGTGCGCCGGATGCTCGCCGAACGGGCCTGGATACCGGTCGTGTCGCGCGCGCGGGTCACCCTGCTCGCCGACGTGCACATGGAGGAGACGGTGCACACGACGTTCGTGGTCACCGACGTGCTGCGCGGCACCACCTTCGACGGCCGGATGGACTGCTACGTGCGGCGCGGCGACCGGCTCGTGCACACCGCGACCGCCACCATCCTGCACGGCTACGCGATCAGCCGCGGACCCGGCGCCGGCCGGCTCGCCGAGCTCGACGCGCCGACCGTGGCCGCGCTCACCGGCGGGCCGGCCCGCCGATGACCAGCCGCGCACCCCGGGTGTACTTCTCGTTCCGCAGCCCGTTCAGCTGGATGGCGGTCCGGCGGCTGTGCGAGGCCGTGCCGGATGCGATGACGCGGCTGGAGTTCCGGCCGTACTGGGACCCCGACCCGCAGACCGAGGCGGCGCTCACCGAGCGCGGGGCGGAGTTCCATTACGTGCAGATGAGCCGGGCCAAGCACCGCTACATCCTGCTCGACACCAAGCGGCTGGCCGCCCGGGCCGGCCTGCGCATGGTCTGGCCGATCGACGTCGACCCCTGGTGGGAGCTGCCGCACCTGGCCTGGCTCAAGGCGCGGCGGCTGGGCCGGGCCGAGCAGTTCTACGCCGCGGCCACCGACGCCCGCTGGGAGCACGGCCGCGACATCTGCGAGCCGGTGACGCTGCGCGAGGTGGCCCGCGCCGCCGGGCTGGACGGCGACGAGCTCGCCGGCGCGGTCCACGACCCGGCGATCCGGGCCGAGGGCGTCGACTGCCTGGTCGCCGCGTACCACGACGACGTCTTCGGCATTCCGTACTGCATCGCCGGCCGGGACCGGTTCTGGGGCCTGGACCGGCTGGACGACTTCGTCGCGGCCTTGCACGCGCACCCCAGTCCCGAACCAGAGCGCGATGCCGGCCGGCCCGCACCCGCCGGTGCCGCCTACGACACCGACACGGCCGGCGGTTGCGGCTGATCGCAGCGGCGGAAGGAACGGCACGGTATGAGCACGAGAACGCCTGACCAGGAGCGGCTGTACCGCCGCCGGCAACTCGCGGCGGCCTTCCGGGTGTTCGCCGAGCACGGCTTCGACGAGGGCGTGGCCGGCCACATCACGGCCCGCGACCCGATCCTGACCGACCACTTCTGGGTCAACCCGTTCGGCACCCACTTCGGCGACATCCGCGCCGGCGACCTGCTGCTGGTCGACCACGCCGGCCAGGTGGTGCGCGGGACGGGCCGGATCAACCCGGCGGCGTTCGCCATCCACGCCGCCGTGCACGCCGCCCGGCCGGACGTCGTGGCGGCGGCACACGCCCACTCGACGTTCGGCCGAGCCTGGTCCGCGCTCGGCCGCCCGCTCGACCCGATCACGCAGGACGCCTGCGCGTTCTTCGAGGACCACACGGTCTATCGCGACTTCACCGGCGTCGTGCTGGACCTGGACGAGGGCAAGCGGATCGCGGCGGCGCTCGGCGGGGCGAAGGCGACGATCCTGCGCAACCACGGCCTGCTCACCGTCGGGCACAGCGTGGGCGAGGCCGCGTGGTGGTTCGTGGCGATGGAGAGCTGCTGCCAGGTGCAGCTGGCCGCCGAGGCGGCCGGAACGCCCGTCCGCATCGACGCCGCCGAGGCCCGGGCGACCCGGGAGACCGTCGGCGGCCACGACATCGGCCGGTTCAGCTTCGGCCCGCTCTACCGCCACGCGGTGCGCCGGGACCCGGGGCTGCTCGACTGAGGAGGAACGAGATGGCAGAACTGGTACGCAGGGCCGCCGCGGTCTCCGGCGAGCAGTGGGCCGTCGTCGACGACCATTCGCCCCGGCAGTCCTGGACCGCGCTCGACGAACGGGTGAACCGCTGGGTTCACCTGCTGCGCGCGCGGGGCCTGGGGACCGGGGACCGCGTGGCCGTCTTCGCCGGCAACCGGCGCGAGGTCGTCGAGGCGGTGCTCGGCTGCCTGCACGCCGGGGTCACGTTCGTGCCCGTGAACTGGCACCTGACCGCGGGCGAGGTCGCCTACCTGCTCACCGACTCGCAGTGCCGCGGACTGGTCGTGGACCGGGCCCGCGCGGCGACCGCGGCGGCCGCGTTGTCCAGCGCCGCGATCCGCCCCGACCTGTGCGTGGTGACCGGCGGACCGGATGGCCTCGAGGGCTTCGAGGGGCTCGAGGCGCTGCTGGACGCCCAGCCCGGCGACGAGCCCGCGCAGCAGTGCTCGGGCGCGACCATGCTGTACACCTCCGGCACCACCGGCAACCCGAAGGGCGTGGTCAACGGGCTGCTCGTCGCCGGCGCTCCGCTCAGCCGGGTCGATGTGCTCGTCCAGCGGTTGCAGGCCGGCCTCGGCGTCGACCGTGGCGGCCGCGCGCTGCTCGCCGGCCCCTGGTACCACTCGGCGCAGTTGTTCTTCTCGCTGTTCCCGCTCCTGGGCGGGTGCCGGTTGGTCATACACGACGGATTCGACCCGGCCCGGGTGCTGACCGCGATCGACGAGCACGGCATCACCAGCAGCCACCTCGTGCCGACCCAGTTCATCCGGCTGCTGCGCCTGCCGGCCGAGGCCCGGGCGGCGTTCCGCGGCGCGACGCTGCGCCGGGTCTGGCACGGCGGCGGGCCGTGCGCGATCGACGTGAAGCGGCAGATGATCGAGTGGTGGGGCCCGGTGCTCACCGAGTACTACGCGGCCACCGAGGGCGGCATCGCCACCGTGATCGACTCGGCGGGCTGGCTGAGCCGGCCGGGCAGCGTCGGGCGTGCCGCGCCGCCGAACGAGCTGGTCGTGGCGGGCGCCGACGGCACGCCGCTGCCCGCGTTCGCCGAGGGCACCGTCTACCTGCGCCGGCCGGCGGACAATGACTTCCACTACCACGGGGCGCCGGAGAAGACCCGCGACGCACACCTGGCGCCGGGCACGTTCACCTACGGCGACACCGGATACCTCGACGACGACGGCTACCTGTTCCTCACGGGGCGGCGGGCGGACACGATCGTCTCCGGCGGGGTCAACGTCTACCCCGCCGAGGTGGAGGCCGTCCTGCAGACGCACCCGGCGGTGCGCGACGCGGCCGTCTTCGGCATCGCCGACGACGAGTTCGGTGAACGGGTGACGGCCGCCGTCGCGGTGGCGCCGGACGCCCCCGCCGCCACGGCGTTGTTCGAGCAGCTGGACCGGCACTGCCGCGCCCGGCTCGCCGGGTTCAAGGTGCCCCGGCAGTACCGGGTGGTCGGCTCCGTGCCCCGCGAGCCGACCGGCAAGCTCCGCCGCCAGGTGCTGCGGGACCGGCTGGCCGCCCCGGACCCGCTGCTCGCCGATCCGGCGACGTACGCGACCGGTGTCCCGCACGACGAGTTCCGGCGCCGGCGGGCCGAGTCGCCGGTGGCGTGGGCCGGCGAACCGCCCCTGCGCCGGCACCGCGGCGGCACCGGCACGCACACCCGCACCGGCGCCGGGTTCTGGGCGGTGACCGGGCACGCCGCCGTCGTGGCGGCCTCCCGGGACACCGCGACGTTCTCGTCGGCGGCCGGGGGCGCCTTCCTCGCCGACCCGCAGACCCCCGAGCAGCTGGAGCGGGCCCGGCAGCTGCTGGCCAACATGGACGCCCCCGAGCACACCCGGTTGCGGCGCCTGGTGAGCACCGCCTTCGGCCCGCGTTCGGTGCGCGCCCTGCGCCGGTCGATCCGGCAGAACGCGGCCGAGGTCGCCGACGCCGTGCTCGCGGCCGGGGAGTTCGACGCCGTCGCCGACCTTGCCGCGGAGCTGCCGCTCATCGTGCTGGCGGACCTGTTCGGCATGCCGAGGGCCGACCGCGGGCTGCTGCTGCGCTGGAGCAACCACCTGGTCGGCTTCGACGACCCGCGATTCGGCGGAGGCGACGTCGCGGTGTACCGCGACACGTTCGCGGAGGCTTCCGACTACGTACGCCGGCTCGCCGCGCACCGCCGCGCCCACCCCGCCGAGGACGTGGTGAGCCTCCTGGCCAACGCCGAGGTCGACGGGCGGCGCCTCACCGACCAGGAGCTGTGCCAGTTCTGGATGCTGCTGGTGGTGGCCGGCAACGAGACCACCCGGCATGCGATCTCGGGCGGGCTGCTCGCGCTCACCGAGCACCACCGGCAGCGGGACCGCCTGGTGGCCGACCCGGCCCTGCTGCCCACCGCCACCGAGGAGATCCTGCGGTGGGTCACACCGATCATGCAGTTCCGGCGTACCGCCACCGCCGACACCGAGTTGGCGGGGCAGCCGATCGCCGCCGGGGACAAGGTCGTCCTCTACTACATCTCGGCCAACCGCGACGAGGCCGTGTTCGAGCGGCCGGACGACTTCGACGTGGGCCGCCAGCCGAATCCGCACCTGGCGTTCGGCGTCGGCGCGCACTTCTGTCTCGGCGCCGCGCTGGCCCGTGAGGAGCTCTCGACGATGCTCGAGTTCCTCCGCCCGCACCTGTCGCGCCTGGAGCTGACCGCGGCGCCGACCCGGCTGCAGTCCAACTTCATGAACGGGCTGACGGCGATGCCGGTCCGCTTCACGCCGGAGCGCCCGCGATGACCGCCGCCGAGTTCCGCGCGGCCGCCCGGGACTGGCTGGCCCGGCACGCGGACACGCCCTGGGGCGAGGGGCTGGACGGCGCTCGCCGGTTCCAGCGCGCGCTGCATGCGGCCGGGTTCGCGGGCATCGACTGGCCGGTCGAGTACGGCGGCCGGGGTCTCGGCGCCGACGACGAGCTGGCGTTCGCCGCGGAGTCCGCCGGCTACGACCTGCCCAGCGAGCCGTTCACCATCGGGCTGCGGATGGTCGGGCCGACGCTGCTGGCCTTCGGCACCGAGCCGCAGCGCCGCCGGTACCTGCCGTCGCTGCTGCGTGGCGAGGAGATCTGGTGCCAGCTGATGTCCGAACCGGGCGCCGGCTCCGACCTCGCGGCGCTGGCGACCCGGGCCGAGCCCGACGGCGACGACTTCGTGGTCACCGGCCAGAAGGTGTGGACGTCCCGCGGACAGTGGGCGGACCTCGGTGTCCTGCTCGCGCGCACCGACCCGCGGGCGCCCAAGCACCACGGCATCACGATGTTCGTGGTCGACATGCACGCGCCGGGCGTGACGGTGCGGCCACTGCGCGACCTCGCCGGGCGGGACGTCTTCAACGAGGTCTTCCTCGACCGGGTCCGGGTGCCGGCGGGCCGGATCATCGGCGAGCGCGACGGCGGCTGGGCCGTGGCCATGGCCATGCTCACCCACGAGCGGCAGTCCAGCGCGGCGATGCTGCGTGCCTCCGGCACCACGATCACCGCGGCCCAGCTCGCGCGGGCGGCCACCGGCGACCGGGCGATCGCCCTCGATCGGGTCGGCCGGGTGCGCGTGCACGAGAACGCGCTCGCGTCGCTGCGGGCCGAGCTGGCCGCCGCCGCGCGGTCCGGCGTGGAGCTGGGCGCCCGCGGCTCGGTGGCCAAGCTGGCCTGGGCGGCACTCGACCGGCTGGCCGCCGAGACCGCGTCGGAGGTGGCCGGCCCCGGTGTGGTCGCCCGTTGCGGGCGGCCGGGGGAGGCGGACCTCGCGACCGCCGTCGGCGTCGCGCTGTCGACCGGCATCGCCGGCGGTACCGATGAAATCCAGCGCAATATCGTCGGGGAACGGCTTCTCGGCCTGCCCCGCGACGGCGACACCGCCACCCGGCCCGCCGCGGCGCCGACGTCGGCCGGCAGCGCCGAGCTCGACGCGCTGCGCGACGCGGTGCGCCGGTTGCTCACCCGGCACGCGGCCATGCCGCAGGTGCGGGCGGTGGCCGACGGCTGGCACGGCTGGGACCGTCTGCTGTACAAGCGCCTCGCGAGCGAACTGGACCTCGTCGGGCTGGCGGTGCCGGGCCGGTTCGGTGGCAGCGGGGCCGGCTGGCGGGAGGCCGGCGTGGTCTGCGCCGAGCTGGGCCGGGCGCTGGCGCCGGTGCCGTACCTGACCGTGGTCCTCGCCGCGCAGGCCCTGGTCGCCAGCGGCGACGAGCGGTCCGCGGCCGAGCTGCTGCCGCCCATCCTCGCCGGGGCGACCGTGGCGGTCTGGGTCCGCCCGCCGGACGGCGCGGTGACCGCGAGCGGAGACCGGCTGACCGGCGTGGTGCCGCTGGCCGCGGACGCGCTGGCCGCGGACGTCCTGGTCCTGCCGGCCGGCGGCGACGACGGTCCCGGCCTGTACGTGCTCTCGGCGCGCGGTCCCGGAACGCGCCGCGACCGGCTCGAGGCGCTCGACCCGACCCGCCGGCTGGCCCGGCTCGAGTTCACCGGGGCCCGGGCCCGCAAGCTGTCCTGCACCGATCCGGCGGGGGCGACCGGCCACCTCGACGACCTCGCCGCGCTGCTGCTCGCGGCCGAACAGTACGGCGGGGTCGCCGAATGCGTGCGGATGGCGGTCGCGTACGTCAAGGAGCGTACGCAGTTCGGCCGCCCGATCGGCGCGTTCCAGGCGGTCAAGCACCGCTGCGCGGATCTGCACGTCGTCGCGGAGCAGGCCGGGGCGCTCTGCCGGCACGCGGCGACCGTCGCCGACACCGCACCGCACGAGCTGCCGGAGGCGGCGGCGAGCGCCAAGGCCTACCTCGCCGAGCACTACCGGCGGGTGGCGGCCCAGACCGTGCACCTGCACGGCGGTCTCGGCTTCACCTGGGAACACGACGCCCACCTGTACCACAAACGGGCGCTGACGTCCGCCGTGCTGCACGGCGACGCGACCGGACACCGGCTGCGCATCGCCGCCCGGCTCGGCCTGACCGGGGAGGCCGGATGACGGTACGGGAGATCGCCGGCACGCCGCGGGTGGTCCTGCTGGCGGGCTCGCTCAGCGCGCACTCCAGCGCGGACCGGCTGGCCCGCTGGTGCGCCCGCCGGTGCGTGGCGGCGGGCCTGCCCTCCGCCGTGTTCAGCGGGACCGACCTGGAGTTCCCGTTCTACCGGCCGGGCCGCACGGAGCCGCGGTCCCGCGCCTTCCTGGACGCTCTGGCCGGAGCGGACGGCGTGGTGCTGCTCTCGCCCGCCTACCACGGTGCGCCGAGCGGGCTGCTGAAGAACGCCCTCGACTACGTCAACGAGCTCGCCGACGACCCGCGGCCCTACCTGCACGGCCGGGCGATCGGATGCGTCGGTGTGGCCGGGGGCGACCAGGGCGCGCACTCGACGGTCGCGTCGCTGCGGACCATCGGCCACGCGCTGCGCGGCTGGCCGACCCCGCTGGGGGTGACGCTCGCCCGGGAGCGCGCGGCGTTCACCGACGACGGATCGCCCGCCCACCCGAGCGCGGTCGCCGATCTGACGGTGATGGTCGAACAGGTCCTGACCATGGTTCGCTGGGCGGCCCGCGAGCAGGCGGACGCGGTGCTGTGACCGGCACCGCGACCGATCCTGCCGATCCTGCCGCTGCTGCCGCTCCGGTCGTCCTGCGCCGCAACCGGGATTTCACGCTGCTGTGGCTCGGGCAGGCGGCCTCGCAGCTCGGCTCCGGTATGTCCGCGGTCGCCTATCCGCTGCTGGTCCTGGCCCTCACCGGCTCGGCGGCGCTGGCCGGCACCCTCGCGGCCGCGGTCACCGCGGCCACGGTGCTGGCACGATACCCGGCCGGCGTGGTCGTCGACCGGTGCAGCCGCCGCGCTGTGCTGGTGTCCTGCGACGCCCTGCGGGCCGTGACCCTGGCCGCGCTCGGCATCGCCGTGCTGACCGGCCACGCGGGGTTTCCCGCCGTCCTGGCCGCCGCGCTCGTCGAGGGAGTCTGCGCGGCGTTCTTCGCCCCGGCCGAGCTGGCCGCGGTGCGCCACGTCGTCCCGGCCCCGGCGGTGGCGGCGGCCGCGGCCGGCAACCAGGCCCGTGGTCACCTCGCGGGCCTGCTGGGCAATCCGGCCGGCGGTGTCGCGTTCGGGATCTCCGCCGCCCTGCCGTTCCACCTCGACGCGGTCTCCTACCTGGTGTCCCTGCTGTGCGTCGCGGGCATCCGCACGCCACTGCGCGCGCCGCGGCGGCCGGACCCGGGCCCGGATCGAGTGTCCGGAACCGAGATGCTGGCCGGCGTGCGCTGGCTGTGGCGGCACCGGTTCCTGCGGGCGACGCTGCTCTGGAGCGCCGCCGTCGCCGTCGTCTACAGCTCGATGGGGCTGCTCGTCGTGGTGCTCGCGCACCAGCGCGGCGCCGGGCCGGGCGGGATCGGCGTGATGCTCGGGATGGGCGGCGTGGGCGGCCTGCTGGGGGCCGTGGCCGCGCCGTGGCTGCTGCGGCGCCTGTCCGCGCGCGCCGTCGTGCTCGGCTTCGGCTGGTGCGGCGCGGCGAGCGTGGGGCTGCTGCTCGTGGCCGGCTCGCCGTGGACGATGGGGGCGCTGGCCGCCGTCGCGTACTTCCCGGCGCCCGCGCTCGTGGCCGGGATCCAGGCGCGCATCGCCACCGAGGCGCCCGATGCGTTGCTGGGACGGGTCAGCAGCGCGGCGAGCCAGCTGGCCGCGGTCGCCACGCCGGCCGGGCCGCTGCTCGCCGGACTGCTGCTCGGCCTGGCCGGTGCGGTGGCCACCGTGTGGTGCTACGCGTCCGTGATGGTCCTGCTCGCCGTGGTCGCGATGGCGAGCCCGGGGCTGCGATCGGGCAATGGGTAGAAGCGGCCGCGCAAATGCATAGACGAGAGTCGGTACCGCCGGCGGACGTGCCGATAGCGTCGGGGACATGCACCTCAACCTGTTCACGGAGTGCACGCCGTCGCCCTCGTTCGAGGGGCTCTGGCGGCATCCGCAGGAACCGGACCCGGCGGTGTACCGCAGCCTCGGGCACTGGATCGCGCTGGCCGCCCGGCTCGAGGAGGCGTGCTTCGACGCGCTGTTCTTCGCCGACGTGCACGGCGTCTACGACGTGTACGAGGGCTCGTGGCAACCCGCGGTGCGCGAGGCGGTGCAGATCCCGTCCATCGACCCGGTCCTGGTCATCCCCGCGCTCGCCGCGGCGACACGGCACCTCGGGTTCGCGGTCACATACTCGACCACGTACCACCCGCCGTACCTCTGCGCCCGCACGTTCTCGACGCTGGATCACCTCACCGGCGGCCGGATCGGGTGGAACGTCGTCACCTCGTACCTGCGCTCGGCCGAGGCGAACGGCATCGGCGAGTTCCTGGCCCACGACGTGCGGTACGACCGCGCCGACGAGTACCTGGCGGCGGTCCGGGCGCTGTGGGAGGACAGCTGGTCCGACCGCGCGGTCGTGGCCGACGTCGCCGGCGGCCGGTACGCCGATCCGGCACTGGTCCGCGAGGCCGGCCACGAAGGCAAGTGGTTCCGGGTGCGCGGCCCGCACCAGTGTGAGCCGTCGCCGCAGCGGACACCGGTGCTCTACCAGGCCGGTGCCTCGGGGCGCGGGATGGCGTTCGCCGCCCGTCACGCCGAGGTGGTCTTCCTGACCGCCGCGGACCGCAAGCGGTGCGCGGAGCAGGTCGCCGAGCTGCGCCGGCTGGTGCGGGAGGCGGGCCGCGACCCGGCGTCGCTCAAGGTGCTGCTCGGCATCCCGGTCATCGTGGCGCCCACCGCCGAGGAGGCGGCCGCCAAGGTGGAGCTGTTCACATCGCTGCACAGCGCGGAGGGGCGGCTCGCGAAGTGGTGCGGCTGGACCGGCGTCGACCTCGGCGGGTATGCGGACGACACCCCGATCGAGAGCATCCGGGTCGAGGGCACCCGCACGCCGCTGGACCTGATCCGGCGCACGAGCCCGGACCGCGACTGGACCGTCGGCGACGTGCGCCGGACGCTGACCCTGCCGCACCGCCCGATGCGCGGCGGCCGCTTCATGCTCGCCGGAACCCCCGAGGAGGTGGCCGCGCACATGACGGCGTGGATCGAGCAGACCGGCATCGACGGCTTCAACCTCATCCCCTGCCCGGCGTCCGCCGGTGCGGTGGACATCTGTGACCTGCTGGTGCCGCAGCTGCAGCGGCAGGGCCTCTTCCGCCGCCGGTACGACCCCGGCGAGCCGACGCTGCGCGAGCGGTACTTCGGCGCCGGCCATCGCGACCACGGGGGCCGGCCGTGACGGAGAACGCGCTCACCCACCTGCCCGGCCTGGCCGCCCTGGCGACCAAGCTGCGCGGCGACGCCGACCGTGCCCAGGCGCTGCCGGCGGAGCTGGTCGCGGAGCTGACCGCGGCCGGCTGCTTCCGGATGGTCACGCCGGTCAGTCACGGCGGCGACGAACTGCCACTGCCGGACGTGATCCGCGTGGTGGCGGCGCTGTCGCGGGCCGACGCGGCGGTGGGCTGGACGGTCGGGCAGGCGGCGCTGGCCCAGGTCGTGTTCGCCTACCTGCCGCCGCCGACGTTCGACACGCTCTACGCCGACGGGCCCGACGTCGTCGGCGCGGGCGCGACGGCGCCGAAGGGCCGCGCGATGCGCGATCCGGAGGGCGGCTGGCGGATCTCGGGGCAGTGGCCGTTCGTGACCGGCTGCGGCCACGCCCGCTGGTTCTTCGGTCAGTGCGCCGTGGTGGGCGACGATCCGGCGGCGACCGGCGGGGCGGACGGGGCCGGGCCGCCGCCGATGCGGCTGGCGGTGCTGCCGATGGACTCGGTCACGGTGGTCGACAGCTGGCACGTGCTGGGGCTTCGCGGCACCGGCAGCAACGACGTCAAGGTGCGCCGGCGGTCGTGCCCGGACGAGTGGACGTGCTCGGTCGTCGGCTCCCGCCCGGCGCTGGACCGGCCGGGGTTCCGGACACCGCTGCTGGAGTACGGCGCCTTCCTGGTGGCCGCGGCCATGGTCGGCATCGCGTGGGGGGCGGTCGACGACGTCGTCGCGCTCGCCGGCGCGGGCAAGCGACCGGCCTTCAGCCCGGCCGCGCTGGCCGACCAGCCACTGTTCCAGGACCGGGCCGGGGAGGCGTACCTGGCCGCGACATCGGCCGAGGCGCTCCTGACGGCCCAGACCGAGGCCGCCTGGGCCCGGGCCGCGCGACCCGGCTCGCCGGCGTCGCTCGTCGAGCGGGCCGCGCTGCGGGGGACCGCCGCGGAGGTGGCCACGCTGGCGCGCCGGGCGGTGGACACGGCCTACCAGCTCGGCGGCGGCTCGTCGATCTACGACTCGTGCGGGTTGCAGCAGCGGATGCGCGACCTGCACACCGCCACCCAGCACGCGGTCGCGTCCCGCCAGCCGTACCAGGTGCTGGGCAGCGCGCTGGTCGATCGGCCCAACCGGTCACTGGCGTACTGAGCCACGCAGGGTTGCATCACCGGGCGCCCTGCTGTCATATCCGCCCACCGCCGGCGCTCGCTAGCCTGACCGAGTGGGACGACATCGACGATCCACAGTGGACAATGGAGGTCACCATGGCTGACGCGCCGGCCACGCCGGACACGGCGGCACACACCGAAGACGGGATCCGCCGGACCGTGCGGGACATGGTCCTGCAACTGGCGCCCGAGCCCGATCCGGCGGCCGATGGCCGAGCCCGGCTCGCCGACGACCTCGGATTTCACTCGCTGGCCCTGGTGGAGCTCGCCTTCGCACTGGAGGACGACTTCGACCTGCCGCTGATCGACGAGCCGGCCGCGCGCAGCATCACCACGATCGACGAGGTCGCCGAGCACGTCATCCGCGTGCTGCGCGAGCGCGGCGACCTGGCGGATTGACCACAATGGACGGCCGGTTCCCCACCTGCGAAGGAGAAGCCTGATGCGATGGTCATGGAAGCGGAGCGCCGCCGCGGTGCTGGCCGCCGGGCTCGTCGGCACGCTCGGCGCGGCCCAGGCCTCGGCCAGCCCCGGCCACGACCCGATAGCGCGCACCTGGGGCGGCTGGGTGCGCGGCGCGGTGGTCGACGGCACGGAGCAGTACCTCGGCATCCCCTTCGCGGCGCCGCCGACCGGAGCGCTGCGCTGGCAGGCGCCCCGCCCGGCCACGCCATGGACCGGTGTCCGCGACGCCACCGCGCTCGGGCCGATCTGCCCGCAGACGCCGGCCGTGCTCAACAGCGGGCTCGGCAGCACCACCGAGGACTGCCTGCGGGTCAACGTGTACCGGCCCGCGAAGCCTCAGCGCCGCCCACTGCCCGTCATCGTCTGGCTGCACGGGCCCTCGGACTCCGGCAGCGGCAACAGCTACCGGCCCGGCCCGCTGGCCGCCGCCGGCGACGCGGTCGTCGTGACCGTCAACTACCGGCTCGGGATCTTCGGCTTCCTGGCCCATCCCGGCCTCTCCGCCGAGGCCGGCGCGGCCGGCTCGGGCAACTACGGGCTGCTGGACCAGCAGGCTGCGCTGCGCTGGACCCAGCGCAACATCGCGGCCTTCGGCGGTGACCCGCGCCGGGTGGCGGTCGCCGGGCAGTCCGACGGCGGTACCGACGTGTGCGCGCACGTCGCGTCGCCGGCCGCGGCGGGGCTCTTCCAGCGTGCGGTCGTGCAGAGCGGGCTGTGCGGCCTGCCGCTGCCGACGCTGGCGCAGAGCGAGCAGCGCGGTGTCGCCCTCGCCCAGTCGGCCGGCTGCACCACGGTCGCGTGCCTGCGCGGCCTGCCCGTCGCCGACGTGCTGCGGCTCGGCACGACCGGGGCCTGGGGCCCGTCGGTCGGCGGCAGCGTGCTACCGCGGCAGATCCCGCAGGCGTTCGCCACGGGTGCGGTACACCGGGTCCCGGTGATCCAGGGCACCACGCACGACGAGGGACGGTTCCTCATCGCCACCGAGCTCGCCGGCCGGCCCCCGCTGACGGCCGAGGACTACCAGCACGAGATCACCGCGCGCTTCGGCGACCGCTCGGCGCAGGTCCTCGCCGAATACCCGGCCCAGGCCTACGACGTGCCGGAGCTGGCGCTGTCGGCGGTGGTCACCGACTCCACGTTCGCCTGCCCGACGCGGGCGCTCAACACGGCACTGAACCGCCATGTGCCGGTGTACGAGTACGAGTTCGACGATCCGGACGCGCCGCTGTTCCTGCCGGTGCCGCACACCTTCCCGCTCGGCGCCTACCACGCGGTCGAGG
The DNA here is from genome assembly GCF_040300725.1 of Dactylosporangium sp. NPDC000244. Lineage (NCBI taxonomy): Bacteria > Bacillati > Actinomycetota > Actinomycetes > Micromonosporales > Micromonosporaceae > Dactylosporangium > Dactylosporangium sp. NPDC000244. The sequence goes on from NZ_JBEPEH010000006.1 coordinate 262,254, forward strand.
TGCAGTACCAGTTCGCCTTCCCGATTCCGATGCCGCCGCTGTCGGACGCGCAGCGCGCGCTGGCCGAACGGATGGGCCGCTACTGGCTCGCGTTCGCGGCCACCGGCGACCCGAACACCGCCGGTGCCCCGTCGTGGTCGCGGTTCCGGGGCGCGGACGCCCAGATCCAGTCGCTCGCGCCGGCCGGCCCGGCCCGCGCCGACGACTTCGGCACCGACCACCGGTGCGGGTTCTGGTCCGGACTGCAGGCGGGGTAGGAGAGATCACCATGTCAGGAAGCAGCCCGGAGGCGATCGGCATCGCCTTCGCCATCGACGGCAACTACGTCATCCCGCTCGCCGCGGCGGTCCGCTCCATCGTGGACAACTGCTCGACACCGGAGCGGATCGAGGTGGTGGTGCTGGCCCGCGACGTCGCGCAGCGCGACCGTGACCTGGTCGTGGCGTCGATCGCCGGCACCGGCGCGACGATCGACTTCGTGGACGTCAGCGACGTGGACTACAGCGGCCTGCCACAGATCGGCTACATCACGACGACCATGTTCGCCCGGCTGCTGATCCCGCAGTTCACGCCGCCGCAGTGGCAGCGGGCGATCTACCTCGACGCCGACGTGCTGGCCTTCACCGACATCGCGGAGCTGTGGGAGCAGGACCTCGCCGGCAACCTGGTCGGCGCGGTCGAGGACGACCTGGTGACCGTCGCCGTGCACACCCGGTGGGCCGCGCAGTACGCGGCCGCCGGCAAGCCCGGGCTGGACAAGGCGTTCTTCAACTCCGGGGTGATGCTCATCGACCTGGCCGGGTGGCGACGGGAGCGGATCGGGGAGCGGGCGCTGGACTTCGCCCGTCACGACCCGGCCTCGGTGACGAGCTCCGACCAGGAGGCGCTCAACGTGACGATGGCCGGGCGCTGGCAGGAGCTCGATCCGGCCTGGAACGTGTCGACCCACTACTATCTGCGGCCGCGCAGCCGGCGGCGATTCGCCGAGACGCTGCGCAACGTGAAGCTGCGGCACTTCACCACCCAGTTCAAGCCGTGGCTGCCGGTGCCGCAGGTGCCCGGCGCCGAGGAGTTCTTCACCTACCTGGACCGCACGGCCTGGGCCGGCTGGCGCCCGGCGCCCGAGCCGGTCGCGGCCGGCTGAGCGGGGGAAGAGGCGGGCGATGGATCGCACATTGCTGGCGTGGCTGGACGACCCGGAGCCGCGGCGTGGCATCCGGTTCGCCCGGCGCGGCGAGGAGTGGGAGTTCTGGGGGTACGACCGGCTCGCGCGGCTGGCGTACCGCACCGCGGCGGCCCTCGTCGAGGGCGGCGTCCGCGGCGGCGACGTGATCGTGGTGGTGCGGCGCTCGGGGCCGGGGTTCGTCGGCACGTTCTTCGGGACGCTGCTGGCCGGCGCGACCCCGTGCCCGGCCGCGCCGCCGGTCGCGTTCGGCGATCCGGCCGGCTACCACGCGCACCTGTCCGGCCTGCTCGGCGCCGTACGCCCGGCGCTCGTGCTCACCGAGCCCGACCTCGTGGCGGAGATCGGCGCGATCGCCGCGGCCGCCGGCGGGTGCCCGGTGCGCTCGGCCGACGACCTGCTGTCCGGGGTGGCGGAAGACAGCCGCCCCCCGGGCCGGCGACCGGCCGAGCTGGCGCTCATCCAGTTCACCTCGGGCTCCAGCGGCCGGGCGCGCGGCGTGCGCGTGCCCCGCGCCGCGCTGGAGGCCAACCTGACGGCGATCAGCACGTGGCTGCGGCACACCCCGGACGATCCGACCGCGACCTGGCTGCCGATCCATCACGACATGGGCCTCATCGGGACGTTCCTGACGCCGGTGGTGAACACCGCCGACGTGTGGCAGCTGACGGCGGAGGAGTTCGTGCACCGGCCGCTGCGGTACCTGCGGTGCTTCGGCGAGGGCGGCGCCCGGCTCTCCGCGATGCCGGCGTTCGGGCTGCACCACATCCTGCGCCGGGTGCGCCCCGATGACCTGGCCGGCCTCGACTTCGGCCGGTGGCGTGCGGTGATCGTCGGCGCCGAGCGTATCGACGCCGACGCGCTCGACCGGTTCGCCGCGCTGCTCGGCCCGCACGGCCTCCCGCGGCGGGCGCTGTGCCCGGCGTATGGTCTCGCCGAGGCCACGCTGCTCGTCACCGGCGTCGGGCTGGACGAGCCGTGGCGTGCCGCCGAGGTCGACCCCACCGGGCTGTCCGTCGGCGCGCGTGTCGAGCCCGGCGACACGCGCGTGGTCGGCTGCGGTCCGGCGATCGGCGGCGTCGAGGTGTCCGTGGTCGACGACGAGGGCACCGCCCTGCCCGACGGGCACGTCGGGGAGGTGGTCGTGCGCGGGGCGTCCGTCTCGCCGGGCTACCTCGGCGGCGCCGCGGACACCGGTGCCGCGGCGCTCACCGAGCTGACCGGCGGGGTGCTGTACTCCGGCGACGCCGGGTTCCTGGACCGCGGCCAGCTGTTCGTCCTCGGCCGGCTCGGTGACGCCATCAAGATCCGCGGAAAGGCGTTGTTCGCCGAGGACGTGGAGGCGGTGCTCGCCGGCCACGGGGTGCCCACCCACCGGTTCGCGGTGGCGCTGGGGTTCCACGACGGCGCACCGACCGCGGTGGTGGTCGCGGAGGAGGCGCCGGGCGGCCCGCTCACCGCCGCCGTCGGCGCGGTGCGCGGCCGGCTGGGAGACGCCCGGCTGGTCGTCATCCGGGTGCCTCGGGGCACCATTCCGCGCACGTCGAGCGGCAAGCCGCGGCGGCGCCGGCTCTGGTCGGCGTTCGCGGACGGTTCGCTCGCGCCGATGTCAGGAGCAACGACATGACCATGACTTCGGTACCGTTGCAGGTGCTGCCGGAACCGGCGTTGCTCATCGGCGCGCAGCGGCGCACCGACTCCAGCGGCGGCGAATACGATCACGTCTACGCGGCTACCGGGCGCCGGACGGTGACCGTACCCGTCGGCGGCCCGAGCGAGATCGACGAGGCCGTCCGCGCGGCGGCCGCCGCGGCCCCCGGCTGGCGTGCCACCGCGCCGGATCGCCGCCGCGACCTGTTGCTCGAGCTCGCCCGCCGCATCGTCGATCATGCGGAACGGCTCGGCATGCTGCAGACTGTGGAGACCGCCGTGCCCCGGCGGTTCGCCACGCGGCTGCCGCAGGTCGCCGCGGACTTCCTCACGTACTGCGCGGGCTGGGCGGACAAGGACGCCGGCGAGGTCGTGCGTACGTGGCCGGCGCCGGCGCTGGACTACACGCTCGACGAGCCGTACGGCGTCGTGGCCGTCATCGTGCCGTGGAACGCCCCGCTGCCCTCGATCGCTCAGGTGCTCGCACCGGCGCTGGCCGCCGGCAACACCGTCGTGCTCAAACCGCCGCCACTGGCTCCGTTCACCGCGCTCGCCGTCGCCGAGCTGGCCCTCGACGCGGGGATCCCGCCCGGCGTCGTCAACGCGGTCGCCACTGGGCCGGAGGGCGGCGCCGCGCTGGTCGGGCACGCCGGCGTCGACAAGATCCACTTCACCGGGAGCGCCGCGACCGGGCAGCGGGTGCTCGGCGCCGCGGCGGCCAACTTGACGCCGGTCTGTCTCGAGCTGGGCGGCAAGTCGGCCCATGTGATCTTCGCCGACGCGGACCTGCGGATGGCCGCGCGCCAGGTGCTCGCGGGACTGGTCGTCAACAGCGGGCAGATGTGCGTGAGCGGCACCCGGGTGCTGGTCCAGGCCGCGGCGTACGACGAGGTGCTGGCGACGCTCACGAAGCGGCTGCGCCACGTGTCCGTCGGCGATCCGTTGCTGGACGCGACGCTGATGGGTCCGGTCATCAGCGAGGAGGCGTGCCGGCGGATCCTCGGCGTGGTCGAGCGGACCGTCACCGCCGGCGAGGCCCGGCTGGTCACCGGGGGCGAGCGGCTCGGCGGTGAGCTGGGGGAGGGGTACTTCCTGCCGCCGACGGTGCTCGCGGACATCGACCACGGCAGCGACCTGGTGCAGCAGGAGGTGTTCGGGCCGGTGCTGTCGCTGCACCGCTTCGACACGGAGCAGGACGGGTTGCGGCTGGCCAACGCGACCCGCTACGGGCTGGCGGCCTACGTGCACACCACCGACCTGCGCCGCGCGCACCGCGTCGCGGCCGGGCTGGTGGCCGGGACGGTGTGGGTCAACGGCTTCCCGGGGGTCGGCCCCGCGGTGCCGTTCGGCGGAACGCGGCACAGCGGCTTCGGGCGGGTCGGCGGGCGTGCGGGGATGCGCGAGTTCAGCCGGCCGAAGAATGTCTGGGTGAGCCTGTGAGGCACCGCGCCGACAGGTAGCCTCGGATGTGCCGGGCCACGGTCTCGGCCTGCGTGGCGTGTGCGTCGTGCCGCAGCGACGTGTCGAGCACGAGCGTCGCGTGCGGCAACGCGGAGGCCAGACCCTCGGCCCGGCCGAACGACAGGCCCGGGTCGTCCGCGCCGGACAGGACGAGCGTCGGCACGGTGACCGCGCCGAGCGGCAGGTCACCGGTCGCGACGAACTCCTCGAACAGGGTGATGAAGCGGGCCGGGCCGAGCCGGTCGATGATGCGGTCCAGCAACTCGTCGACGGCGGCGGGGTCGGTCTCCCGGCGCCGGTCGAGCGCGCGCCCGCGTTCGCGGATCACCGCCTCGAAGTGCTGGCGGCACAGCGTGAACAGGTCCCAGGTGACGCCCCAGTCCGGCGGCCGGTACAGCGGAGCGATGAGCACCGCCGCGGCGGCGTCGGTACCGCCGGCCAGCACGTCCAGCACGGCATTGGCGCCCAGCGAATGCCCGATCAGCACGTCGTAGGGGGTGCCGAGCGCGCGCAGCCGCCGGCGCAGCCACGCCCCGGCCGTCCCGTCGCGCCGCCAGCGGACGTCGGCGCCCGCTCGCCACGGCAGCTCGAGCGTGATCGCTTCGCCCTCGAGGGCGGCCGTCAACGGCGCCCAGCTGTCCGGGGTGTCGTCGAGACCATGGACCAACACGAACACCGTCACGGTGCCATACAAACCAGCGCGTGCCATCGGGGCCAGACCGCGCGCGGAGATCGGCATAGCGGAGCGTTTCCCGGAATACCCGCGCCCGCGCTGGTTATGCATTCCACCGGCTCTGCACCGTTCACCCGGCCTTGAGCTATGCATCCTTGATCTCCGGCGGCCACCGGAACGGCGGACTCATGCCATGCCCGAAAGTCCATCGATCGGTATAGTTCAGGCCGGGCTCGTCGTCGACCTGGCGCAGGGCTCGACCGGTTGGAAATCCGGGCGCTGAACTCGGCAAACGTCGCTCTCGGTGACGTCGGACGCGGACCCTCGTGCACGACTGTTCCTACACATTACGTCTGCCGCCGTGTATACATCCGACGGCTTCGTACCCATCACGTTCGTCATCCTGAACCGTGCGACGGGGAGGTCACCTTGGTCGAGGAGCTACCGAGCCGGCAGGATTTCCTCCTGCTGCAGGGCGTCGTGGAGACAGGGAGTATCCAGGGAGCGGCACGGCTCGTCGGGATGACGCAGGCGGCCGCGCTGCGGCGGCTGGAACGGCTGGAACGACGCGTCGGGGTGCACCTCGCCGAGGTCGAGCACGGGCGGGCCGGGCTCACTCGCGCGGGCTGGGCGGTGCTCGCCGCCGGGGCGCGGCTGCTGCACTCGCTGGAGTCGGTGTTGCAGCGCGTCACCGAGGAGGTCGGCACCAGCCGGGCGGCGCTGCTGCCGACGCTGCGGCTGGCCGCATTCGGCAGCGATCTGAGCGAACTGGCCGACCGGCTGGCGTTACAGGTCCCCGGCATGCTGCTCAACGCCGTGGCGGCGGAGCCCGGCGAGGCGATGGAGCAGTTCGAGCGGCGCCAGGTCGACGCCGTGTACCTGTGGCTCGGCGACGACGCCATCCCGAACTGCGACCGCCCGCTGGCCCGCCACGACTTGCTGGACGAGCCGCTGTGGGTCGCGCTGCCCGCCGGGCACCAGTGTGCCAACCAGTCCACTGTGGACATCGCGGACCTCGCCGGCGACCAGTGGATCGTCGGCGACACCGACGAGTCGACGGCGCTGCTGCGCCGAGCGACCGCGGACCGGTTCGCTCCGAAGATCACCTTTGTCGCGCACACGCCCGCCGAGCGCCGCAGCCTGCTCGGGCTCGGCCACGGTGTGACGCTGTCCTCACCGCTCATCGTGCTGCCGACGGTCAACCCCGGCTTCGTACTGCGCCCGTTACGCAACCCCCCGCGCCGCCGGCACGTGCTGGTCATCGACGGGGCGGTCATCGCCGAACAGCTCGTCGAGGCGCTGCGTGCCTGCCTGATGCGGCTGTACAAGGAGCGGGCCGAGCAGCGCAACCCGGAGTACCGCTACTGTGCGCAGTTCCCGCCCCAGGCGGCACACCCCGCTGCGGCCCTCCCGCCGCCCGAGGACGTCATCGCCCGGCTGCTCGTCGCCGGGCCGGCGCTGCCTCCGCCGAACGCCGAAGGGGCACTGGAGCCCGAGGATCTCCACCTGCTGCACGTCGTCAGCGAGTGCGGCAGCCTCAACCGGGCCGCGCCGCAGTTACTCATCACCCAGCCGGCCCTGACCCGGCGGATCGGCCGCCTCGAGTGCCGGCTCGGCATGAACCTGCTCGAGCGCACCCACCGCGGCACGGCGCTCACGGCCAAGGCGCACAGGCTGCTCGACGGCGTCCGCGAGGCGGAGACCGCCTACCGCTCGGTGGCGCACCGTCTGCGGCACGGTGGGTCCGGACGCCTGGGCGTCGCGAGCTGAGGCATAACCGGCCGGGTCATGCCGATGCCGGTGGTGACCCTAGGCCGGACCGGACACCCTTGGTGACAATCGTCGATGTGGAACGCGACGCATCGAATCGGCAACCGGCCACGCCGCTGCGGCTGCACTGGTTTCTCCCCACGCACAGCGACGGGCGTGAGATCGCCCGCGACGCGGCCCGGCGCCAGCCCCGCCGGGAACCCGACATCGGGTACCTGGCCCAGGTCGCCATGGCCGCGGACCGGCTCGGCTTCACCGGCGTGCTCACCCCGGCCGGCCTGTTCTGCGAGGACCCGTGGCTGGTGTCGGCCGCGCTCGCGGCACAGACGCGGCACCTGAAGTTCATGGTGGCACTGCGGCCCGGCCTGGTCGCCCCCACGCTGGTGGCCCAGATGGCGGCGACCTACCAGCGGCTGTCCGGCAACCGGCTGCAGCTCAACATCGTCACCGGCGGTGACGCCGACGAGCAGCACCGCTACGGCGACTGGCTGGGCCACGACGAGCGCTACGCCCGGGCCGACGAGTTCCTCTCGGTCGTGCGGGGCGCCCTGCGCGGCGAGCCGTACGACTTCCACGGCGAGTACTACCGGGTGACGGGCGCGACCGTCACCCGCCCGCCCGCCGAGCCGCCCGAGGTGTTCCTGGGCGGCTCGTCGGCGCCGGCGAAGTCCGTTGCGGCCCGGCAGGCCGACGTCTACCTGTGCTGGGGCGAGCCCCCGAAGGCGATGGCGGAGCACGCGGCCGAGGCCCGCACCCTGGCCGCCGCGCACGGCCGGCACATCAGCATCGGTACCCGCTTCCAGGTCATCACGCGCGACACCGCCGCCGAAGCGTGGCAGGTGGCCGAGCGGCTCCTGGACGGGATGGATCCGCAGCGTATCGAGCAGGCCCGGCGCCGCTTCTCCCGCAGCGAGTCCGAGGGGCAGCGACGGATGGCGGCGCTGCACGGCTGGCGGTCGGACGGGCTGGAGGTCTACCCGAACCTGTGGGCCGGCTACGGGCTGCTGCGGCCGGGCGCCGGCATCGCGCTCGTGGGCAGCCACGACGAGGTAGCCGACCGGCTCGCCGAGTACCACGCCCTCGGCGTCGATCACATCATCCTGTCCGGCCAGCCGCACATCGAGGAGGCGTACTGGTTCGGCGAGGGCGTGCTGCCGCGGCTGCGCGAACGCGGGCTGCTGGACGGACCGACCCGTGCGCACGAGGAGGCACTGGCATGCTGAGCGGCTGCACGCCCTGGCCGGACGAGACGGCGGGACGGTACCGGCGGCTGGGCTACTGGAGCGGCGAGGTGCTCGGCGACCTGACCCGCGACGTCGCCCGCCTCGACGGCGAGCGGATCGCGGTGGTCGACGGTGCCGGGCGGCACACGTACGCGGACGTGGACCGGCGCGCCGACCGGCTGGCCGCCGGCCTGCACGGGCTCGGCCTGCGACCCGGGGACCGCGCCGTGGTACAGCTGCCCAACCAGGTCGAGTTCGTGACCACCTGCCTGGCGCTGTTCCGGCTCGGTGTGATCCCCGTGCTGGCGCTGCCCGCGCACCGGGGCCGCGAGATCGGGTACCTGTGCCGGCACACCGGCGCGGCCCTGTACATCACCCGGGAGCGCTACCAGGGCTTCGACCACCGGGAACTGGCCCGCCAGGTGGCGGACGAGGTCGCGCACGTCCTCGTCGCCGGCGATCCCGGGCCGTTCCGGTCCCTGGCCGGCGTCGATGCCGACCCGCTGCCGCTGGACCGGCCGGCCAGCTCCGAGGTGGCGTTCTTCCTGCTCTCCGGCGGCACGAGCGGGGTACCGAAGCTCATCCCGCGCACCCACGACGACTATGCGTGCCAGCTGCGCCGCACCGCGGAGGCGGTCGGGTTCGGGCCCGGCGACGTCTACCTGGCGGCGCTGCCCGCGGCGCACAACGCCGCGCTCGGCTGCCCCGGCGTCCTCGGCACGCTGCGCGCCGGCGGAACCGTGGTGATGGCCGGCACGCCGGCTCCCGACGAGGTGTTCGCGCTCATCGCCCGCGAGCGGGCCACGCTGACCACGGTCATGCCGCCGATCGTCGGGTTGTGGCTGGACCTCGCCGGCCCGCTCGGCGCCGACCTGTCCAGGATGACCTTGCAGGTCGGTGGCGCCCGGCTCAGCCCGGACACGGCCCGCCGGGTGCGTGGCGAGCTCGGCAGCCCGCTGACCCACTGGTTCGGCATGGCGGAGGGCCCGCTGTTCCACACCCGCCTGGACGACCCGGACGAGGTCGCCGCCACCACGCAGGGCTGGCCGCTGCACCCCGACGACGAGGTGCGGGTCGTCGACGTCGACGGCCGCGACGTGGCGCGCGGCGACGAGGGCGAGCTGCTCGTGCGGGGGCCGTGCACCATCCGCGGGTACTACCGCGGCAGTGGCGACTCGTTCACCCCGGACGGCTTCCTGCGCACCGGCGACCTGGTCCGGCTCACCGCGGAGGACCGGCTGGTGGTCACCGGCCGGCGCACCGAGGTGGTCAACCGCGGCGGGGAGAAGGTGCCGGCCGGCGAACTGGAGGACCAGCTGCTCGGCCACCCCGACGTGCGGGAGGCCGCGGTGGCGGCGCTGCCCGACCCGGTGCTCGGCGAGAAGACCTGCGCGTTCGTGGTCGCCGGCGGCCCGGTCAGCCCGGAGGCGCTGATCGGGTACCTGCGCGGCTGCGGGCTCGCCGAGTTCAAGCTGCCCGACCGGGTGGTCTTCCGCCCGGTGCTGCCGCGGACACCGATCGGCAAGATCGACAAGCGGGCGCTGGTCGCCTCGTTGGGAGCTGACTGACCGATGACGCACTTCGCCGTCACCACACCGGTCGATGCGGTCCTCACCTGGGACTACGACTCGACGAGTCCGCGCCTGCGGTCGCTGTACGAACGGGCCAAGCACGGCCAGTGGAACGCCACCACCGACCTGGACTGGTCGACGCCGGTCGAGTTCGGCGCGCGCCTGCCGGAGGACTCCGGCTTCGCCATGGAGTCGTTCCGCTCCTCACCGCTGGCCCGCCGTGGCCCCGGTGCCTGGGACGCGTTCCGCTGGGAGCTGCAGTCGTGGATGGTCAGCCAGTTCCTGCACGGCGAACAGGGTGCGCTGGTGGTGGCCGGCCGGCTGGTGCAGGTGCTGCCGGACCTCGACAGCAAGTTCTACGCGGCCAGCCAGGTGGTCGACGAGGCGCGGCACGTCGAGGCGTTCTCCCGGTATCTGCGGGAGAAGGTGCCGCACCCGTACGCGATCGCCGGCTCCCTGCGCCAGCTGCTGTCCGATGTGCTGTCCGACAACCGGTGGGACGTGACGGCGCTCGGGATGCAGATCATGGTCGAGGCCCTCGCGATGGCGGCGTTCCGGCTGGCCAACTCGACCTTCCACGACGACCTGATCCGGGAGATCACCCGGCTCGTGGCGCGGGACGAGGCGCGGCACGTGTCCTTCGGAGTGCTCTCGCTGGAGGGCCTCTACTCCGAGCTGACCACCGCGGAGCGGGGGGACCGCGAGGAGCTCGTCCTGGAGTCGGCGGCCCTGATCCGGCGGCGGTTCCTGCTGGAGGACATCTGGGAACGCCTCGACGTCGACCGTGCCGAAGGGATGGCCTATGCGGCGGCCGACCCGCTCATGGTGGCGTACCGGCAGGCCATCTTCACCAAGGTGGTCAGCGCGCTGGGCAAGATCGGCCTGCTCACCACCCGGGTCCGTGACGGCCTCGCGGCGCTGGACCTGATCGGGTTCGCCAGCGACCGCAGCCTGCACGGTGCCTTCCGGTAGGAATCGCTCGCGACCATGCCCGACCGCAACCGGACGCGGGTGTCCCGGCGGCTCATCATCGCCACGGCGCAGGCCATCGCGGAGAAGCAGGGCGTCGACGCGGTGACCATGCGCCGGGTCGCGGAGTGGCTGCGCATCACACCGATGGCGCTGTACCGGCACATCGCGGACAAGGAAGACCTGCTGCGCGCCCTGCTCGACCGCTCGCATGCCGACATGCCGCCGCCCGGCCCGCACGTCGACCCGCGCGTCCGGCTGCTGGCGCTGGTCCGCTGGCACCACGCCAGCCTGGCCCGCCATCCGTGGGCGATTCCCCTGGCCGCGACCGGCGAGCTCTTCCCGCAGGTGGGCGTCTGCTCGCTGTACAACTTCGACCGCGCCTTCCGCGAGAGCGGCCTGGATCACCGGGAGGCGGCGCAGAGCCTGCGTGTGCTGTGGCGGTTCCTCATCGGAGACCTCACCCAGCGCGCACGCCGGCCGCGCGCCGTCGACCGCGCGCAGGAGTCCTTCGAGGAGGATCTCGGCCGGATCATCGACGCGCTGCTGCGCCGGCCGGGTCGGTGAAATTGTCGTACCCCCGTGGTTTGCTGAACCCACCGGAACGGAGGCTCGGCGACGGAGGCAGGGCACGACAGGCGACAGGAGGCAGCGGTGATCCGCCGATTGCGTGAACGTCAGGAGTGGAAGTTCTTCGGCGTGCTGCATCACGCGGACCGCCCGCTCGCGGCCGCCTGGTGGGCGGTACTGGTGCTGCGCGGCCTGCTGCCCGCCGCGTTCGCGGTCGCCATGGGCCTGCTCGTCGGCGCGGTGCAGCAGGGCCGTCCGCTCGCCGGGCCGCTGGCCTTCGCCGGTGTCGTGTTCGTCGCGCTGCAGGTCCTGGCGCCGGTGCACAAGGCGATCGGCGCGAACCTCGGCGACCGGACGGCGGCGTGGCTGTACGACCGGCTCACCGAGGCCGCGGCCGGCCCGCCCGGGATGGGCCACCTCGAGGACGGCGAGCTGAGCAAGGACATGACCGTCGCGCGGGAGTTCGACGCCGGCATGACCGGCCCGCCGCTGTCCGCGTCCGTGGACTTCATCGCCGGTGGGCTCGTGACCCTGCTGAGCGGCCTGGCGTCGGCGGTGGTGCTGGCCGGCTACGCATGGTGGGCGCCGCTGCTGCTCGGCGGCGCCTGGCTGGCCACGCACTGGCTGCTCCGCGAGAGCGGCGTGTGGAAGGATCGCAACACCGACGAGGTCCGCTCGGCCCAGCAGGAGGCCGACTACGCCTACCAGCTCGCCGTCAACGCGCCGGCGGCCAAGGAGATCCGGCTGTTCGGCCTGGTCGACTGGGTCATCGAGCGGTTCGTGGAGCGGCGGGTGCGGCTGCACCGGTTGCAGTACGAGGCGACCCGGATGCGCGAGCGGTCCCTCGCGGTGAGCGTCGTGGTGACCGTCGCGGCCAACGTGCTGGTGTTCTGGTCGCTGATCGACGCGGTGCTCGGCGGCCGGCTGAGCCTCGGCGGCCTGGTGACGTTCGCCCAGGCGGCGCTCGGCGCCTCGATGATCGCGTTCGGCGGGCTCAACTGGGCCCTCGACGGCGCCGCCGCGCCGGTGGCCGCGGTGCTGCGGCTCGGCCCCCGGACCGGACCCGCCGGCGCCCTGCCCGCCGGTGACGTTCCCGCCGACGGGAAGCCGGCGAAGGAGATCCGCTTCCGCTCGGTGCACTTCGCGTATCCGGGCACCGCCGCGCAGGACGTGCTGCGGGACTTCGATCTCACCATTCCGGCCGGGACATCGCTGGCGATCGTCGGGCGCAACGGGGCCGGCAAGACGACGCTGGCCAAGCTGCTGTGCCGGCTCTACGACCCCACCTCGGGCTCGATCGAGATCGACGGCGTCGACCTGCGCGACCTCGACCTCACCGCGTGGCGCACCCGGGTCACGGCCGTGTTCCAGGACTTCATCCGCTTCGAGCTGCCATTGCGCGACAACGTCGCCCCGACCGGCGCGCCGGACGAGGTGATCCGCGCGGCGCTGGAGGCCGCCGGGGCCGGGGACCTCGCCGGGTTGGACACCGTGCTCTCCAAGGGATACCCCGGCGGCACCGACGTCTCCGGCGGCCAGTGGCAACGCATCGCACTCGCGCGGGCGCTGTGCGCGGTCCGGCTCGGTGCGGGCGTCGTCCTGCTCGACGAGCCCACGGCGCAGCTGGACGTGCGGGGCGAGGCGGAGATCTTCGAACGGGTCCTGGAGCAGACCAGGCATTGCACGACCATCCTGGTGTCGCACCGCTTTTCGACCGTGCGCAAGGCCGACCGCATCTGCGTGCTGGAGGAGGGCCGGGTCGTCGAGCTGGGCACGCACGACGAGCTCATCGCCCTGGCGGGCCGGTATCGCACCATGTTCGACCGGCAGGCGCAGCGCTTCGCCGCCGACCGGCCGCAGGACGACGACGAGGAGGTGGCCACCGATGACGTCCTCGCGTGAGGCCTCGCCGTCCGCCGCGGCCGACGAGGCCGAGCCGCTGCCGCCGGCGCTGGTGTCGATGTGGCGGCTGTGCAAGCTCGGCTACCGCTACGAGCCCAGGCTCATGGGCGTCGCTCTCGCGCTGGCGCTGCTGGCGGCGGTGCCGGAGGCGCTGCTCGCGCTGTGGCTGAAACTGCTCGCGGACGGGCTGGCCGAGCACGACAACGCCCTCGTCTACGGGGCCGGCGCGGGACTGGCCGTCTCCGGTGCCGGCACGTGGCTGCTGAGCGCGGTGGCGGCCCGCCAGCACCGGCGGTTCCGCGACAAGGTGACGATCGCGCTGGAGTCGCACGTGTCCCGCCTCCAGGCGTCCATCGTGACCGTCGCCCACCACGAACGCCCCGAATATCTCGACCGGCTGTCGGTCCTGCGCGATCAGGTCTTCGTGCTCGACCACATGTACATGTCGGTCTTCTCCACGCTCGGCTGGATCCTGCGCCTCGCCGTCACCATCGCGCTGCTGGCCTCGATCAGCCCGGCGCTCGTGCTGCTGGCCCTGTTCGCGGTGCCGACGGTGCTGACCTCGGCGTGGCGCCCGGCGGTCGAGCGGGCGGTGCAGGAGCGTGAGGCCGCGTCGCTGCGCCTGGCCCGGCACCTGTTCGGCCTCGCCACCACCGCGCCGCCCGGCAAGGAGGTGCGGGTCACCGGCATCGCGGATCGGCTCGTGGCCCGGCGCCGGGAGGCATGGGAGCGTTGGTACGCGCCGATGGCGTCGGCGCGCCGGGGATCGGCCGTGTGGCACGCCGCCGCCTGGGCGGTCTTCGGGGCCGGCTACGTCGCCGCGGTCGTCTACGTCTCCTCGGTGCTGTCCGCGTCCCCCGGAGACGTGCTGCTGGTGCTGGCCGCGGGCGCGCAGCTGTCGGCGTACGTCGGCGCGACGGTCGGTGAGATCGGATTCCTGCGCGGCATCTGGATGGACGGCTCGCGACGGCTGGCGTGGCTGGAGGACTACGCGGCGGCGTTCGCGGAGCGGGCCGATGTGCCGGTGCCCGACGCGCTGACCGGCGGCATCACGCTCGACCGGGTGTCGTTCGCCTACCCCGGCAGCGGCTCGAAGCTGGTGCTGCAGGACGTCGACCTGACGCTGCCGGCCGGTGCGGTCGTCGCGATCGTCGGCGAGAACGGCGCCGGCAAGAGCACGCTCGTCAAACTGCTGGCGAAGCTGTACGAGCCGACCGCCGGCCGCGTGCTGGTCGACGGCACCGACCTGGCCGCGATGCCCGCGGACGAGTGGCGGCGCCGGCTGGCGGGCGCGTTCCAGGACTTCTACCGCTTCGAGCTGCGCGCCCAGCGCACGGTCGGCCTCGGCGACCTGCCGCGCCTCGACGAGGAGCCCGCCGTCGGGTCGGCGGTCGGCCGCGCGGGAGCCGACGACGTGGTCGCGCAGCTGTCCTCCGGCCTGCGCACGCAGCTCGGACCGGCGTGGCCCGGCGGCGTGGAGGTCTCCTTCGGCCAGTGGCAGAAGCTCGCCCTCGCCCGCGGCTTCATGCGCGACGAACCCCTGCTGCTGGTGCTCGACGAGCCGACCGCCGCGCTGGACGCGGAGACCGAGCACGCCCTGTTCGAGCGGTATGCGGCCGGCGCGCGCCGCGACACCGCCAACGGCCGGATCGTGATCCTCGTGTCGCACCGGTTCAGCACGGTGCGGATGGCCGATCTGATCATCGTGCTCGACGGTGCCCGCGTGGCCGAGGTCGGCGCCCACGAGGAGCTGATGGCCCGCGGCGGGCAGTATGCGGAGCTGTACCGCATCCAGGCGGCCGCCTACCGGTAGCGCGGACGCCTCCGGCGTGCGGGCCGGGCGTCACGCCCCCGAGCGCGCCGATCCCCGGATCACGCGTGCTGCGTGACGTTGATGACCGTGCCGTTCGGGTCGCGGACGAAGAAGCGCCGCAGGCCCCACTCCTCGTCGGTCAGGGGGTAGACGATCTCGGCACCGGCGGCGACGGCCCGATCGTGCACCGCGTCGACGTCGTCGACCTCGATGGAGACGTCGGGGTGGACGCCGGCCTTGATGTCGAGGTTCATGACGCCGAGCTGCACCTCACGCCGGTCCGTGCCGAAGAACAGGATCCAGTCGAGGCCGCCCTGCTCCTGCAGCCCGACGACGTCGCGGTAGAACGCCCGGCTGCCCTCGAGATCGTCGGAGCGGATATTGGGCTTGATCCATTGCACACCCATTGCTGGAGTCTACGGCCGGCGAGGCGCCCCCGCAGGTCATCGGCGTCACGCCCCCCAGGTGTGCGCGTGTTCGGCTGGTGGGGCCGTGGTCGTGGTAGGGCGGCTACGGCAACAACGGATACGGCAACAGCTACCAATGGCTGGTGCGATTGGTGACGAGCCACCACATCGGGGGGCGCCGCGGGCGGGGTTGCCGCCCGCGACGCATCGCCGGCCGTTGTCGGGATCGGGCCGATCCGGCGCTCAGAGCTGGCCCGATGTTCCCGTCGACCAGACCGCCTGGCTTCCGGCGGTGTAGATGACGAGGTTGCCGTCCGGCTGCATCAGCACCCCGTATCGGCCGTCGGCGGAGAGCGTGTACCGGCCGCCCGACATGGTTGCCGGCGCGGTCAGCGCGACCGGGCCGATGTAGCCGTCCCCGGCGAACGCGCCGGGATTGACGGTGGCCGCCGCGGCAGGCAAGGCGGTGCCCGCGACAAAGGCCGACGCGGCGGCCGCCGCGATGAGGAGATGCCGGCGGAGTCTCTTCACGGTCGGTGGTCCTTCCTGTCGGCCAGGCCGGCGGCGCACAACAGGAAGACGATTCGCAGTCGCATGGAAGGCCGTCCTGGGGGTTCCGGTCCGCCGCGTTCGGGCGGCATGCGCCCAAGGTAGGAATCGGACCGGAACCCCGGCATCGGTGTCAGCACGTACTTCCCTGATACGTCAGATGCCCGACGGTCTGTCTCTCACATGACGCTGTCGCCGGTGAGGTTGCCGTTCGGTTCCGGTGTAGAGCTTCGTGATGCCGGCGGCGTCGACGCCCGCGATGTCGGTCTTGCCGTCGCCGTTGAAGTCGCCGGCGGTGATGGCGTGGAATCCGTTCCACAGCCCGCCGGCGGGCCACATGAGCGTGCCGCCGTTACCACAGGATGCCCCGGATCGAGCCCACCACCCCGGCGTGCTGTGCCCGGTCCAGCAGCCGGGCGTAGTTCCCGCCGGTCGGCAGGAACGTCGTGATCCGCTTCTGGGCCGCCGCGTTCGACTGCCCGTTGACCAGGAACACGTCTCCCGCGACCAGGTCGGCCCAGCCGGCCTGCAGCACCGGCGCACCGCTGCCCAGCGTGTAGAGCGACATGGCGTAGCTCTGCAGGCCCGCCGGGATCGCCCCGGCCAACGCGAAGGCCGCGCCCACACCGAAGACCGCCGCGGTGGTGCTGGAGATGACGGTGCCGTCCTGCTCACGGGACAGCACGTCGAGATCCACGACGTGCCGGAGCGTAACGCCTGACGCGTGTCGCTATCGAACGAGTAGGCCGCCCACCGGCCGCAGCTCCGCATCGATCGAATATGCGAGCACCTTCAGGTGAAATGGCCGAGCCAGTCCCAAGGGCAGCTGCAGGCTTGCGACAAATGGAGCTCCCGGGACGAGTGACAGCCCGACGTACCGTGCGATGTTTTCGACCATCGAAGGATCTGACGGGTCGATCGCCTGCACCTCCAGCTCGACGTTTCGGGCGGGCCTGTCGACCGTGACGGCAAGTTCGTAGGTGCGGCGGTTGAAGACCCCGACCCGCCTGAACGAGCACGAAAGCCGGACTGCGTCGTGATGGAATTCCGAAGCGCCGGCTCGAGACGGGGGTGTGAGCGACAATGCGACGGGAAGCGAGAACACCTCGCCCCTTGTGCCGGGTGCGACGCTTCGAAGACTGGCCTGGGCGGTTTCCGGGCCTGAGGGGATCCGGCAGCCGACGGCCAGATATTGCGGTCGGGTGACTCTGTGCACGTAAGAGGCACCTCCTCGCCGGAATTGCGTCACCTCGACGGCCGTGGCATCGGACGGCCATGTCCAGGTCACAGCGATGCCGGGGCCAAGTCCGTCGATTGCCAGCCGGGCGTTGGTGACTGGATCAACGCCAAAGGCAGCCGGCCGGCGCGGGTTCGGCGCGGCGGGCGCGGAGGCTGCCCGGTTCCGGATGAGGCCGACCTGGTGCGTGTCTCCCTCGGAATACTGACTGAGCTGCAGACGACCTTCCGCGGTCAGTGAGCGGCGGAGCTGCTGATAGACCAGATCGAGGGACATGACCTCGCGCTCGCCGGGGACACCATTGTTCATCAGGTCGAGCAGCGCCGCGGTGAAGGACGTCGGTTCGCCGGGGGACGCGAAGTTCGCCGGAGCCGGGTTGGCCGAACGCATGACGTGTGTGCCTTGTGCCTCCCAGCCCCCCGCCGGTTCGAAGTCATCCGCCCGACTGTCGGGTCGCCGCGAGCCGGTGTCGCAGGTATCGAGGATCATGACACGAGCGTTCGCGGCGCTGTCAGCCATCAGCCGAGACAGGTGGTGGTAGGGGAGAGCCGTCCACGGTTTGTCCGCTGTGGTATTGGACAGGGCGAGGTAGGCCTCCGAATTGATGGTGAGCGAATGCCCGGCGAAGTAGACGAAGAGGGCGGCCCGGCATTTGGAAGCTGCCGCGTGCAGCGGTTCGAGCACTCCGCGGGGATCGGTGGGGTTCAGGATGACGTGACAGTTCTCCGGCGGCAGGCCCCAGACATCCGGATCGGTCAAAGCCGAGGCGAGCGCTTGAGCGCTGGCGGAGACCGAGGGCAGGGCCGGCAGAGCCCGGTATTCGGCGACCCCGACGATGACGGCGTGGGACGTCGCCGGATCGGCCAGCGGTTGGATGCTCGCCGGCGGCGGGGTCGTCGATCTGGACAGCCGATATTGCATCGTCGTGCCTTGGCCGTCGGACGCAAGGTATTCGATGGTGCCCCCATCTGCCATCGGCACTACTTCGTCCCACGCGAGCCGACGGCCGTCGACGACCACGGCAAAGTCGCTTCGAGCCGACCGGCGCCGAAGCAGGCAGCGCCCATCGGATTCCGCACGTATCTCCAGTAGTGCACCGCGCGGGATCGTGACCAGGTGATCCGGCAGCGCGAGTTGGCCGTCGGGCAGGTCGGGTCCGCGGCCGAACTGCAGCCATGCTCGATGGCTCAGACGGAACCTGAACACGAGCGATCCGATAGTGGTCTCGAACGCGATCGCCGGGTCCGGCGACGCGGAGATGGGCAAGGCGATCGTCCACGGTTCAGGCGTGATGGTGATGGTGTAGCCGGGCGGGGGCAGCAACGGGTCGACGGCCAATTTGACCGTCACGGCCGTGCCTGGCCGGTGCCGGTCTACGGCGGCGCGCGCAAGGGCCACAATGCGGGGCCGGGACACGGGTTCCGCAGTCCGGACGGTGATGGTCAGCGGTCCCGCGTCGGTCGGGTGCGTGTCAGGGGCGAGCAGATCGACGTAGCGCGAGTACATCGCGGCCAGCTCGGGGGCCAGCCGGTCGTCGATCGCCGCGGCAGCCGGACCCGAGCCGGTGTCCGCGCGGATGTCGGCCGCCGCTCGTGCTGGACGGTCCCAGCGCGCGGCCACGTCGGGCGGCAGCCAACCGAGCGACTCCGGCAGGGTGCGCACCGGCCCACCGTCGTCGCGGGCGGCGACAACCGGAAATGTCGGGCCGAGCATGCTGTCTCGGTCGGTCAGGTACCGGGTGACCGAAGAAAGCACCAGCGCCGCCTCCGACCGGCGCAGTCTCCCGAGCAGTGCCTGCCGTACTCCGGGCAGAAAGTCGTAAGTGTCCTCGGCGACGTGGGTGAGTAGGCCCCCGACGATGACCTCGGCCAGCGTCTCCGGGCCGCTCCCGGGCTCGATGAGATGCTGGACCAGGCTCATGACCGGCACGGTCAGCGGGACCACTGACAGGCAGACCGCCAGGCGGTAGGCGGCCGGCGAGGCGACTGCCCGGAAGATCTGGACGTATTGTTCGGCTGACTGCGGAGTTGTCGCAGCCGTCCCGGGCCGGTCCAAGTGCATCGATGGCGCATCAATGACGCTGGCCGACAGTTCGATCGGCCTGGCATCCGAACCGACGACAAGGCGAGCCCAGGCTTCGAACCAGGGCGGCTTGATTCGCAGGACCGGAACGGCCTGTGTGCCATCGGCCAGCGGCCGGTACGTGCCGCGCCGGCGAACCGCGAACCGGGGACGGTCGTAGCGGTCGCCAGTCGGCCGTGGCCGAAATTGTCCGGGTTGGGTGCGCAGACCGGTCCGGCTCCACATGCGTTCCGGCAACGGCTGCAATACCACGACCGGTCCCGTGGCGGACCAGGTGCCGAGAACGGCCGGCCAGCGGCCGTCGTGCCATTGAGGGTCGGCGCCGTCGGTGAGCACCACGTACATGCGTCGACCGTTGGGTGCGATCAGCCACTCGGGTCGATGGGCGACGCCACCCGGCGAGACCAGCGTCCCGTCGTCGGCGAGCCGCCACAGGCGGACGTCACGGAACGCGCCCAGCTGGGTGAACATCGCGACGAGCTCGGCGGCCAGCGGTCGCCACACGGACATCGAGGTCGCGCCGTCGACGATCACGGCGACGTCGAGCCACCGTTCGACGGTGGGCCGCATGACCGGAATCCACATTCGGGTTTCGGCGATGAAGGTCGCGGTCGCTTGTTCGTCCAACCGCGACCGACCCCGGCCCGGGCGTTGGTGCTTGAGGGGGCGGAGTGCTCGGAGGATGTCGCTTCGATCCGGCAGGGCCGGCGCCTGTGGCATCCAGCCGCCGCGTCCCTGGGTCGTTTGTCCGGCGTCCGGCGGAGCGATCGCCTTCAGCGTGTCCATCGGCGGATCGGGGACCGGTTCGGCTGGAACCGGCGGCATCGTCCCGACGGTTTCGTCGTCGGGCCGCGGCCGGGCCGCGACGTCGGAGACGCCGTTCGCCGGGTCGTGGGCGGTGATGTGTTGTGCCAGCCACACCGCCTCAGCGACCTCCAGCGCCGTCGGCCTCAGCCCGGCGTCGGCCAGCACCGTGACCAGATCGGCGAGAAGAGCGCGAAGGCCGGCGGCACTCATCGTCGCTACCGGGTGGACAGGTGACGCAGCACCAGGTCGGCCAGCGCGGCGCGGTCGCCGCCGAGGTCGGCGGTGCTGGCGGTGAGGAAGATGGCGTTGAGGAGTTGGTCGGTGGCGAGCTCGCCGTGACTACGAGCGGCCAGGAACCGTTCGATCAGATCGGCTCCGGCCGCGCCGTCCGCGCCGAGATGAGCTTCAACGATGCTAGCCAGGCGGGTCCCGTCGGGTTCCGCGAGATCGAGCCGGACACACCGCCGTAGAAAGGCGGGCGGGAAGTCCCGTTCGCCGTTGCTGGTCATCAGCACCAGCGGGAACGCACGGCAACGAACCTGTCCGCGGTGGATGCGGGCCGGTGAGGCGAGATAGGGAACCCGAACATCCACATCCGCTTCGACGTCTGCGATCCGAGCCAACTCGGGTATCGAGAACTCACCCTCCTCGAAGACGTTGAGCAGGTCGTTGGGCAGGTCGATGTCACTCTTGTCGATCTCGTCGATGAGCAGGACCCGGGGATTCGCGTACGGCAGCAGGGCCGTGCCCAGCGGGCCTAGCTGGATGTACCGTCCGATGCCGGAAGCCGGGCCCTGGTGGTGGGCGGCCAGGTTGGCGTCATGGAGCCGGCCGATTGCGTCATAGGCGTAGAGCCCGTCCTGCAACGTCGTGCGGCTGGTGATCGGCCATCGGAGGACCGGGCCGAGCCCGAGCTCATGGGCGACCGCATAGGCCAGGGTCGACTTGCCGGTGCCTGGCTTGCCGCTGACCAGTATCGGTCGGCGCAGGTAAACGGCAGCGTTGACGAGGTCGACCTCCGCCGGATCGGCGCGGTAGGCGACGGCCCGCTCGAGGTCACCCGGGCGATCGTCGGCCGCGCTGTCCGGATCCAGTTCGACGAGCGGGCCGCCGGCGAACCGCCGCCAAGGGGGCGTGGGTGGTTCGGTCCACGTCTTCGGCGAGCCGTCGCCGGTGAAGAGGTGCCATTCCGTCATGTCGACTCCTGTTCCGGCGGCTGCGGATGCCTCGGGGCTGGCGCCACGAATGGGGTGGTGAGTGCGGGCAACCGGCTCGGGTCGTCCCACAGCAGCACCACATCCCGGCATCCGTGGCCTGGCTCATGGACCACTCGGTTCCGCAGCCGGCGGATCAGGTCAGGAAGCGGCATCGTTTGGCTGACTGTCCGCTCGGCGGTGAAGGCGGCCTGGAAGCGGTCGCCGGTGCAGGGCTGGTCAGGGATTCCGGCGTCATGCTCAGGGCAGCTCCCACGGCGCCAGACGGCAACCGGGACGCCGGCATCCAGTGCGACCTTGAGGGCCTCGTAGCTCGGTGGGAAGTCGGGTGGTCGGCGTAGCGCGATCATTGCGACGTCGGTCTCGAGTTCGAGTTCTGCGGCGAAATGCGTCGGCTCGGGTATGCCGACGCAGGGTAGCCAGTGCGGCTCGGTGCCGGAGGCGTCGTGCAACCGCTTCCAGCGGCGGCGCCAGTCGGTGTGGGAGGTCCGGTCCTCGATCCGTTCGAGGTCGCGAAGGACGACCCGGTATTTGCGGCCGAGGCTGGTCGTCGGCGCCGCGGGAACGAGCTCGTCGAACGCCTCGCCGAACAACTCGATCGGGACTGCGAACTCAATTCCGGCGTTGCCTTCGAGGCCGCGAATGATGACCCGCAACTGCGTGCAAACGAGAGCTTTCGCGTCGTCCAGGGTGTGTACGGCGTCGCTGTCGCAGTAGGCGTGTGTGACAAGCCCGTCCGACCGGTGGATCCAGACGTCGAGTTGATACTGATCCGGAGTACGCGTTCCCGGCCGGATCACGACCACCACCGTATGCGGCTGCCCGGCCTCCGCCGTGGGTCTGGGCCTGTGACGTCGCTGCGTCAGCGCGCCATAGACCCCGATCCGGGCCGCCACCGCGGTGGTCCAGTCGTACAGCCGCCGGCCGAGATCCGATCCGGCGGCCTCCGCCGCGAGGTCATCCGTCAACCGCAGCAATGGCTGCAGATCCTTCGTATCGCTGATGCCCTCGTCCAGCAGCCCATAGACGCGATCGCGCAGCCCGGCGCCGTCGGCGCTGGTCCGATTCGTATGCTCTGGCCAGTCGGCGAGGGCGCCGATGAGCTCGGCCTCCTCCTCCGCCTTGATCCAGTTGGGCACGAGTATCGCGGCTGCGGTGGGCGGCAACACCGCGCGAGCGCGGGTCCACCGGTCGTCCCGCGCGTGGAACCGATCGTGCCGGCGCAGCGCGGCGCCTCGTTGTGTGCCGTGCAGGCCGCGCAGGCCCGCGGTGGGAACAAAGAAACCACCACGGTTGCTGTTCTCTGCCCGGGTCGTCGTGACAAGTCCGCACACGGCGCCGGTGCCCAGGTCCAGCACCGGCCCGCCAGACATGCCGGGACCAATTTCGTTCTCGGTGAACTGCCACAACTCGCCCGCGCCGAACGTCGCAAAGCCGCCGACGGTCCCACCGAGGTAGAACGGCTCGAGGCGGACGTCGAGGATGGCGGAGTGCCCGAAGGCCATGACCGGCGCGCCGACGGTCTTGGGCAATTCCGCGAGCCACGCACACGGATGATCGTCGTCGTCGTCGTCGACCTCGATCAGGGCAAGGTCCGGATACGGCCAAAGTCGGCCCGTGCCGGCGTTCGGAGCGCGGTCGAGAACTGTTCCCGACCGGTACCGGCCCGAGCGGCCGACACGGACGGGCTGACCCGTCGCCGGCACCACATGGGCACAGGTGAGCACAAGTCCCGGCGCGATCCAGACGCCGGATCCCCCGCGCGCGGTGCCCTCCTGGCCGGCTACGCCGACCCAGACCAGGGCACCGTCGAGCAGTTGCTGAAGGACCAGCCGTGGATCAGTCACTGCGACTGGGCCGGCGCCGCCTCGAGTGCGGCTTCATCCAGGTCGGCGGATTTCCAACCGACGGTGACCTTGATGGAGGCGTTGGCGCCCCCCTCGACGAGGACACTGGTCAGCTTGCCGGTCTTCACCGCGAGCCCGATGCCGAACTCGACGCTCACCTCGTGTGGGCGCAGGCCCGCCAGGGCCGCCCTGGTAGTGCGCGCCACGCCTTGGATCACCGCTCGGAAATCGGCCAGGTCGAGCCGGTGCAACACCTCGGCAGCGCTGACGTTCGAAGGTCCGTCTTCTTCCGGCACCGTGACCCAGACGGTCTCACCGGACGGAAGCTGCACCTGGACATCCGGCACTGGCCAACTCCTTGCGCTACGTTCTGATAGCCGACGGTGGCGACACCACGCTACAAAACCGGCAGTCGTATGGAAAGCGCCGGAAGACGAGTAGCGACCTGCCCGATCAGCCAACGCGCCGCGGCCGTCCGGCTGCCATGTGGACCGGACGGCCGTGGAATGCGATCGCGACGAATCCGCAGGCCGGCCCCGCTCGTGTCGACGAGCGGGACCATCGAGCGCCCATCAACCCGGGCGAGTCACGGACCAAACGTCCGACCGGCGGTCAGAGGGCGGCGCGGACTGCCCCGGCGAAGGTCCAGAAGGTGGTCGTCGTCGTGTTGCGCCGGCCCGCGCGGGTGTTGGTGCCGAACATCGCCGTGCGCAGCGGCGTCGTCAGCTCGAGCTGCGCTCCCGCGCCGGACAGCGTGCGGTTGATGATGTTCGCCGGGTCGTTGCCGTCGAGCTCGCCGACCCCGCCCGCGTCGACCGCGGTGATGCCGGCCGCGACGAGCTGGTTGCGCAGCGCCGTGCGCAGGGCCGCGTCGCCGCCGCCGACGAGGACGGCCTGGGTGCCGTCCGGGAAGCCGGCCTGGCTGGGCGTGCAGCCGTGCAGCGACACGGCGCGCGTGGCGCCGCCGCAGATCGCGCGGGCGTAGGGGTCGTCGCAGTGCGTCGAGGTGACGTGCAGGACCCCGTTGTTCGACGCGCGCAGGCCTTCGAACATCCAGAAGTCGTACAGCGCCCCGCCCGTCGCCGCCATCGTCGCGGGGTGGTAGCCGGCGATCGCGAGGCAGAGCTCCGATGTGCCGGGCTCGATCCCGCCGCCGTGTGGCGCCACGATCGCCGTCCCGCTCAGCGCGGGCGACGCGGTGGTCTCGCTGTCGTCGACGGCCGCGTGCCGCCGGAACCGCCGCCCCCAGTCGGTGCCCTCCACGAGCGCCGGATCGGCGTAGAGCGCGGTATTCGACGGATACACATCCGCCGCCGCGGCCGACTGAACCGAGAGCGCGGGCGCCACCAGGGCCGCCCCGCCGATCGCTGCGAGCAAAGCCCGCCGTTGCATCCCCATGGCGCAGAGGCTACTGAAACTGTTCGATTCCCGCTGTCCCGTGTCGTATCGGCAGTGGCCGGCCCTAGATTACGCGGGGTGGACCTCTCACGTCTCGGCGCGCCGCTCGGTCCGATCGTCCGTGTCCGCGGCGGGTTCGCCAACCGGATGTACCGGCTCGACACCGACCAGGGGTCATTCGCGGTGAAGGAGTTGAACGTCCTCGATCGTCGCTGGGACTACCGCGCCGAGGACGTGTTCAGGTTCGAGCGGGCCGCCTTCGCCGCCGGCATCCCGATGCCGGAGCCGATCTCGGCGAGTCGCGGCACGCTCGTGCACCGGTGGGTCGAGGGCGAGAAGGTGCCCGAGGCGCCGGTGCCGGTGGCGTACGCGTTCGAGATCGGCGAGATTCTCGCGCGCATCCACGCGCTCGACGTCGCGTGGACCGACGTCCCGATCGAGGGCCCGGCGTCGCGGGACTGGCCCGACCTCGCCGAGCGGGCGGCGGCGACCGCACAGCCTTGGGCCGGCGAACTCGCCTCCCAGGTCGAGACGTTCCTCGCGATCGCCCGCTTCGTCGACACCTGCGAGCGGCCGGGCCCGGTCGTGCTGACCCACGGGGACATCCAGCCGTGGAACCTGCTCGCTCGGGAGGGTCGGCCGGTGGTGCTCGACTGGGAGCTCTCGGGGATGCTCGACCTGTCCGGTGAGCTCGGCTCGACCGCGCTGAGCCTCGCGAAGGGGCCCGGCTTCGACGACATTCGGCCCGCCGTCTTCCGCTCGGTGCTCGACGGCTACATCGCCGGGGGCGGAGCGCTGCCGCCGTGGGGTCCGAGCTGGTTCGTGTTCATGATCGGCGGCTGGCTGGGGCACACGAGGTGGAACATCCTGCGCTGCCTCGCCGGTGTCGAGGCCGGCGCCGGCCCCGACCTCGCGCTGTCGCACGAGTCCGTGCGCGACGGCGTGCGCGGCCTCCCCGTCCTGTTCGGCCGGCTGCCGGAGCTGCAGGAGCTGCTCACTACAACGGCGGCTGAGCCGCGCCCCGGGGACGGGCGCGGTACCGGGCCGAGCGGATCGACAGCGTGACGGTGCCGAGGACGACCGCGACCGCCGAGCCGACGAGCACGCCGCCCTTGGCGTCGTCGACCAGGCGCTCGCTGTCCGGGTAGGACAGCTCGGCCAT
The DNA here is from genome assembly GCF_040300725.1 of Dactylosporangium sp. NPDC000244. Taxonomy (NCBI): domain Bacteria; kingdom Bacillati; phylum Actinomycetota; class Actinomycetes; order Micromonosporales; family Micromonosporaceae; genus Dactylosporangium; species Dactylosporangium sp. NPDC000244. The sequence continues at coordinate 287,742 of NZ_JBEPEH010000006.1, forward strand.
GAGCAGCGAGACGGTGAAGCCGATCCCGGCCAGCTGGGCCAGGCCGAGGATGTCCCACCAGCTCAGGTCGGGGTTGAGCTCGGCCGGCGTCAGCGTGACGGTCAGCCAGGTCCCGCCGGCGATGCCGAGCACCTTGCCGGCGACGAGGCCGAGGATGACGCCGATCGCGACGGTACTGGCGAACAGATCGCCGGTGCGGAAGGAGACCCCGGCCGCCATCAGCGCGAAGACGGGCAGGACGACGGCGGCGGTGACCGGCCGCAGCAGCCGCTCGGCCCGGTGGCTGGGGTCCTCGGACTCGCCCGGCACCGCCCGGGCCCGCATCAGCAGGCCCATCGCCGCGCCGGCGATCGTCGCGTGGACCCCGCTGGCGTGCACGAGAGCCCAGATGGCGACGGCCAGCGGCACCCCGACGGCCCACCCCGGCACCCGGGCCGGCAGCATCCGGGCCGCGCGGGGGCTCTGCAGCAGCCCGAACGCGGCCAGCAGTCCGATCGCGGCGATGAGCGGCGCCCAGCTCAGCGCCCCGGCGTAGAACACCGCGATGACGACGATGGCCACGAGGTCGTCCACCACGGCGAGGGTCAGCAGGAACGTGCGCAGCGCCGGCGGCAGGCCGCGGCCGACCATCGCCAGCACGGCGACGGCGAACGCGACGTCGGTGGCCATCGGGATGCCCCAGCCGGCCGAGAGCTCGCCGCGGCCGGCGTTGACCGCGGCGAACACCAGCGCCGGGATGACGGCGCCGGCCACGGCCGCGACGACGGGCAGGGCCGCCCGCCGCGGGTGACGCAGCTCGCCGTGCACGAACTCCTGCTTGAGCTCGTTGCCGACGAGGAAGAAGAACACCGCGAGCAGCCCGTCGGCGGCCCACTCGTTCAGGGTCAGGTGCAGATGCCAGCCGGCCGGGCCGAACGCGGTCGTGCGCATCGTCTCGTACGCATGCGACCACGGCGAGTTCGCCCACGCCAGCGCGACGACCGCGGCCACCGTGAGCAGCACGCCCCCGACCACGTCACGGCGCAGCGCGGCCCCGACACGGCTCATGTCCACCACAGATCACCCGTCCGGCGTCACCGAAGACCCCGGCGCCGGGCGGCACAGGGGAACCGTAGGTCAGCTGCGGTGAAGTCCGGGCGGGCAGCCGGCGATCTCGCCGTGCGCGTTCGTGCCCCACGACGACAGCCACCCGTTCGTCCCCGGGTGGCGCATGACCCCGGCCGGGCACGTCGGCACCCACGGCTGTGAGGTCGGCGCGGTGGCGGTCGTCATCGCCACCATAATACGGTCCCGCCTCTGGGTCAGAAGGTGTACGGCGTGTCGTACTCGGGTCGCAGCACGGTCGCGCGCGGCGAGGCCTTGCGGATCGCGGCGATGAACGCGTCCAGCTTCGCGGCGTCGGACGAGGCCACCGCCGGAGGATTGCGCAGCGGCCGCTCGAAGTCGTCCCAGTGCACCGGCACGACCACCCGCGGGTGGTCCAGCGCCCGCAGCAGCCGCCCGGTGTAGTCGTGCACGACCCCGCCCGCCGGCAGCGCGATCATCGCCACGTCCGGGGCCAGCCCGGTGAGGTTGCGCTCGACGAAGTCGCTGCCGCCCATGAAGAAGACCTTCGGGCCGCCGGCGATCGTCACCTGGTAGGCGAGGGTGTCACCCTCGGGCAGGTCCGCGATCGTCGTCGGGGCCGGCGGCGGGGTGAGCCGCACGCCCGGGAACGCCAGCGAGTAGGCGGTGTTGCGGCTGTGCAGGGCCGCGATCACCTCGACGGTGTAGTCGCCGAAGTCGAGCTGCTCGCCGCCCTTGACCGGGATCGCCTGGGCGCTCGGCACGCCCGAGGCGAGCGCGAGGTGGTAGGCGGTGAGGGTGCCGAGGACGCGGACGCCGGCGACGGTCTTCGCGATGTGCGGCACGTCGTTGAAGTGGTCCCAGTGCGTGTGGGTGACGAGCACCGTCTCCGGCCGGCCGATGCGCGGCCCGATCGCGTCGGGGTCGACCCGCAGCGGCGTCGCCGGGTCGAACGCGCCGGTGAACAGGCCGGTGGGGTAGCGGGAGAGGTACGGGTCGACGAGCACCGTGCGCCCGTTGACGTCGATGCGCCAGCCGGAGGTGCCGAACCAGCGGAACGTCCCGGCGCGGGAGCGTGCGGGCGAGGCCGCGGCGGGGCCGGTCGTGGCGGCGAGCCCGGAGGCGACCGCGGTGCCGGCGACGGCGGTGCGAAGCAGGGCGCGGCGGTTGAGGTCACGAGTGTCGGACATGGCGACCACCCAAGCATCGCCGGGCTCGGGCTGTCCAAGACCGGGATATCGTACGGCCCATATCCGATCGCATATCAGCGCTGGTCACGCAGCAGACCGACGGCCTCGGCCGCGGCCCGGCCGAGCGCCAGATCGGCCTCGATGCGGGGGACGCGCCCGCCGCCGCTGACGAAGACGGCGATCGCGTAGCGGCCGCCGTCCGGGTACTCCGCGACCCCGATCTCCATCGCCAGTCCGGGCAGCGTGCCGGTCTTGCCCGCGACCCGCACCTCGGCCGGGAACCCCGACCGCAGCCGGGTCCAGAACAGCTGGCGGGCCATGAGGTCGCGGACCGCCGCGCACGCCGCGGGCGGCCCGGCCTCGTCGCGCCAGATCAGCCCGAGCAGCCGGGTCAGCTCCTCGGGCGTGCTCGACGTCGTGCGCTCGGGGTCGAACACGCGCAGCGCCGCCACCCGCTGCGGCGGCAGCGTCGGGAACAGCCGCGCGAACTCGGCGTCGTCGCGCGCGCCGAGGTCGGCGAACATCGACTCGAGCAGCTGCCGGGGGCCGCCGGCGACCCGCGTGCGGTGCAGGCCGAGCTCGGCGGCGAGCAGCCCGAGCAGGTCCGGGCCGCCGAGGCGGTGCAGCAGCACGTCGGCGGCGGTGTTGTCGCTGACGGACATGGCGAAGTACGCGAGATCGCGCAGCGAGGCCTCGACGTCGTCGGCGCACCCGGCGGTGCCCCAGCCGCCGAAGCGGTCGCCGGCGCCGATGACCACGCGCTCGGCCGGGTCCACGGTGCCCGCCGCGACCTGGCGGGCGAACTCGAGCACCAGCAACACCTTGACGATCGACGAGAGCACGACGGGCTCGTCGGCGCCGACGCCCACGGCCCGACCCGAGTCGAGGTCGCACGCGTGCAGCCGGCCCTGGACCCCGGCGGCGGTGAAGATCCCCTCGATCGACATATGTTCCGACATATGGTCACTGTATGGTCGACCTGTCGCGGCATCTGCGGTACTTCCTCGTCGTCGCCGAGGAGCTGCACTTCAGCCGGGCCGCGGAGCTGCTCGGCATCGCCCAGCCGCCGCTGAGCCAGGCGATGCGCCGCCTCGAGCGGGAGCTGGGGGTCACCCTGTTCGACCGGCTGCCCCGCGGCACCGAGCTGACCGCCGCCGGCCGCGCCCTGCGCGACGAGGCACCGCAGTTCCTGGCGGCCGAGCGCCGGCTGCGCACGCTCATGCACAGCATCCGCGACGGCGACCTCGGCACCCTGCGGGCCGGGGTGCCGCCCGAGACCCCGGCGGCCGCCCTGGGGGAGCTGCTGCGCCGGCTCGGCGAGCAGGCGCCCGGCCTCGACGTGGACCTGCAGGAGCTCACCACCGCCGAACAGCTCGAGCTCTTGGCCGCGGCGCGGCTGGACGTCGGCCTCGTGCACCACCCCGTCGACGCGGCCGACCTGGAGTGCGGCCCGGTCACCCGGGTGCGCCTCGGCGTCGTGCTGCCGCGGGTCTCGCCGCTGGCCCGGCTCACCGAGCTCACCGCCGACCAGCTCGCCGGTCAGGGGCTCGTGGTGTTTCCGCGGGCGACGGCGCCGCAGTGGTACGACACCCTGATCGGCGCCTGCCGGGAACTCGGTTTCATGCCGTCGCGGGTGCGGCACGCCCGGAATCCGGAGTTCCTGTGCGGGCTCGTCCTCGCCGGGCTCGGCGTCGGGCTGGAGCGCGAGGATGCCGTGCGGCGCGAGCCGCGGGTCGCGTGGCGGCCCCTCGCCGGCGACCCGCTGTGGCAGGAGACGTCGGCGGTGTGGCCGCGGCGCGCCCCGCACCCGGCCGCGCAACGGTTCGGCGCGCTGGCCGGCGCCGTGCTGGCGCCCCCGGCCGCCGCCCCCGGCCGCATCCTCGGCGCGCCGGGGCCGTGGTCGGTCGTCTTCGATCGGGCTCGCACCACGGTGGATTAGGGGGAAAGCCCCCGGTCGAATTCGGGGGAGTTCCGGATCGTGCCGAAGGCCGCGAAGTTCAAGACTCGATCGCATGACAGAGAGGCCCAGAATCAGCGTTGTCATCCCGTGCTACAACGAGGCCGGATACCTCACCGACGCGCTCCTCTCCCTGCGTAAGCAGGACTTCGACGGAGTGTTCGAGGTCATCGTGGTCGACAACAACTGCACGGACGACACGGCGGGCATCGCCCGCGACTTCGGCGCGCGGGTCGTGGCCGAGCCGGTGCCGGGCGTGTGCAACGCCCGCCAGCGCGGCACGGAGGAGGCGCGCGGCGAGATCGTCATCTCGACCGACGCCGACACGGTGCACGGCCGCGACTGGCTGAGCCGCATCGACGCCCGGTTCCGCTCCGACGAGCGCATCGCCGCCGTGGTCGGCCCGTGCGTGTACGCCGACGGCCCGCGCTGGGGCCGGGTGTACGCCCGGATGCTGTTCGGCGCCGTGAACGCGGTCTACAAGGTGACCGGCCGCGCCACGTACGCGAGCGCGACGAACATCGCCTTCCGGCGGGACGCGTGGACCGGCTACGACACCAGCCTGACCCAGGGCGGCGACGAGCTCGACCAGCTGCGCCGGCTGCGTCGGCGGGGCCGGGTCGTCTACGAGCACGCCAACCCGACCTTCACGTCGGGCCGGCGCCTGAGCCGCGGGCTCGGGTACAACCTGTTCGTGACGCTGCCCGTGCACTACCTGCTGACGTACGCGGTGAACCGGATCGCGGGAAGGCGCGTGCTCGGCTCGGCGCCGGCGTTCCGCGACGAGGACGGGTCGTTCGAGGCCACCCTGGCGGGCCGATGACCGCCGTGGCCGTGCTGGTGCTCCTCGCCGCGCTGGGCGGGGCGTACTGGCTGCTGATGTCGCCGTTCGCGCCGTCGAAGCGCGACTATCCGTACCACGGGGCCGCCGACGACCGCGTGGTGGCGCTGACCTTCGACGACGGGCCGAACGAGCCCTACACCTCGCAGATCCTCGACATCCTGGCCGCGCACCGCATCCGGGCCACGTTCTTCCACGTCGGGCACTGCGTGGAGCGGCACCCGGAGACGGCCCGGCGCGTGATCGACGAGGGGCACGTGGTCGGCAACCACTCGCTGAGCCACCGCTTCGGCACCTATCTGCGCCCGAACGCGTTCGCGCGGGAGGTCGAGCAGACCCAGCAGATCCTGGTGCGCGTGACCGGCCACACGCCGGCGCTGGCCCGCACGCCGTGGCTGTGGCGCCAGCCGGCCCTGCTGCGCATGCTGCGCCGGGGCGGCCTGCACCCCGTCGCGGGCGAGTTCGGGCACGCCTTCGAGGTGTTCCAGCCGTCGGGGGTCCGGATGGCGCGCCGCGCGATCGCCAAGACGCGCCCGGGCTCGATCCTCATCTTCCACGACGGCTTCGACGGGCGCGGCGGCAACCGTGCCGAGACGGTGACCGCCGTGCGCGAGACCATCGAGGGCCTGCTGTCGCGCGGCTACCGCTTCGTGACGGTCGACGAGCTGCTGGGCGTCCCCGCGTACCAGTCGTAGCGCCCCCGTCCGGCCGGCGGCCGGGGGTCGTGTGAACGCCGGATGTCGGTCCGGGCAGCACTCGGTTGCCGGGCTGCCTGGGGCTGTCGGGCGGACCTAGCATCCTGGTCATGACGGGGCCGGAGGTCGTGGCGTGGCGCGGGTGGACACCAACACCAACACCGCCGCCGCCCCGGCCGGGCCGTTCCCGGGCGGTGCTCGTCGTGCTCGGCGTCGTCGTGCTGGCGGTGCTCGGCTCGCTCGCGCTGCGCGGACGCCACCGACGAGGTGACCCTCCTGCGTGACCTCACGGCGCAGTACGCGACCACGCCGATGACCCAGCAGATCTTCGCGCTCCACGACGAGCTGTGCCCGCCCGCCGCGCGGGCCTGGACCGGCGCGGCCGACGCGCGGTACGAATCCGGCTACCTCTGGCAGTTCCAGGACGGCGTCCCCGGCCAGGCGGTGCGGGGCTTCGCGTGCACCGTCCGGCTCGCCGGGCACAGCCCGTTCACGGGCACGCTGCGGCACGCGGCCGCCTGAGTGCTCAGGGCACTCAGGGCACTCAGGGCGCCGGGACGCGGGTGCCCAGGATCGCGCGCGGGCGCGGGGGAGTGCCGCGACGGCGCCATTCGCGGGGGTACCCCACCGAGACCTCCTCGAACGGCACCCCGTCGTGCACGGTCGAGCGGGGGATGTGCAGGTGCCCGTAGACGACCGTCGCGGCGTCGAAGCGGCGGTGCCAGTCGCGCGTGCGCGTCGTGCCGCACCACTGGGCGAACAGCGGGTACCGCAGGATGTTCGTCGGCTCCCGCACGAGCGGGTAGTGGTTGACGAGCACCGTCGGCAGTCCCGGTTCGCGGGCCTCGAGGCGGCGCTCGGTCGCCGCGATGCGGGCCGCGCACCACGCCTCGCGCGACGGGTAGGGGTCCGGGTGCAGCAGCATCTCGTCGGTGCACACCACGCCGGCGTCGTAGGCCAGCTCCAGCGAGTGCTCCTTCGAGCGCGCCTGCGGGACCCGGAACGAGTAGTCGTACAGGGTGAACAGGGGCGCGACGGTCACCGGGCCGCCGGTGCCGTCCCAGACGACGTACGGGTCCTCCGGCGTGGCGATCCCGAGCTCCCGGCACAGGCTCACCAGCGCCTCGTACCGGGCCACGCCCCGCAGCTGCACCGGGTCCTCCCGCGGCGTCCACAGCTCGTGGTTGCCCGGCGCCCAGATGACCTGCGCGTAGCGGCGGCTGAGCAGGCGCAGCGCCCACTCGATGTCGGCGAACAGCTCGGCCACGTCGCCGGCGACGATGAGCCAGTCGCCGGGGTTGTCCGGGCGCAGCTGCTCGACGTACGCGCGGTTCTCGGCGTAGACGATGTGCAGGTCGCTGACGGCCAGCAGACGCGCCGGTTCCATGATCCGACCGTAGCCGGGGGCCCGCGACCCCGACACCCCTATCAATCCCCGGCCCGGGCCAGCAGGAGCGCGCCGTGCAGGGAGGAGAGCCCGCCGAGCGTCGCCGCTCGCACCGGCGCCGGAGGGTGGCCGGGGCGGCCCAGCGCCGCGGTGTGCTCGGCCACGGCCTCGACGAATCCGGGCAGCCCGGCCGCGAACCCGCCCCCGATGATGGTCAGCGCCGGGCGGAACAGCTCCCCGAGGCCGACCGCGGCCGCGGCCAGCGCGGCGCAGCTCTCCTCCACGGCGGACACCGCCCGGGCGTCGCGGGCGAGCCAGCCGTCGCGCAGCTCGTCGAAGGTCACACCCGCCCGCCGCAGGGTCGCGGCCCCCGAGGCGACCGCCTGCACGCACCCGGCCCGGCCGCAGTCGCAGCGGGGCCCGGCGCGGTCGATGATCATGTGCCCGACCTCGCACGACCCGCGCGAAGGCCCCGGGCACGGCCGGCCGCCGACCACGGCCCCGCCACCGATCCCGGTGCCGACCCCGAGGTAGACCACGTCGGCGCAGCCGGCCGCGTCCGCCTCGGCGATCGCCGCGAGGTCACCGTCGTCGGCCACCTGCACGGTCGCCGGAGCGAGCATCCGAAGCAGTTCGGCGCGCAGGTCGAGGCCGATCCAGGAGGGGCGGGTGGGCCAGGCGACCACGCGACCGTCGCCGTCCATCGTGGCCGGCATGGCGACCCCGACCGCGTCGAACTCGAGGCCCCGGACGTACGAACCCAGCAGCGCAAGGTCCTGCTGTGCGGTGGAGGAGTCGGGCCACGCTAACGTGGCGTCGAAGCCGGAAGAGAGGCGCAGGGCGACCTTGGTGCCGCCGACGTCGATGCCGAGGGCCGTGCTCATCGGTGCGCGATCGCGGTGAGCAGGAGCCCGGAGCGGGCCAGCCAGCGGCCCTCGAAGCGCGGGCCGGGCACGAGCAGCGTCGCGGTGAACGTGCCGGTCCCGAAGGTGATGTCGGCCTCGTGGAAGTCCAGCCAGCGGTGGGTGAGGGGAAACCACGTCTTGTAGACGGCCTCCTTGGCGCAGAACAGCAGCCGGTCCCAGCGCACCTCCGGCCGCGCCCGCAGCAGCGCGCCGACCCGCGCCGCCTCGCCCGGCAGCGCGATCGACTCGAGCACCCCGTCGGGCAGGGGCTCGTTCGGCTCGGCGTCGACGCCGACGGACGCCAGGTCGCGCTCGCGCGCGACGACCGCGGCCCGGTATCCGGCGCAGTGGGTGATGCTGCCCACGATGCCGGCCGGCCACAGCGGCTCCCGCTTCGGCCCGGACAGCAGCGCCACCGCCGGCTCCCCGAGCCGCTGCAGCGCCTGCCGGGCACAGTGCCGGGCGGTGGTGAACTCCAGCCGCCGCTTCTCGACCGCGCCGGCGACTAGGGGTTCCTCCTCGGGCCACAGTTTTGCGTCGGAGAGGTCGGTGGTCGCCTCGACGGCGATCGATTCCTCGGGCAGAATCTCCTCAATCATCGAACCTACCTCCGCTCGTTCACGCGTTGAGGGGAACCGACATGGACATCGCGCTCGCCTTCGACGAGGGGTACGCGACCTACGCCCACGTCACGATCGAGTCCATCCTGCAGTCCCACACCCACCGCGACGACCTCACGCTCTGGCTGCTCACGCCGGCCGGTCTGGAGCCGCGGGTGGTCGACGCCTTCCGCCGCCAGATCGAGGAGCGGGCGCACGCGCGATTCCTCACCGCCGACGACGGTTTCCGCTCGATGCCCATTGCACAGCAGGAGAAGTACCGCTACATCAGCGCCGGGATGTACCTGCGCCTGTTCCTGCCCGACCTGGTGCCGCCCGGCATGACGCGCCTGCTCTACCTCGACTGCGACACGATCGTCGGCGGCGACCTGAGCGGGCTGTTCGCCCGGCCGATGGGCCGCGCCCCGCTCGGCGCGGTCCGCGACGGCTTCACGCTCTCGATGGGCCATGAGGGCGGCGTACCGGGCGCCGGGGCGCACGTCAGCCGCCGGGCGCCCTACTTCAACTCGGGCGTGCTGCTCATGAACCTGCCGGTGTGGCGCGAGACCGGCGTGACCGAGGGCTGCTTCGAATACCTGCGCGCCAACCACGACCGGCTCCGCTTCCCCGATCAGGACGCGCTGAACCTGGTCACGTACGGGCGGTGGCACCAGCTGGAGTCGAAATGGAACGACACCATCCTGTGGTGGATGTGGCCGGGCGACCCGCGGGCGGCCCGGTACGTGGCCATCACGCATTTCCTGGGCCCCAGGAAGCCGTGGCAGAGCGACTTTCCGTACGCCGGATACCGCGACCGTTATCTCGAGCTTGCCGGGCGCGTGGCTGAGCTGACGGCATGAGCGGGCGGCCGGCGACGAACCGGTCGAGGTAGCCGCAGGTCTGGCTGAGGCTGAGCCCGGCCTCGCGGCCCTCCCGCTCCACCGTCTCCAGCGTCAGGTCCGAGCGTCGTTCGAGCCGCTGCCACAGCGCCGTGGTGCGCTCGGCCGACGCGAGCAGCTCCGCGACCCAGGCCCCCTCGGACCGGTTCAGGTACTGCAGGACATGCCGCGGCGGCACACCGGTGCGCGGGGCGTGACGCTGGAACGCGGCCGCGATCGCGGCCAGGGGCACGAGATGGGCGATGTCCGGTCGCGGCTCCGGCGTGAGCCGCGCGGCCAGGGCGCTCCACGCCGGCCCGTCCGGGATCGCCGCCGCGATGAGCCCGTCGAGCTCGGCCAGTAGCGGCTCGGCGTCCACCTCCAGCAGCGGATGCCCGAGCAGCTGCCCGGTCTCCTGCAGGTAGCCCGCGTGCAGGCAGGTCGAGTAGATGAACGCCATCGTGGCGAACGCGCCGCGGACCGGCACCGAGTCCAGCTCGGCGAACTGGCGGTACCAGTCGGGCCGCCCGGCCAGCGCCGCGGAGTAGACCCGCCACGGCGACGGCAGGAACTGCGCCCGCGCCTCCAGCCCGTAGCGGAAGTGCAGCCGCGCACAGCTGCGGCCGTCCCGCAGCGCCCGGCCGGCCAGCGCCGACACGTCCTCGTCCACGTAGTGCAGGGGCGTGGCCCAGCTGTCGAGCCAGCCGATCCGGCCGCCCGCCGCGCGCAGCCGCAGGGCGAGGTCGGTGTCCTCGCCCGCGTTCGGGTGCTGCTCGACGTCGAACGGCGCGCCGGGCGGGGCCATGTCGCGGCGGTAGCCGGCGTTCGCGGTGACCAGCAGCCCGCCGCTGTGCCCGTCGAGGGGGGAGGCGTCGTAGAACCGCTGGTGGTCCATGAACGCGGTGATCGGGCCGAGCACCGCCAGCCGCACCGGCCCGCTGACCGCCACGGGCCCGGCCTTGAGCGCCTGGTGCATGTCGGCGCACCAGGACTCGGGCACGATCAGGTCGTCGTCCACGAAGAGGACGGTGTCGTGCCGGGCCGCCGCGACGCCGGTGTTGCGGGCGCGGGAGACGCCCGGCGGATCGGAGTGCAGCACGCGCAGGGCGGGGCTCGCCGGGCCCTCGTACGTGACGCCGGGAGGCACGCGGTTGGCCACCAGCAGCACCTCGGCATCGGGGCCGAGCCGGGCGGCGGAGTCGAGGGCGGCGGCGACGCACTCGCCCACCACCTTGCGTTCAAGGGTGCTCGGGATCACGACGCTGACCGACACGGCCAAGATTGTTTCCTGTTCCGGGGCCCGGCCGACGCCCCTAATCCGTCAGTGCGGGTGGCAATAGGGGTGCGCCTCAGGGGTGGGCTATGTCACAGCCGGGTCCTAGAGTCGTTTCCAGGCAAGGCGACAGCACCTCGAATCCCGGCAGCACCTCGATCCCGGCGGAGGCTGACCTATGAGCCAGAACACCCAACCCACTACCCATCTCGACGCCCACGAACTCATCGAGGCGATGCTCGAAGGCGGCCCCGTCGGCATGCCCGTCGAGCTGCGCGCCCAGCGCGTGCAGTCGCACGAGGAGAAGATCAAGGTGTCGTACTACGGCGGCCACGAGCATTTCGAGCGCGTACCCGACACCGGGGTCGGCGGCGCGCCCGTCGTGTTCCGCTGGACCGGCCGCACGCGGATGGCCGAGTAGGACGAATCAGGTGTAGTGATGGCGCACGACATGAGCGAGCACCCGGGCCCCGCCGACCGGGAGATCGTGGTTCCGAACGGCGACGAGGCCGTTGCGTTCTACCGTCAGGCATTCGACGCGGCGGAGCTGTGGCGCGAATGCCTGCTCGACGGGTCGGTGCTCGCGGCCGAGATGGTTCTCGGCCCGTACCACCTGCTGCTCAAACAGGACCCCGGCCGAGCCGCATCGGCGTCCGAGCCGGCGGTTTCGGAATACGCGGTTCTGGAATACGCCGAGCCCGACGCGGCCTACGCCCGCGCGCTCGCCGCCGGCGGTCTGGCCGAGCCAACCGGCCACGCCACGGGCCCGGGCGGCCTGCTGCGCGACGCCTACGGCCAGCGCTGGGACGTCGTGGGCCGCGACCGATGACGGTCGACGGCTCGACCCGCGTGTTCGGCGTGCTCGGCGACCCCATCGCGCAGGTGCAGGCGCCGCGGCTGCTCAACACCCTCTTCGCCGAGCTCGGCCGCAACGCGGTGCTGGTCCCGATGCACGTGCGGCCCGACCGGCTCGCCGAGACGGTCGCGGGGCTGCGGCGCATCGTGAACCTCGACGGGCTGCTGGTGACCGTGCCGCACAAGGTCGCCGTCTGCGGGCTCGCCGACCGCGTCAGCCCGACGGTCGCCGCGGCCGGCAGCGCCAACGCGCTGCGCCGCGAGCCGGACGGATCGTGGCTGGCCGAGAACTTCGACGGCACCGGCTTCGTCGCCGGCCTGCGCCACGCCGGGCACGAGCCCGCCGGGCGCACCGTGACCCTGGTCGGGGCCGGTGGGGCCGGCGCGGCCATCGGGGTCGCGCTGCTGGACGCCGGCGTCGGGCGCCTCGCCGTCCACGACGTCGACGCCGACCGCCGCGAAGACCTCGTGGACCGCCTCGAGCGCCACCGCCCGGGCATCGCCGTCGCCACCGCCGAGCCCGCGCTCGGCGACGCCGACATCGCCGTCAACGCGACCCCGCTGGGCCTGCGCGAGGACGACCCGCTGCCGTTCGCGCCCGAGTCGCTGCGGCCGGGCGGGCTGGTGGCCGACATCATCATGAAGCCGGCCGACACGGCACTGCTGCGCGCCGCGGCCGCCCGCGGCTACCCGATCCACTACGGGCGCCACATGCTGGAGGGCCAGCTGGACGGGTACCGCGCATTCTTCCGCCTGGACACGGTGACAGTCCACTAAGGACGGACCCTCGTTGAGGGGTGCCTAGGGGCCGCTCTAAGGGCAGCCCACGGGCCGTCTGAGCAGGTAGCGTCCCATTCGCGCGGTCGCGGACATACCCATCCGCCCCCGCGGCCCGGGCTCCTCGTGGGTATCGACTCGGTTCCGGAAACACACGAATTCGGAGTAGGACGATGACGGATCTCTCCCCACAGGCGCCCGATTTCCCGCCGTGGCCCCAGTACGACGACGCCGAGCGCACCGGCCTCATCCGCGCCCTGGAACAGGGCCAGTGGTGGCGCATGATGGGCCAGGAGGTCGACTCCTTCGAGCGCGAGTTCGGGGAGTACCACGGCAGCCCGTACGCCCTCGCGGTGACCAACGGCACCCACGCCCTCGAGCTGGCCGTCGAGGTGCTCGGCATCGGCCCGGGCGACGAGGTCATCGTCCCGGCGTTCACGTTCATCTCCTCGTCCCAGGCGGTGCAGCGCCTCGGCGCCGTGGCCGTCCCGGTCGACGTCGACCCGCGGACCTACTGCATCGACGTGGCCGCCGCGGAGGCCGCGATCACCCCGCGCACCCGCGCCATCATGCCCGTGCACATGGCCGGGCACATGTCCGACATGGACGCGCTGGCCAAGCTCTGCGCCGACGCCGGCATCACGATGCTGCAGGACGCCGCTCACGCGCAGGGCGCGCGCTGGAACGGCAAGCGCGTCGGCGAGTTCGGCTCGATCGCCACGTTCAGCTTCCAGAACGGCAAGCTCATGACCGCCGGCGAGGGCGGGCTGGTGCTCTTCCCCGACGCCGAGCTGCACGAGCGCGGCTTCCTGCGGCACAGCTGCGGCCGCCCGCGCACCGACCGCCGGTACTTCCACCAGACCTCCGGCTCGAACTACCGCATGAACGAGTTCAGCGCGAGCGTGCTGCGCGCCCAGCTCTCCCGGATCGAGGCGCAGACGGACGTCCGTGAGGCGCGGGGCCGCCTGCTGACCTCGCTGCTCGCCGAGATCCCGGGCGTGCTGCCGCAGGGCCGCGACGAGCGCTGCGACCGCAACTCCCACTACATGGCCATGTTCCAGCTCCCGGGTGTCGCCGAGGACAAGCGCAACGCGATCGTCGACCGGCTCATCGAGCGCGGCCTGCCCGCGTTCGTCGGCTTCCGCGCCATCTACCGCACCGACGGCTTCTGGGAGACCGGGGCGCCCGACGAGTCCGTGGACGCGATCGCGAAGCGGTGCCCGGTCAGCGAGGCCCTCACGGCCGAGAGCATCTGGCTGCACCACCGCACCCTGCTCGGCACCGAGCAGCAGATGCGGGACATCGCCACCATCGTGGCGCAGACCCTGGCCGGAGCGTGACGCCCGGCTCCGCCGTGGGTGCGGGTCACCGACCGGTGCGCACGGCGGTAATCGGTCTCGGGTGGGCCGGACGGTCCATCTGGCTACCGCGGCTGGCCGCCGATCCGGCCTACGCGGTGACGGCGGTGGTCGACCCCGACCCGGGGGCCCGTGCCGCCGCCGTCGAGGCCCACCCGGCGGCCTCGGGGTTCGCGACCGTCGAGGAGCTCGACACGGCGCTTGTGGATCTGGCGGTGGTGGCGGTACCGAACCATCTGCACTGCGACGTGGCGTGCGCGGTGCTCCGCAAGGGGATCCCGGTCTTCCTGGAGAAGCCCGTCTGCCTCACCAGCGCGGAGGCGCAGCGGCTCGCCACGGCCGAACAAGCCGGCGGGGCCGTCCTGCTCGCGGGCAGCGCCGCGCGGTACCGCGCCGACATCCAGGCGCTGCACGGTCTCGCGGGCTCGCTCGGCCGCATCCGGCACGTGGACATCGCCTGGGTCCGGGCCCGGGGCATCCCCGGCGCCGGCGGCTGGTTCACCGATCGCGGCCTGGCCGGCGGCGGCGCCCTCGTCGACCTCGGCTGGCACCTGTTCGACGTCGTCGGCCCGCTCATCGGCGGCACCGACTTCGTGCAGGTCATCGGCACCGTCTCCGACGACTTCATCGCCTCGGGCACCTGGAACGCCGGCTGGCGCGGCGACGCCCCCGGCGCGGCGACGCCCCCCGGCGACGTCGAGGACACCGCGCGCGGCTTCCTGGTCAACGGCGACGGCGTGTCGGTGTCGCTGCGGGTGAGCTGGGGCTCGCACGAGGCGCTGGACGGCACGGTCGTCAAGGTCGAGGGCAGCGCCGGCACCGCGACCCTGCGCTGCACCTTCGGGTTCAGCCCGAACCGGGCCGGCGACTCCGAGCTCACCTGCCTGCGCGCGGGCGAGGCGGCGCCGGTGGCCCTGCCCGCCGAGCCGATCGGCACCGAATACGACCGGCAGCTGGCCGCGCTGCCCGCGCTTCTGGCCGATCCGGGCAACCGTGGTCGTGCGATCGACGAGACGACGAGGACCATCGCCGCGATCGAGCGCATCTACGCCTCGGCCGGGGTGGTCCGCACGCTGATGCAGACGCCGGCGCCGGTCGCCGCCGGCCGATGATGGTGGTGGCCTGATGCTGAACAGTCCCGAGATCCGTGCCGTCGTCTTCGACCTCGACGGGGTGCTGGTCGACAGCACCGAGGTCATGCGCGAGGCGTTCACCGTCGCCTACGCCGAGGTCGTCGGCCCCGGCCCGGCCCCGTTCGCCGAGTACAACAAGCACCTGGGCCGCTACTTCCCCGACATCATGCGCATCATGGGCCTGCCGCTGGCCATGCAGGAGCCGTTCGTGCGCGAGAGCTACCGGCTCGCGCACCGCGTGCCGCTCTTCGACGGCGTCGAGGAGGTGGTGCAGGAGCTGCGCGAGCGCGGCCTCGGCACCGCGATCGCGACCGGCAAGAGCGGCGAGCGCGCCCGCTCCCTGCTGGAGCAGCTCGGCGTGCTGCACCTGTTCGACCACGTGATCGGCTCGGACGAGGTGGCCAACCCGAAACCGGCCCCCGACATCGTGCTGCATGCCCTGGCCCTGCTCGACGTCCCGGCCGCGCACGCGGTCATGGTCGGCGACGCGGTCACCGACATCAGCAGCGCCCGGGGCGCGAACGTCGCCGCGATCGCCGCGCTGTGGGGCGAGAGCGACGAGGCGGAGCTGCTGGCCGCCGCGCCCGACGCGGTGCTGTACAAGCCCAAGGACCTGCTGACCTACTGCGGCTGGTAGGCCGCCCGGGGCATCGCGGCCAGCGCCGCTCGCACGGCCGGCTCCGGCACGTCGCGCACCAGCTCGACGCCGCCGGGGCCGTCCAGCACGAAGGTCAGCCCACTCTTCGAAACGGACGTGGCCTTCTTGTCGGACCGCATGACCGCGATGAGCGCGTCCGCGTCGGCACCGTCCGGCAGGCCGGTCTGCAGCCCGTAGCTCGCGACGACCGCCTCGTGCTCCGCGACCCGGTCCGGGCCGATGCGGCCCAGGTGCCCGGCGAGGCGCCCGGCGAAGACGGTGCCGACGCCGACCGCCTCGCCGTGGCGCAGCGCGAAGCCGGTCGTGAGCTCCAGGGCGTGGCCGAGCGTGTGCCCGTAGTTGAGGATGTGCCGCAGCCCGCCGTCGCGCTCGTCGGCCGCGACGACCGACGCCTTCAGCCCGACGCTGGCGGCGATCTGCTCGACGACCTCGAGCCCGCGCAGGTCGCCGGCGCCGATGAAGTGGCAGCGCGCGATCTCGCCGTAGCCGTTGACCCACTCGCGGGCCGGCAGCGTCGCCAGGAAGTCGGTGTCGCACAGCACCGCGCTCGGCTGCCAGTAGGCCCCCACGAGGTTCTTGCCCTCGGGCAGGTTCACCGCCGTCTTGCCGCCGACGCTCGCGTCGACCTGCGCCAGCAGCGTGGTCGGCAGGTGCACGACGGCGACGCCGCGGTGGTAGAGCGCCGCGGCGAGCCCGACGGTGTCGGTGGTGGTGCCGCCGCCGACCGACACCACGGCGTCGGAGCGGGTCAGGCCGAAGCCGGCGAACTCCCGGCAGAGCCGCTCGACCTGCGCGAGGGTCTTGTCCGGCTCGCCGTCGCGGGCGGCCATGACATGCGTCGGCAGCCCCGTCTCGGGCACCAGCTCGGGCGGGCGGGCGGAGACGACGGCGACCCGGCGGGCGCCGATCGCGGCGAGCACGCCCGCGAGCCGGTGCCGGGCGCCCGGTCCGATGTGGACGTCGTAGCTTCGCGCACCGAGTTCGACGGTGACGGTCCGGATCGTCACGGGAGCCTCCGCACCACGAGGGCCGCCAGCGCCTGGTCGGCGCGCGGGACGCCCAGCCGGTTGAGGGTGCCGTCGGCGAGGCGGAAGAGGGTGTACTTCATGGGCCCGGTCACCTCGCCGAGCCCGGCGAGCGCCCGGTGGTACTCGGCCCAGGAGTCGTCCGCGCAGGGCTCCGGCACCGGCTGCTCGGCGAGCGCCATGAGCTTGAGCCGCACCCCGGAGCCGAGGCTCGCCGACCAGTACCGCCAGCATTCGAAGAGGAACGGGCGCCGCTCGCCGGGCGCGATCAGCCCCGCGGCCGCCCGCAGGTGGCGCACGGCCATCGGCAGCGCCGTGTCGGCGGAGAGCTCGCCGCGGCGGGCCAGCGCGAGCGCGAGGTCGCTGGCGATGGTGGACAGCTCCGGATGCGCCGGCCCATCGGCCGCGGCAACGGGCGCGACGCTCAGGCCGAGGCGCCGGGCGGCTCGCGCGCCGCAGTGGAAGCGCAGCTCGAAGCCGAAGGCCTCGCGCCGGTAGGACCAGTGGGCGCCGGGATCGGCCTCCCGCAGCCTGGCCACGGTGTCCGGGATCAGCTCCAGCAACGCCTCGTCGTCGCCGCCCGCCGGACGCAACAGTCGGGCGTACCACCAGCTTCGCGCCATCCGCGGCCGCCCTCGGGTCGTCCCAGCGTGATGCCCGACCCTAACCCGCCGCCCGTGGCCAGGAGATCCCCAAAAGTCTCGGGCGCGGCTAGGGGTCGGCAGGGGTACCGGCCCCCCGCCCGCGAACCAAGACTGTGAACGGCCCGGCCCGGCCCGACCAACGGATGTGGTGAACTTGCTGCGAACCGAGTTGATCCGGCCGATCACCGAACTGCTGCGCGAGCACGGCCGCCGCTTCGGGGCCAAGGCCGCGTTCCGCGACGCCCGCCGCGCCGTCACCTACGGCGAGCTGGAGCGGCGGACCCACTCGCTCGCCGGGAACCTCGCCGCCCTCGGGCTGGGGCGCGGCGACCGAGCCGTCATCTACCTCGGCAACCGGGTCGAGACGGTGGAGAGCTACCTCGCGCTCGTGCGGGCCGCGGCGATCGGGGTGCCGCTGAACCCGCGCTCGACCGACTCGGAGCTCGAGTACCTCCTCGAAGACTCCGGCGCGGTGCTCGTCATCACCGACGAGGCCCGCGTGGACCAGGTGCGCCGGGTCGCGGGCGACCGCCGGATCGTGCTCGTGGGGGAGGACTTCGAGGCGCTGGCCACGACCGAGCCCGCGGCGCCCCCGCCGGACGACCTCGCGCTCGACGAGCCGGCCTGGATGCTCTACACCTCCGGCACCACCGGGCGCCCCAAGGGCGTGCTCTCCACGCAGGCGAGCTGCCTGTACTCGGTCGCGGCCTGCTACGTGCCGATCCCGGGCCTGTCGGCCGACGACCGCGTGGTGTGGCCGCTACCGCTGTTCCACAGCCTCTCGCACATCGCCTGCGTGCTCAGCGTCACCGCGGTCGGGGCCACCGCCCGGATCGTCGACGGGCTCTCCGCCGACGACGTCCTCGCCGCGGTCCGCGAGGACGCCGCGACCTTCCTCGCCGGCGTGCCCACGCTCTACCACTACCTCGTCGAGGCGGCCCGGGAGTCCGGCTTCGTCGCGCCCGACCTGCGCATGTGCCTCGTCGGCGGGGCCATCACCACGGCCGCGCTGCGCCGCGCCTTCGACGAGACGTTCGGGGTGCCGCTGCTGGACGCGTACGGCAGCACCGAGACGTGCGGCTCGATCGCCGTCAACCGGCCCACCGGCCCGCGGGTCGAGGGCTCCTGCGGCCTGCCCGTGCCCGGCGTCGAGGTGCGGCTGGTCGACCCCGAGACCGGCGATGACGTGCCCGCCGGGGTCGAGGGCGAGGTCTGGGTCCGCGGCCCGAGCGTCATGCTCGGCTACCACAACCAGCCCGAGGCGACCGCGGCGGCGCTGCGCGACGGGTGGTACCACACCGGCGACCTCGCCCGCCGCGACGAGGCCGGCCACCTCACCGTCGCCGGCCGGCTGCGCGAGCTCATCATCCGCGGCGGGGAGAACATCCACCCGGCCGAGATCGAGGAGGCCCTGCGGGGCGTGCCCGGCGTCGCCGACGTCGCCGCGACCGGCCGGCCGCACGAGGCCCTCGGCGAGGTTCCGGTCGCGTTCGTGGTGCCCGGCCCCGAGGGCGTCGACCCCGCCGCGCTGCTCGCCGCCGCCCGCGAGCGCCTGTCGTACTTCAAGGTGCCCGAGGAGCTCTACGCCATCGCGGCCGTCCCGCGCACGGCCTCGGGCAAGGTGACCCGGCTGGCCCTGCTCGACCGCCCCGCGCGCCTGCTCGCCGTCGCCGGAGGCCAGCACGACCGGCTCCTGCTCGACTCCTGGACCGAGCTCGGCCCGGCCCGTCCGGGCGAGAGTACACAGTGGACCGTGGTGCTCGCCGACGGCGCGGGCGCCCCGCCCACCCCCGAGCACGTCCGCGCGGCCAACGCCGCCCTGCGCGCCCACGTCGAGCACCGGCTCGCGGCCGAACGCCTCGTCATCGTCACCCACGGGGCGGTGTCCGCGGTGCCCGGCGAGCCGATCCACGACCCCGTGTACGCGCCCGCCTGGAGCTGGCTGCGCCTCCTGCAGGCCGAGCACCCCGACCGGCTGCGGCTGCTCGACCTCGAACCCGGCACCGACCCGGCCCCGCTGATCGTGGACGACGAGCCGCAGGTCGCGGTGCGCGGGGGCGTCCGCCGCGCCCCCCGCCTGGTCCCGGCCCGCTCGATCGAGGCGGCCTCAGCACCGCTGGGCCCGGTGCGGGTCATCGGCGTCGGCACGGCGTTGTCCGGCCACCTCGAGCAGGCCTACGCACTGGACGGGACCGTCCCGACCGTCGTCGTGGCCGTCGGCGGCGACGCGGACGAGGCCTGGCGCATCGCCGCGACCGCGCGCGACGTCCCCGCCGAGAGCCGGCTCATCGTGCTCACCTCGCTCGCCGGCCTCCGGGGATCGGCCGCGGACACGGATCTGGTCGCGGCCGAGGCCTACGCGCGCGGGATCGCCGCGCGGCACCCCAACGGGCTCGCCCTCGCCGGCGACCCGTCCACCCGGGAGGGCCGCGCACTGTTCGACGCCGCGCTGCTCACCGGCGCGACGGCCGCCACCGCGTGGCCGACCGGCGCGACTCCGACCGGCCCGGCGGCGGCCCTGCTCCGGCGCGGCCCGGCCGGCGTCCCCCGGCCCCGCAGCGGCGACGGCGACGCGCTGCGGGACCGGCTGCGCGGGCAGCCCGCCGTCCAGCGCCGGCACACCCTGCGGCAGCTCGTGCACGCGTGCGCGGACGCGGTGCTGCCGGCTGCACACGGTACTGATGCCGACCGCCCTTTCAAGGCGCTCGGCTTCACCTCCCTGCAGGTCGTCCAGCTGCGCGACCGGATTCGCGCCGAGACCGGCCTCGCGCTGCCGTCGACCCTGGCCTTCGACTACCCGACGCCGGCGCTGCTCGCCGAGCACCTGGCCGGGCTGCTCCTGGGCTCGTCGCCCGCGCCCGCCGCCGACGACCCCGCCCCCGCCGCCGCCGGCGAGCCGGTGGCCATCGTGGCCATGGGCTGCCGGCTGCCCGGCGGGGTGAGCAGCCCGGACGAGCTGTGGGACCTGGTCGCGCGCGGCGGCGACGCCATCGGCGAGTTCCCGGCGGACCGCGGCTGGGACCTGGCGCGCCTGCGCGACGGGGCGAGCGCGACCCAGCTCGGCGGATTCCTCTACGACGTCGCCGACTTCGACGCGGAGTTCTTCGGCATCTCGCCGCGCGAGGCCCTCGCCATGGACCCGCAGCAGCGGCTGCTGCTGGAGACGTCGTGGGAGACGGTCGAGCGGGCCGGGCTCGACCCGGGGGCGCTGCGGGGCAGCCCGACCGGCGTCTTCTTCGGCGTCATGCACCACGACTACGCCACGGGGGTCGAGGCGGGGGAGCTGGAGGGGTACCTCGGCACCGGCACCGCGGGCAGCGTCGCCTCCGGGCGGGTCGCCTACGCCCTCGGCCTGGAGGGCCCGGCGATCAGCGTCGACACCGCGTGCTCGTCGTCGCTGGTGTCCCTGCACCTGGCCGCGCAGGCGCTGCGGGCCGGCGAGTGCTCGCTGGCGCTGGCCGGCGGGGTCGCGGTGATGGCGAGCCCGCAGGTCTTCGTCGAGTTCTCCCGGCAGCGTGGCCTGTCCCCGGACGGGCGCTGCAAGGCGTTCGCTCAGGGCGCCGACGGTACGGCCTGGTCGGAGGGCGTCGCCGTGCTGCTCCTGGAGCGCCTGTCCGACGCCCAGCGGCTCGGCCATCCCGTGCTCGCGGTGCTGCGCGGCTCGGCGATCAACCAGGACGGCGCCTCCAACGGCCTCACCGCCCCGAGCGGCCCCGCGCAGCAGCGGGTGATCCGCCGCGCCCTGGCCGGCGCCGGGCTCACCGCGGCCGACGTCGACGCCGTCGAGGCGCACGGCACCGGCACCCGCCTCGGCGACCCGATCGAGGCCCAGGCGCTCATCGCCACCTACGGCCAGGGCCGGGACACTCCCTTGTGGCTCGGCTCGCTGAAGTCCAACATCGGCCACGTCCAGGCCGCGGCCGGGGCCGCCGGCGTCATCAAGATGGTCCTCGCCATGCGCCACGGCGTGCTGCCGCGCACGATCCACGTGGACGAGCCGACCCGCGAGGTCGACTGGTCGGCCGGGGCGGTACGGCTGCTGACCGAGGCCCGCGAGTGGCCCGACGCCGGCCGCCCGCGCCGCGCCGCCGTCTCCTCGTTCGGCGTCAGCGGCACCAACGCCCACGTGATCCTCGAGTCGCCCCCGGACCCGGCTCCCGCGCCGCCCGCCGAACCCTCCGCCGACCTCCTGCCCTGGCTGCTCTCCGCCGCCTCGCCCGAGGGGCTGCGCGCCCAGGCCGGCCGGCTGCTCGCCTGGGCGGACGACCAGCCCGCCGCCGACATCGGCTTCTCCCTGGCCACCACCCGGGCCGCGCTCACCCACCGGGCCGTCGTGGCCGGTGGCGACCGGGACGGTCTCGCCGCGCTCGCCGCCGACCGGCCCGCGCCCGGGCTGCTCACCGGCGCCGCCGAGCCGGGCCGCCTCGCCGTGCTCTTCACCGGCCAGGGCAGCCAGCGCGCCGGGATGGGCCGCGAGCTGTACGAGCGCTTCCCGGTGTACGCCGCCGCCTTCGACGAGGCCTGCGCGCTGCTCGACCCGCGCCTCGCCGACGTCGTCCGCGACGGCTCGCTGCTCGACCAGACCGAGTTCACCCAGGCCGGGCTCTTCGCGCTCGAGGTCGCCCTGTTCCGGCTCCTGGCATCGTGGGGCGTGACGCCGGACGTCGTCGGCGGGCACTCCGTCGGCGAGCTCGCCGCCGCCCACGCCGCCGGGATCCTCTCGCTGCCGGACGCGGCCCGCCTGGTCACCGCCCGCGGCCGGCTCATGCAGGCCCTGCCCGCCGGCGGCGCGATGGTCGCCGTCGAGGCGGCCGAGGACGAGGTCGCCCCGCTGCTCTCCGAGCGGGTGAGCATCGCCGCGCTCAACGGGCCGCGGGCGACGGTCATCTCCGGCGACGAGGACGCCGTGCTCGCCGTGGCCACCCGGCTGCGGGCCGAGGGGCGGCGGACCCGGCGGCTGCAGGTGTCGCACGCGTTCCACTCGGCCCGCATGGACCCGATGCTCGACGCGCTCGCCGAGGTCGCGGCCGGGCTCACCGTGCGCCCCGCCGAGCTGGCGCTGGTGTCCAACGTGACCGGCGCCGTGGCCGACGCGGGGCTGCTCGCGGACCCGCGGTACTGGTCCCGGCACGCCCGCGAGGCGGTCCGCTTCCTCGACGGCGTCCGCGCGCTGCCCGGGCTCGGCGTCACCACCGTCCTCGAGGTCGGCCCCGGCGGCGTGCTCACCGCCCTCGGCCCCGACTGCGACGCCGGCGACCTCGGCTTCGTGGCCGCGCTGCGCGACGGCGGCACCGAGGTGGCCGACCTGCTCGCCGCGCTCGGCCGGCTGCACGTGCGCGGGGTTCCCGTCGACTGGGCCGCGCTCCACGAGGGCCGCGGCCGGCGGGTGCCACTGCCGACCTACGCGTTCCAGCGCACCCGGTTCTGGCTGCCGGAGACCGGCCCGGCCGAGCGCCGGGGCGGGCTCTACGAGATCGGCTGGGCGCCGGTGCCACCCGGCACCGAGCCGGCGACGCTCCTGCGGGCCGAGTCCGCCGCGGACGGCCCGCTGCCGCAGCGGGCGCGCGAGACCGGCCGCCGGGTGCTCGCGTCGATCCAGCGGTGGCTCACCGACCACGACCACGGTCGCCTGGTGATCGCCGTCGACCCGGCCGACCCCGCCCAGGCCACGGTCCCGGGCCTGGTGCACTGCGCCCAGGCCGAGCACCCGGGCCGGTTCGGGCTCCTCGAGGCCGGCACGGACCCGGAGCTGCCCGCGGACGAACCCTGGCTGGCCGTCCGCGACGGGCGGCTGCTCGCCGCCCGCCTGCGCCCCCTGAGCGGCACCGGCGGCCACGCCCCGAAGCTCGCGGGCGGCGCCGTGCTCGTCACCGGCGGCACCGGCGGCCTCGGCCGGCTCGTCGCCGCGCACCTCGCCGCCGGGTACGGCGTCGCCGAGCTGGTTCTGGTGTCCCGCCGCGGCACCACCGAGCCCTGGGTGCAGGACCTGATCGACACGGGCGTGCGGGTCCGCGTGGTCGCCGGCGACGTGGCCGACCGGGCGACCCTCGCGGCCGCGATCGAGCCGGTCCGCGACCGGCTCGTCGCCGTCGTGCATGCCGCCGGGGTGGTCGACGACGCCGTCGTGGCCAACCTCGGCGACGAGCGCTGGGACCCGGTACTGCGCCCGAAGGTCGACGGCGCCTGGCACCTGCACGAGCTGACCGCCGGCCTCGACCTGGCCGCGTTCGTGCTGTTCTCGTCCGCGTCCTCCACCCTCGGCGGCCCCGGCCAGGGCAACTACGCCGCCGCGAACACGTTCCTCGACGCCCTCGCCGCGCACCGCCGCGCCGTCGGGCTCCCGGCCACCACCATCGCCTGGGGGCTGTGGGCGCAGGCGGCCGGGATGGGCGGCCGCCTGCGCGACGTCGACGTGGCCCGCGCCGCCCGCGCCGGCACCCGAGCCCTGAGCGACGCGGCCGGCCTGCACCTGCTCGACGCCGCCCTGCGCGCCGACCGGCCGCACGTCATCGCCATGGACCTCGACCACGCCGCCCTCGACCCCGGGGCGGCCCTGCTGCGCGAGCTCGCCCCGGCCGTGCGGCACGACGATCCGCTGGTGGAGAAGCTCCGGGCCATGGACCCGGACGAGGGCACCGCCCTGCTGCTCGACCTCGTCCGGACCAACGCCGCCGTCGTACTGGGCCACGCCGGACCCGACCGGATCGTCCCCGCCCGCGCGTTCAAGGACGCCGGCTTCGACTCGCTCATGGCGGTCGAGCTCGGCCAGCGGCTCAGCGCCGGCACCGGCCTGCGGCTGCCCGGCACCACGATCTTCAACCACCCGACCCCGCTGCTGCTCGCCGGGCACCTGCGCCACCGGCTCCTCGGCGACGCCGCCCCGACGGTGGCGCCCGACGCGCCCCGGGCGGCGACCGGCGAACCGATCGCGATCGTGGCCATGGCCTGCCGCTTCCCCGGCGGCGTCGGCTCGCCCGAGCAGCTGTGGGATCTGGTCGCCGCGGGCGGGGACGCCATCGGGCCCGTCCCCGCCGACCGGGGTTGGGACCTCGACGCCATCTTCGACCCCGAGCCGGGCGTGGCCGGGCGGACCTACGTGCGCTCCGGCGGGTTCCTGGACGGGGTCGCCGACTTCGACGCCGGCTTCTTCGGCATCAGCCCGCGCGAGGCGATCGCCATGGACCCGCAGCAGCGCCACCTGCTCGAGGTCGCCTGGGAGGCCCTGGAACGCGCCGGGCTCGACGCGACCGCGCTGGCCGCGAGCCGCACCGGCGTCTTCGTCGGCACGCACGGGCAGGACTACGCGGCCCAGGCCGCGGGCGGCGACGAGGCCGACGACGGGCACCTGCTCACGGGCTCGTCCGGCAGCGTGCTGTCCGGCCGCGTCGCCTACGCGCTCGGGCTCGAGGGCCCGGCCGTCACCGTCGACACCGCGTGCTCGTCGTCGCTCGTCGCGCTGCACCTCGCCGCCCAGTCGCTGCGGCTGGGGGAGTGCGAGCTCGCTTTGGCCGGCGGGGTCTCGTTCATGTCGAGCCCGTCCGGGCTGGTGGGCTTCAGCCGCCAGCGGGGCCTGTCGCCGGACGGGCGGTGCCGGGCCTTCTCCGACGCCGCCGACGGGTTCGGGATGGCCGAGGGCGCCGGGCTCGTCGTGCTCGAACGGCTCTCCGAGGCGCGCCGGCTCGGGCACCCGGTGCTCGCCGTCGTGCGCGGCTCGGCGGTCAACTCCGACGGCGCCTCGAACGGGCTCACCGCCCCGAACGGCCCGTCCCAGGAGCGCGTCATCCGCCAGGCCCTCGCGAGCGCCGGGCTGGCCCCGGCCGACGTGGACGCGGTCGAGGCGCACGGCACCGGCACGCCGCTGGGCGACCCGATCGAGGCGCAGGCGCTCATCGCCACCTACGGCCAGGAGCGCCCGGCCCCCGTGCTGCTCGGCTCGGTCAAGTCCAACATCGGGCACACCCAGGCCGCCGCCGGGATCGCGGGCGTCATGAAGATGGTCCTGGCCATGCGGGCGGGGATCGTCCCGGCGACCCTGCACGCGGACACGCCGACCTCGCACGTCGACTGGTCGGCCGGCGCGGTCGAGCTGGCGGCCGAGGCCCGGCCATGGCCCTCCACCGGCCCCCGCCGGGCCGGGGTCTCCTCGTTCGGCATCAGCGGCACCAACGCCCACGTCATCATCGAGCACGTCCCCGCCCCGGAGCCCCCGGAGGAGCCCGCCGCGGAGCCCGAGGCTGGGACGCCGGTGCCGTGGACGCTGTCGGCGCGCACCCCGGACGGCCTTGCCGCGCAGGCCCGGCGGCTGCACGCGCGGCTCGGCGCCGAGCCGGACCTGCACCCCCGCGACATCGCGCACACCCTGCTGGGCCGGGCGGCGCTGGAGCACCGGGCCACCATCGTCGGCGGCGACCTGATGGCCGGCCTGGCCTCCCTCGCCGACGGCACCCCGTCCGCCGCCGTCGCGCTCGGCCGCGCCGAACCGCCCGCCCGGGGCGCTGTCTTCGTCTTCCCCGGGCAGGGCTCGCAGTGGACCGGCATGGCCGCCGAGCTGCTCGACACCTCGCCGGTCTTCGCCGAGCGGATGGCCCAGTGCGCCGCCGCGCTCGCCCCGCACGTCGAGTGGTCCCTCGACGACGTGGTCCGGGGCCGCGCCGAGCCCGGCCTCCTGGAGCGGGTCGACGTCGTCCAGCCCGCGCTGTTCGCGATGATGGTGTCCCTCGTCGAGGTGTGGCGGTCGCTCGGCGTCGAACCCGCGGCCGTGATCGGCCACTCCCAGGGCGAGATCGCCGCCGCGTGCGTCGCCGGCGCCCTCACGCTCGAAGACGCCGCGATGGTCGTCGCCCGCCGCAGCCGGGCGCTGGCCGCGCTGGCCGGGGGCGGCGGCATGGTCTCGCTGCCGATGCCCGCCGACGAGGTCCGGGCCCACCTGGTCGCCTGGGACGGCCGGCTGGCAATCGCCGCCGTCAACGGCCCCGGCTCGGTGGTCGTGGCCGGCGAGGCCGAGGCGGTCGAGGAGCTGCTGGCCGGCTTCGACGGGCGCGCCCGACGCATCCCCGTCGACTACGCCTCCCACTCGCCGGCCGTGGAACGCATCGAGGCCGACCTGCTCGACGCCCTGGCCGGGGTCCGTCCCCGCCGGGCCGAGCTCGCGTTCTACTCCACCGTCGAGGCGGCCTGGGCCGACACGTCCACATTGGACGCCGCCTACTGGTACCGCAACCTGCGCCGCCCCGTGGAGTTCCACCGCTCCGTCGAGGACCTCCTGGACCAGGGCTACCGCGTGTTCGTCGAGGCGAGCCCCCACCCGGTCCTGACCCGGCCCATCGCCGACACCGCCGAGGCCGCCCGGCGCGACGACGCCGTCGCCACCGGTACGCTCCGGCGCGACGACGGCGGCCTCGAACGGGTGCTGCGCTCGGCCGCCGACCTGCACGTGCGGGGCGTGCGGATCGACTGGCCCGTGACCGGCCGGCTCGTGGACCTGCCGACCTACGCGTTCGACCACCGCCGCTACTGGCCGACCGCTTCGGGGGCGACCGGCGACGTTGCCGCCGCGGGCCTCACCGGCCTCGACCACCCGCTGCTGACCGCGTCGGTCACCGTCGCGGGCACCGACGGCCTGCTGCTCACCGGGCGCGTCTCCCGCCGCCTGCAGCCCTGGCTCGCCGACCACGTCGTGCTCGGCCGGACCCTGGTGCCGGGGACCGCGTTCGTGGAGCTGGCCGTGCGGGCCGGCGACGAACTCGGCTTCGGCGCGCTGGACGAGCTCGTCGTCGAGGCGCCCCTCACGCTGGACGGCGACGCCGCCGTGCGCCTGCAGGTCGCCGTGGCCGCCCCCGACGACACCGGCCGGCGACCCGTGTCCGTCCACTCCCGGCCCGCCGACGCCCGGCCCGACGCCCCGTGGACCCGCCACGCCGCCGGTCTGCTCGCCCCGAGCGCACCCGCGCCCGGCTTCGACCTCGCGACCTGGCCGCCGCTCGGCGCCCGCCCGGCCGACGTCGAGCAGTTCTACCCGCGCCAGGCCGAGGCCGGCTACGAGTACGGCCCGGCGTTCCAGGGCCTGCGAGCCGTGTGGATCCGCGGCGACGAGGTCTTCGCCGAGGCGGAGCTGCACGCGCCCGCCGCCGGGTTCGGGCTGCACCCGGCACTGCTGGACGCCGCGCTGCACGCGGCCACCTTCGCCGGTGTCGGCCGCGCCGAGCCCGGCCGGGTCATGCTGCCCTTCGCGTGGAGCGGCGTCGCCCTGCACGCCACCGGCGCGACCACGGTGCGGGTCCGCGCGGTCCCGGCCGGCGAGCACGCGATGTCCGTCCAGCTCGCCGACGAGGCCGGTGCCCCGGTCGCCGCGGTGACGTCCCTCGCGCTGCGCCCGGCCGCCGCCGACTCCCTCGGCACCAGCGGGCCCGGCGTCGCCGACTCCCTCTTCGTCGTGGACTGGACGCCGCTGCCCCGCCCGGCGGTGCCGGCGGTGAGCGCCGCCGCGACGACCGTGCACATCGCGGCCGACACCGCGGCGGACACGCCCGCGCGGGCCCGGCTGGCGGCCGCCGCGGCCCTCGCCCGGGTGCAGGAGTGGCTGGACGACCCCGCGGCCGACGCGTCGACGCTGGTCGTGGCGACCGAGCACGCCGTGGCGACCCGGGCCGGCGAGCCGGTCGACGCCGCCCTCGCCACCGTGTGGGGGCTGCTGCGCTCGGCCCAGACCGAGCACCCGGACCGGTTCGTCCTGCTCGATCTGGACCGCCCCGACGCGCTCGACGGCGACCTGCTCGACACCGTGCTGGCGGCCCAGGAGCCCCAGCTGGCCGTCCGCGGCGCTCAGCTGTTCGCGCCGCGGCTCGCCCGCGCCGAGCCCGGTCCCGAGCTGGTCCCGCCGCCCGGCACCGCACCCTGGCGGCTGGACTCGCTGGGCCGGGGAACGCTCGAGAACCTGGCCCTCGTACCGCACGATCCCGGCCTGGCCCCCCTCGGCCCGACCGAGGTCCGGGTCGCGCTGCGCGCCGCCGGCGTCAACTTCCGCGACGTGCTCAACGCCCTCGGCATGTACCCGGGCGACGCGGGCCTGCTCGGCGGCGAGGGGGCCGGCGTCGTCACCGAGGTCGGCGCCGGCGTGCCCGACCTGCACCCCGGCGACCGGGTCCTGGGCGTCTTCGACGGCTCGTTCGCCACGCTCGCCGTCACCGAGCGCGGCCTGCTCGTGCCCGTCCCGCCCGGCTGGGACTGGGCCCGCGCCGCCGCGACCCCGGTGGTGTTCCTGACCGCCGCCTACGGCCTGTTCGACCTCGCCGCCCTGCGACCCGGTGAGGCGGTGCTCGTGCACGCCGGGGCCGGGGGCGTGGGCATGGCCGCCATCGGCCTCGCCCAGGCCCGCGGCGCCGAGGTCTACGCCACCGCGAGCCCCGACAAGTGGCCGGTCCTGCGCGAGCTCGGCCTGGACGAGGACCACATCGCGTCCTCCCGGACCCTGGAGTTCGAGGACCGCTTCCTCGCGGCCACCGGCGGCCACGGCGTCGACGTGGTGCTCAACTCCCTCGCCGGCGACTTCGTCGATGCCTCCCTGCGGCTGCTGCCCCGCGGCGGCCGGTTCGTCGAGATGGGCAAGACCGACCGGCGCGACCCGGGCGAGGTCGCGGCCCGCCACCCCGGCGTGGACTACCGCGCCTTCGAGACGGCCGACGCGGGCGTGCCGCGCCTTCAGGAGCTGCTCCTGGACGTGGTCGACCGGCTGGACCGGGGCGAGCTGCGCCCGCTGCCGGTCGCGAGCTGGGACGTCCGCCGGGCGCCGGACGCGTTCCGCCACCTCAGCCAGGCCCGCCACGTCGGCAAGGTCGTCCTCACCCTGCCCCGCCCGCTCGACCCGGACGGCACCGTGCTCATCACCGGCGGCACCGGCCTGCTCGGCGGGCTGGTCGCCGAGCGGCTCGTCACCGGGCACGGCATCCGGTCGCTGGTGCTCGGCAGTAGGCAGGGCCCCGGCGCGCCCGCCGCCGCCGAGCTGCGCGAGCGCCTGAACGCCCTCGGCGCCGAGGTCACCGTCGTCGCCGGCGACGTCGCCGACCCGGCCGACGTGGCCGCCATGCTCGCCGCCGTGCCCGCCGGGCGCCCGCTGACCGCCGTCGTGCACGCCGCCGGCCGCCTCGACGACGCCCCGGTGACCGCCCTGAACCCGCGGCGCCTCGACGCGGTCTTCGGGCCGAAGCTCGACGGCGCCTGGCACCTGCACGAGCAGACCCGCGACCTGGACCTGGCCGAGTTCGTGGTCTTCTCCTCCGGCGCCGGCATCTTCGGCGTCGCCGGCCAGGCCAACTACGCGGCCGCCAACGCCTTCACCGACGCCCTCGCCGCCGACCGGCGGGCCGCGGGCCGTCCGGCCCGCGCGCTGGCCTGGGGCCTGTGGGAGCAGACGAGCGCGATGACCGCCGGGCTCGGCGAGATCGACCGGGCCCGGGCCGCCCGCGCCGGCCTGCTCGCCCTGCCGACCGGGCTCGGCCTCGACCTGTTCGACGCGGCCCTGCGCACCTCGGCGTCGCTGCTCGTGCCCACCCGGCTCGACCTCGCGGCGCTGCGCCGCCCGGCGCCCGGGGCCCGGGTGCCGGCGCTGCTCGGCGGGCTCGTCGCCCGCCGCCCCGCCGTGCGCCCCACCGCCGGCGGTCCGGCCGGGGCCGCGGGCCTGGCCGACCGGCTCGCCGGACTGCCGGCCTCGGTCCAGCTCGGCCACCTGCTCGAGCTCGTGCGGGCCGAGGCGGCCGCCGTGCTCGGCCACGGCACCGCGGAGGACATCGACCCGGTGAAGGCGTTCAGCCAGGTCGGGTTCGACTCGCTCACCGCGGTCGAGCTGCGCAACCGGCTGACCCGGGCGACCGCGGTCCGGCTGCCGGCCACGCTCATCTACGACCATCCCGACCCGACCGCGCTGGCCCGGCACCTGCAGGCCGAGCTCGTCCCGGTCGCCGCCGCGCCCGAGCCGTCCATCCTCGACGAGCTCGACCGGCTCGAGCGCGCGTCCGTGGACCCGGGGCTGCGCGAGGCGGTCGCGGCCCGCCTCGAGGCGCTCGCCGCGCGGTGGCAGGCGGCGGGCGCGGCCGAGGCCGACGTCGACCTGGACCAGGCGACCGATGACGAGCTGTTCGCGCTGATCGACGACGAGCTCGGGCTGTCGTGACCGAGAACGGGGGCACCATGAGGGACGACGACGCGCTGCTGGACGTGGTGGTGGTCGGCTTCGGCCCGGTCGGGCAGGTGCTCACGATCCTGCTCGCCCAGCGGGGCCTGCTCGTCACCGTCGTGGAGCGCTGGCCGACGCCGTACACGATGCCGCGCGCCGTCTCCTACGACGCCGAGGCGGCCCGCATCCTGGCCGCCGCCGGCATCGGCGACCGGGTGGGCGAGGTGACCGAGGCGTCGCGCGACTACACGTTCAAGAACGCCGCCGGCCGGACGCTGCTGCACGTCGACGTGCCGGAGCGGGAGGGGCTCGGCTGGGCCGACTCGACGTCGGTGTACCAGCCCGGGCTCGAGGCGCTGCTGGCCGAGCGGGCCGCGGGGCTGCCGACCGTCGAGGTGCGCCGCGGCCAGGAGGTCGTCGCGCTGACCGAGCACGCCGACCGGGTCGAGGCCGAGGTCCGCCGGGGGGACGGCACGAGCACGACGCTCACGGCCAAGTACGTCATCGGCTGCGACGGCGCCAACAGCTTCGTCCGCGGGGCCATCGACGCGCCGCAGCACGATCTCGGGTTCACCCACGACTGGCTCGTCTGCGACGTCGTGCTGCACGAGGCCCGCGCGTTCAAGCCCAACAACCTGCAGGTGTGCGACCCGGCCCGGCCCCGCACCGCGGTCTCGGCCGGCCCCGGGCACCGCCGGTGGGAGTTCATGCGCGTGCCCGCCGAGTCGTTCGAGGACTTCGCCACCGAGGCGTCGGCCTGGCGCCTGCTGAGCCTGTTCGACATCGGCCCGCACAACGCCACCCTGGACCGCTTCGGGGTCTACACCACCCAGGCCTGCTACGCCGAGCGCTGGCGGCGGGGCCGGGTGCTGCTGGCCGGCGACGCGGCCCACGTGATGCCGCCGTTCATGGGGCAGGGGATGAGCTCCGGGTTCCGCGACGCGATCAGCCTCACCTGGCGGCTCGACCTGATCCTGCGTGGGGCGTCCGGGGTCGGGCTGCTGGACTCGTACGAATCCGAACGGCGCGCCCACGTCCAGCACGCCATCGCGATGTCGATGGAGTCGGGCAAGGTGATCTGCGAGACCAACCGGCGTGCGGCGGTCACCCGCGACGGCACCCTGCTGGCCGCCCGCCGCCGCGGCGCCGTCCAGGGGATGTCGCGCACGCTGGTCGAGCCGCTGACCGGGGGCGTGCTGCACGCCGGCGGTCCCGAGGGCACGGCCGGGCACCTCACGCCGATGGCGCGGGTGAGCCGCGCCGGTAAGGTCGGCCTCTTCGACGAGCTCAGCGGGCCCGGCTTCGTCGTGCTCGCCACCGGCGATCCGGCCGCCCTGCTGGGCCCGGAGCGGGTGTCGTTCCTCGACTCCATCGGCGCGACCCTGCTGCGGCTGGTCCCGTCCGGCCCCGCCGCGGCCGCGGACGAGGCCACCGTCGCCGACCTCGACGACGTGCTCGGGCCGTGGCTGGCCGCGATGCCGGCGGCGGGCGTGCTCGTGCGGCCGGACTTCCACATCTTCGGCGCCGCCGACGCCGACGGGCTGCCGGACGTCGTGGACGACCTGCGGCGACAGCTCTCATCGGCGCACTGATCCCTTTGTGAGAGAGGGGCACCCCAACGGTGTTCGAGAACCTCAAGATCCTGCGCCGGGCCGTGAAGGCCGTGGCGACCAAGGACCCGGAGTTACGAGTCCAGCGCTTCTACCTGATCCAGGAGCCCCAGGTCGAGTTCCTGGACCGCTCCACGCACTACATGAACGTCGGCTTCTGGGACGGCGATGCCACCACGCTCGACACGGCCGGCGAGGCCCTGGCCCGCAAGCTCGGCGAGGCCGCGGAGCTGCGGGCCGGCGACACCGTGCTCGACGCCGGGTTCGGCTACGGCGACCAGGACTTCCTGTGGCTGCGCGAGCGCGAGGTCGGCCGGATCACCGGGCTGAACATCACCCCGCACCACGTCGAGGCGGCCCGGGCGCGGGCCGAGGCCGAGGGCGTCACGGACCGGCTGGACTTCCAGCTCGGCTCGGCGCTGTCGACCTCGTTCGAGCCGGAGAGCTTCGACCGGGTGGTGGCGCTCGAGTCGGCGTTCCACTTCCACCCGCGCAGTGCCTTCTTCCGGGAGGCGTACCGCGTCCTGCGCCCCGGCGGCGTGCTCGCCGTCGCCGACATCATCCCGATCGACGGCGCCACCCCGCGGATGGCGTTCAAGGCGGGCCCGCTGAGCTTCCTGAAGTTCAGCCTGCCCGACGAGAACTGGCACGACGGCAGCACCTACGCCAAGGAGCTCACCGAGGCCGGATTCGCCGACGTCACCGTCGAGTCGATCCGCGAGAAGGTGTACGAGCCGTGGCGGCAGTACATGGCCGGGCGTGTCGACGACGACGAGTACCGCCGCAAGCTCGGCAAGGCGTTGCACAAGGGCGTGGTGCGGCACTGGTCCGGCCAGGACGTCATGCGTCAGGAGCTGGACCTGCTCGACTACGTGATCGCGGTGGCCCGCAAGCCCGAGTGATCGTGCCCGGGCCGGCTGGCGACCCGATCGTCAGCCGGTCCGGCCCGTCACCTGGCGCCGGATGGTGCCCAGGATCTCGCCCTGGTGCCGGGTCAGGAAGAAGTGCCCGCCGGGGAAGACCTTCAGCTCCGTCTCGCCGGTGGTGTGCTCGGCCCACGCGCCGGCCTCTTCCGGGGTCGTCTTCGGGTCGTCGGCGCCGGTGAAGACCGTGATCGGGCACGTGAGCAGAGGACCCGGCTCGTACTTGTAGGTCTCGGCCGCCTTGTAGTCGTTGCGGATCGCGGGCAGCGCCATCCGCAGCAGCTCCTCGTCGCCGAGGATGGCGGCATCGGTACCGCTGAGGCGCTTGACATCCGCGAGCAGTCCCGCGTCGTCGAGCAGGTGCACCGTCTCGTGCCGGAACCGCGACGGGGCGCGCCGGCCGGACGCGTAGAGCCGCGTCGGCACGACGCCCGCCTCCTGCTCCAGGAGCCGGGCCACCTCGAAGGCGAGGCTCGCGCCCATGCTGTGCCCGAACAGGGCCAGCGGGCGGTCGGTCATGGGCCGCAGGACCTGGAACACCAGCCGGGCCAGCTCGGGCAGGTCGGGAACGCAGGGCTCGAGGCGGCGGTCCTGGCGGCCCGGGTACTGGATCGCGACGACCTCGATCGCCGGGGCGAGGGTGCGCGAGACCGGGAAGTAGAAGCTCGCCGAACCACCGGCGTGCGGCAGGCACACCAGCCGGGGCGCTCCCGCGGCCGCCGGGTGGTAGGTCCGCGCCCACAGGCCGGTGTCGAGCTGCGGCGTCGTCATGCGCCCGATCGTAGGGCGGCCGCGCCACCCGCCCAACCCCTACTCTCGATCCTGTCATCCCGGGGTTGACAGCGGGCGCCGGTGCCCGTCACGCTGGTCGTGTGAAGCGTAAACCCGGGGTTGACATCCCCGCCGAGTGGCGCGGCGTCCTGGCGCACCGTGATCCGGCCGAGGCCGGGGCGGCGGCCGGCCGCTTCGCCGCGAGCGGGCTCACCCCGGAGCAGGTGCGCGGCACCCTCGCCGACGGCGGCGACGGCCTCTACGCCGCCGCCCGCACCGAGGAGCCGGGCTGGGCCGAGCCGTTCGGCGGGCGGCTCGGGGCCGCGCTGCTCGCCGCCGAGGTCAGCGCGTTCGCCGCGCACCTCAGCTCGCGCGCGGCCCGGGTGCGGGCCGTCGCCGTCAACCAGCTCCTCGACGACCTCAGCGCCGTGACCGTGGCCGACCGGCTCGGCGTGTCCCGCCAGAAGGTCTACGACCTCGCCCGCAACGACCAGGCCGCCCCGTACATCGACACCGTGCCGTGGAGGCAACCATGAACGTTCCCGAGCTCGTCGCACTGCCCGACGAGTCCGTGCGCCCGCTCGTGCACCCGCTCGACGTGCCGGAGGCTCGCCGGCCCTTCTTCCTGTCGTGGCTCATCGCGGTGCTCGCCGGGCCCGCGACCGTCGCGAGCCTCGTGGTGGTGTTCTGGTTCGTCGCCGAGGACCGGTACATCGGCCCGCCCGTCGGCATCTTCGTCGCCCTCGCCGGCTGGGCCGCCGCGACCTGGTTCGAGCGCGAGGCCTGGGCGTACATCCCCCGCAAGCGGCAGGACCGGGCCCGGCAGCTGCCGCTGTCGTGGGACCTGACCCGCTGGCTCGTCGTCGCGGCCAGCGCCGGTGCCGCCCTCACCCTGCTCGGCCGCCGTCTCCTGGAGCCCTCCGTGCCGCAGTCGGTCAGCGCCTACGTGGTCGGCGCGTGCGCCGGCATCGTCGTGGTCATCGTCGCCGAGTTCCTGTGGCGCCTCGCGATGGCGATCGCCGGCCGGGGGCGGCTGCGGGCCGCGCTGCTGCACCTGCCCGGGCTCGCGGTCGTCGCCGCCGTCACCGTGTACCTCTACCGCGAGCTCGTGAACCTGCCGGTGGACCGCGAGTGGCACACCTCCGACCTGGTCATCGGCGGCGCCGTGCTGGTCGTGATCCAGGTCATGCACTGGGTCCACAAAGCCCGCAACGCCCGATGAAGCGGCTGCGCGGCCGCCCTCACCTGATGGCGGCCGCCCTGCCCCGGTTATGTCCTCAGCCGACCGCCGCGGCCGCCCTCAGGATCACCTCGGCCACCTCGGCGGGCCGCGAGACGGTCAGCGCGTGCGACGCCCCGGTCACCTCCACGATCTCCTTGGCCTCGGCCCGCCGGGCCATCTCCCGGTGCATCTCGACCGGAATGTTGAGGTCGGCGTCCGGGAACACGAACCACGACGGCAGCGAGGGCCACGACGGTGGCCCCGACGGCTCGGTGAGCGCCACGTCGCGCAGCGGGCGCTGGGTCGCGGCGAGCACCGCGGCCTCCGCCTCCGGCACGTCGGCGGCGAACTGCGACCGGAAGCGCGCCTGCTCGATGAAGAAGTCGGTGCTGCCGTCGGCCAGCGGCACCGGGCGGAGCGTCTCGCCCAGCGTGCTGCCCGGCCGCCGGCCGCTCAGCTCGCCGATGCTCTCGCCCGCAAGCGGCGCGAACGCGGCCACGAAGACCAGGCCGCGCACGTCGCCGCCGCTGACGTTGCTGATGACGGCCCCGCCGTAGGAGTGCCCGACGAGCAGCACCGGGCCCGGAACCGCCCGGACGACGGCGGACACGACGGCGGCGTCGCCGGACAGGCTGCGCAGTGGGTTCGGTGCCGCGATCACGCTGTGGCCGGCCGCGTGCAGGCGCGGCACCACGCCCGCCCAGCTCGCCGACTCGGCGAACGCGCCGTGCACCAGGACAACGGTGAGATCAGACATGCCCGGACCGTAGGCGCCGCCGCACCCGGGTCGCATGCGTCACGTGACCCAACTGCACGACGCGGCTTAGGGGCCGGTCCCGTCCGGTAGGGGTTGTCCGGTTTCCCGAGCCGCCCGTACGTTCACGAGGGTTCGATGTCGGTTCGTGGGCGGTGGCTGATGGCGAACGAGGAAAAGCTTCGCGACTATCTCAAGCGGGCCACGGCCGACCTCTACGCGACGAGCGAGCGGCTGCGGCAACTGCAGGAGCAGCACAGCGAGCCCATCGCGATCGTCGGCATGAGCTGCCGGCTGCCGGGCGGCGTCCGCTCGCCCGAGGACCTGTGGCGCCTGCTCGCCGGCGGCAGCGACGCGATCTCCGGGTTCCCGGTCGACCGGGGGTGGGACCTCGACACGCTGTACGACCCCCACGGCCTGCGCCCGGGCACCTCCCGCACCCGCGAGGGCGGCTTCCTCTACGACGCCGGCGACTTCGACCCGGCGCTGTTCAAGATCTCGCCGCGCGAGGCGCTCGCGATGGACCCGCAGCAGCGGCTCCTGCTGGAGGGCAGCTGGGAGGCGCTCGAACGGGCCGGGATCGCCCCGCTTTCGCTCGCCGGCCGGCCCGTCGGCGTCTTCGCGGGGGTGATGTACCACAACCACGCCGCCAGCCTCACCGACGTCCCCGCCGAGGTCGAGGGCTTCCTCGGCACCGGCACCGCCAGCAGCGTCGTGTCCGGGCGCGTCGCCTACGCCCTCGGCCTCGAAGGCCCCGCCGTCACCGTCGACACCGCGTGCTCGTCCTCCCTCGTGGCCCTGCACCTGGCCGTCCAGGCCCTGCGCGGCGGCGAGTGCGAGGCGGCCCTGGTCGGCGGCGTGACGGTGATGCCGACCGCGACGACGTTCATCGAGTTCAGCACCCAGGGCGGCCTGGCCCCCGACGGCCGGTGCAAGTCGTTCGGCGCCGCCGCGGACGGCACCGGCTGGTCCGAGGGCGTCGCGGTGCTGGTCGTCGAGCGCCTCTCCGACGCCCAGCGGCTCGGCCACCCCGTCCTCGCCGTCGTGCGCGGCTCCGCCGTCAACCAGGACGGCGCCTCGAACGGTCTGACGGCCCCGAACGGCCCCTCTCAGCAGCGCGTCATCCGCGCCGCGCTCGCGAGCGCGGGCCTGGCCCCGTCCGACGTGGACGCCGTCGAGGCCCACGGCACCGGCACCACGCTCGGCGACCCGATCGAGGCCCAGGCCCTCCTGGCCACCTACGGCCAGGACCGCGACCGGCCGCTGTGGCTCGGCTCGGTCAAGTCGAACATCGGCCACACCCAGGCGGCCGCCGGGGTCGCCGGGGTCATCAAGATGGTCCTCGCCATGCGGCACGGGCTGGTGCCGAAGACCCTCCACGCCGACGAGCCGTCGCCGCGGGTGGACTGGTCGGCCGGCGCGGTGGCGCTGGCGACCGAGGCCCAGCCGTGGCCGGATGCGGATCGCCCGCGCCGGTCGGCGGTGTCCTCGTTCGGGATCAGCGGCACCAACGCGCACGTGATCCTGGAGACCGTCGCCGAGGCGCCCGCCCAGCCCACCGCCGACGGAGCCGCGCCGGTGGCGTGGGTCGTGTCGAGCCGGTCCGAGGTGGGGGTGGAGGCGCAGGCGGCCCGGCTGACGGGCTGGCCCGGCTCGCCGGTGGACATCGGCTACTCGCTGGCCGCGACGCGCTCGGGCCTCGAGCATCGGGGCGTGCTGCTGGACGGCGAGCTGGCGGTGCGCGGCTCGGTGGCCCAGGGCGGGACGGCCGTGCTGTTTCCGGGTCAGGGTTCGCAGCGGCCCGGGATGGGCGAGGAGCTGTCCGCGGTCCATCCGCGGTTCCGGGAGGTGTACGAGGAGGTCCGCTCGCTGCTGCCGGAGCCGTCGGGGTCGGTGGACGAGACGCGGAATGCGCAGGCGGGCCTGTTCGCGATCGAGGTCGCCTTGTTCGAGCAGTTGCGCGAATGGGGTCTGAAGCCGGATTTCCTGGCCGGGCACTCGGTCGGTGAACTCTCGGCCGCGTATTGCGCCGGGGTGTTGAGTCTTTCGGACGCGGTCAAGGTTGTTGAGGCTCGCGGCCGGTTGATGGGTGAGCTGCCGCCGGGCGGGGGGATGCTCGCGGTCGGTGCGGCGTTGGATGTGGTGCCGGACGGTGTTTCAATGGCGGCGATCAACGGGCCGTGGTCGGTGGTGCTGTCGGGTCCGGTCGAGGTGCTGGACGCGCTGGTATTTCCCGGGGTGCGCACAACGCGGTTGCGGGTGTCGCATGCGTTCCACTCGCCGCTCATGGAGCCGATGACCGCTGCCTTTGCCGAGGTGTTGCGGTCCGTGGAGTGGCGGCCGGCGCGGATTCCGATCGTGTCGAATGTGACCGGCGAGCTCATGACTGAGTTCGACGCGGACTACTGGGTTCGGCATGTCCTGGCGACGGTGCAGTTCTACCCGACGCTGCGACTTCTGCACCGGGAGGGCGTGCGGACGTTCCTCGAAGTCGGGCCCGGTGGTGCGTTGAGCGCGCTGGGGCCGGATTGTGTCGAGGACTCGGCGTTCGTTCCGTTGCTGCGGTCTGGTCAGCCGGAGCCGCGGGCGCTGCTGAACGGGCTCGCGCATGCACACGTGCGGGGGGCCGGGATCGACTTTGCGGCCTACCATCGCGGCAAGGTTGTGCCGGTGCCGACGTACGCGTTCCAGCACGAGCGGTTCTGGCTCAACGCCGGCCGGCCGGGCACCGCGGCGCGCCCGCGAGACGGGGCCGACGGGTGGCGCTACGACGTCACCTGGAGCCCCGTCCGTCAGCCCTCAGCACCCGTCGCGCCGCGGCGGATCCTCGTCGTCGCGCCCCCCGGCCTCGCCGACACCGTCCTGCCCGACGCCGACGTGCTGCGCCTGGACCCCGGGCTGGACCGCGCGGCAACGGTGGCGGCGCTCGCCGGGATCGCCGAGCCGCCCGACGCGGTGTTGTCGCTGCTGGCGCTGGACGAGCGGCCCCTGGCCGGCTTCGACGCCGTCCCCGCCGGTTTCGCCGGGACCGTCGCGCTCGCCCAGGGGCTGGGCGACGCCGGGATCGACGCTCCGCTGTGGATCGCCACCCGGTCCGCGGTCCCCGTCGACACGCTCGAGCATCCGGCCCAGGCCCTCGTGTGGGGGCTGGGCGGCGTCATCGCCGCCGAACACCCCGACCGGTGGGGCGGCCTCGTGGACCTCCCCGCCGCGGTGGACCCGGCTCGGCTCCGGTGGGTGCTCGGCGGTGAGCACGGCGAGGACCAGCTCGCGATCCGCGCCTCCGGCACCTATGCGCGCCGCCTCACCCCGGGGACGTCCCGGGCCGGCGGGCCGGGACGGTCGTCGCGGGGCACGGCGCTCATCACCGGCGGGACCGGGGCGCTCGGGGCCCGGGTCGCCCGCTGGCTGGCCGCCGGCGGCGCCGAGCACCTGCTGCTGGTCAGCCGGCGCGGCGCCGACGCGCCCGGGGCCGCGGAGCTCGTCGCCGAGCTCGAGGGCCTGGGCAGCCGGGTCACCGTCGCCGCCTGCGACGCGGGGGACCGGGCGGCCCTGGCGGCGCTGGTCGAGCAGTACCCACCCACCTCGGTCTTCCACACCGCCGCCGTCCTCGACGACGCGCTCGTCGGCTCGCTGCGCCCCGAACAGCTCCAGCGCGCCCTGCACGCCAAGGCCGCCGCGGCCCGCAACCTGCACGAGCTCACCGCCGGCCTCGACGCGTTCGTGCTGTTCTCGTCGCTGGCCGGCACGCTCGGCGGCCCCGGGCAGGGCAACTACGCCCCGGGCAACGCCTACCTCGACGCGCTCGCCCACCACCGCCGCGGCCTCGGCCTGCCCGCGCTGTCGGTGGCCTGGGGGCTCTGGGGCGGCAGCGGGCTGGCCGACGGCGCCACCCTCGCCGGCGGCGGGGCCGTCCCGATGGAGCCCGGCCTCGCCCTCGACGCGCTCGGCCAGGCCCTCGACGAGGGCGTCACGGCCACGGTCGTCGCCGACATGCGCTGGGAGTACCTGGCGGGGCCGGGCGCCCGCCCGCTGCCGCTGCTCGCCGAGCTCCCGGCCGTCCGCGCCGCACGGCCCGAGCCGCGGGCCTCCCGCAGCGGACCCGGCGACCAGCGAGCCGTCCACGATCTCGTCCGCGCCGAGGTGGCGGCGGCCCTCGGGCACGCCTCCGCCGCCGCGGTCGCGGCCGACCGCGCCTTCCAGGACCTCGGCTTCACCTCGGTCAGCGCGATCGAGCTGCGCAACCGGCTCGCCGCCGCGACCGGGCTCACGCTGCCCACCACCCTCGCGTTCGACTATCCGACCCCCCGCGCGCTCGCCGAACACCTGCTCGCCCGGCTGCTCCCGGCCGAGGCGGACCGGCCCGCGGCGGTCGCCGGACCGGGCGGCGGACCCGGCGACGAGATCGCCATCGTCGCCATGAGCTGCCGGTTCCCCGGCGGCGTCCGGTCGCCGGAAGACCTGTGGACGCTGCTGGAGGCCGGCACCGACGCGCTTTCCGGCTTCCCCACCAACCGCGGCTGGGACCTCGAACGCCTCCGGGACGGCCAGAGCGCCACGCAGCACGGCGGGTTCCTACACGACGCCGACGGCTTCGACGCCGGGTTCTTCGGCATCAGCCCGCGCGAGGCCACCTCGATGGACCCGCAGCAGCGGCTCCTGCTGGAGGCCTCGTGGGAGGCGATCGAGCGGGCCGGCATCGACCCGGCCGCGCTGCGCGGCACCGCCGTCGGCGTGTTCGCCGGCACCAACGGCCAGGACTACGGCGTCGGCGAGCTCTTCGCCCGCGACGTCGCCGGCGGCTACGGCGCCACCGGGACCTCCGCGAGCGTGCTCTCCGGCCGCGTCTCCTACGCGCTCGGCCTCGAGGGCCCGGCCGTCACCGTCGACACCGCCTGCTCCTCGTCGCTGGTCGCCCTGCACCTGGCCGCGCAGGCGCTGCGCAACCGCGAGTGCGACCTGGCGCTCGCCGGGGGCGTGACGGTCATGACGACGCCGGGCGCGTTCATCGAGTTCAGCCTGCAGCGGGGGCTCGCCGGGGACGGGCGCTGCAAGGCGTACGCCGACGCCGCCGACGGCACCGGCTGGGGCGAAGGCGTCGGCGTGCTGGTCGTCGAGCGCCTCGCGGACGCCCGGCGCCGCGGCCACCAGGTGCTGGCGGTGCTCGCGGGCTCGGCCGTGAACCAGGACGGCGCGTCGAACGGTCTTACGGCCCCGAACGGCCCTTCGCAGCAGCGCGTGATCCGCGCAGCCCTGGCGAGCGCCGGGCTCGAACCGTCCGATGTGGACGTTGTGGAAGGCCACGGCACCGGCACGCGATTGGGCGACCCGATCGAGGTCCAGGCGTTGCTGGCGACCTACGGCCAGGATCGTCCGGCCCCGGTGCTGCTCGGCTCGATCAAGTCGAACCTCGGCCACACGCAGGCGGCCGCGGGCGTCGCGGGCGTGATCAAGATGGTGCTCGCCATGCGGCACGGCCTGGTTCCGCGCACCCTGCACGTGGATGAGCCGTCGTCGCACGTGGACTGGACGGCGGGCTCGGTGGCGCTGGTCTCCGAGACCCGGCCGTGGCCTGCCGCCGACCGTCCCCGCCGGGCGGGCGTGTCGTCGTTCGGCATCAGCGGCACCAACGCGCACGTGATCCTGGAGGGTGTCGAGGCGGCGGAGGTCTCGACTGAGTCCGGCCTGCCGGCGGCGTGGGTGGTGTCGAGCCGTTCTGAGGCCGGGGTGGAGGCGCAGGCGGCTCGGTTGTCGGGTTGGCCGGGTTCGCCGGTGGACATCGGGTTCTCGCTGGCGTCGACTCGGACCGGTTTCGAGCATCGTGGTGTGCTGCTGGACGGTGAGCTGGCGGTGCGCGGCTCGGTGGTCCAGGGCGGGACGGCGGTGTTGTTCCCGGGTCAGGGTTCGCAGCGGCTCGGGATGGGCGAGGAGCTGGCTGCGGTCTATCCGCGCTTCCGCGAGGTGTATGAAGAGGTCCGCGCCCTGTTGCCGGAGCCTTCTGGGTCGGTGGACGACACGCGGAATGCGCAGGCCGGTCTGTTCGCGATCGAGGTCGCGCTGTTCGAGCAGTTGCGCGACTGGGGCCTGAAGCCGGACTTCCTGGCGGGTCACTCGGTTGGTGAACTGTCGGCGGCCTACTGCGCTGGGGTGTTGAGCCTTTCAGATGCGGTCAGGGTCGTTGAGGCTCGTGGGCGGTTGATGGGGGAGCTGCCGGCGGGTGGCGGGATGCTGGCGGTCGAGGCGCCGGTGGGCGAGGTGCCGGACGGTGTGTCGGTGGCGGCGATCAACGGGCCGTCGTCGGTGGTGCTGTCCGGGCCGGTTGAACTTCTAGACACGTTGGCGTTCCCAGGCGTGCGGACGACTCGGTTGCGGGTGTCGCATGCGTTCCATTCGCCGTTGATGGAGCCGATGACCGCCGCGTTCGCCGAGGTGCTGCGCTCCGTCGAGTGGCGGCCGGCTCAGATTCCGATCGTGTCGAACGTGACCGGTGAGTTGATGACCGAGTTCGACGCGGACTACTGGGTCCGGCATGTCCTCGCGACTGTGCAGTTCCATCCGACGCTGCGGTTCCTGCACGGGCAGGGGGTGCGGACGTTCCTCGAAGTCGGGCCGGGTGGTGCGCTCAGTGCGCTGGGGCCGGATTGTGTCGAGGATGCCGCGTTCATTCCGCTGCTGCGATCTGGTCAGGCGGAGTCTCGGGCGCTGCTGAACGGGCTTGCGCAGGCGCATGTGCGGGGGACCGGGATCGACTTCGCGGCCTACCATCGTGGCGCTGCCGTGCCGGTGCCGACCTACGCGTTCCAGCACAAGCGGTACTGGTTGCCGACCGTCACGCCCGAGCGCCGCCGGTACGAGGTCGCCTGGGAGCGCCTGGCGGACGTGCGCGCCGACCGTTCCGGGCGGGCCGTCGTGTTCGTGCCGCCGGGGCTGCGTGACATCGTGGACCTGCCCGGCGCCGAGGTGGTCGAGGGCGGTGTCGCCGAGCTCGTCGAGCTGGTGCGGACGCTGGACCCGTCGGCCCGGCTCTGGTGCGTGACCCGGGGCGCGGTGCGGGCCGAGGCCGGGGACGTGGTCGATCCCGAGCAGGCCCAGCTGTGGGGCCTCGGGCGGGTCGTCGCGCTCGAACATCCGCAGCTCTGGGGTGGCCTCGTCGACGTCGCCGACGGTGTGCCGCTGGTGCTGCCGTCCGGCGAGGACCAGGTCGCCGTCCGGGCCTCCGGGGTCTACGGGCGGCGCGTCGTCCGGGGCGAGAGCGGCGGGCGATGGGCGCCCGAGGGCACCGTGCTCATCACCGGCGGGACCGGCGTCCTGGGCCGGCGGGTGGCCCGGTGGGCCGCGGAGTCGGGGGCGTCCCGGATCGTGCTGATCGGCCGGCGGGGCGGGGCCGCCGAGGAGCTGGGGGTTCCGGTCGACGTGGTCGCGCTCGACGTGACCGACCGGGACGCGCTGGCGGCGCTGCGCACCCGCTACGAAGACCTCGGGGAGCCGGTTCGCGTCGTCGTGCACGCGGCCGGGGCCGGCCAGGGAACGCCGCTGGCCGAGATGACCGCCGACGAGATCGACAGCGTCATGCGGGCCAAGGTCCTCGGCGCGGATCACCTCGACGCGGTGTTCGGGGACGTCTCCGCGTTCGTGCTGTTCTCGTCCATCGCCGGGATCTGGGGCAGTGGCGGGCAGGGCGCCTACGCCGCGGCCAACGCCCACCTCGACGCCTTAGCCGCCCGGCGGCGCGCCCGCGGGCTGCCCGCGTCGGCGATCGCCTGGGGGCCGTGGGGCCAGGGTGGCATGGCCGCCGGCGCCCTGGAGGAACAGCTGGGGCGGCTCGGGCTGGCCGCGCTGGACCCCGAGACCGCCATCGCCGCGCTCGCCGCCACCCCGCCCAACTGGGACGCGGTCATCGTCAACGTCGACTGGGATCGGTTCCTGCCGGCGTTCACCGCGCGGCGGCCCAGTCCGCTGCTCGCCGCCTTCGCTCCCGAGACGCCGCCCGCCGCGGCGGCCGTCCCGCCGGCCGGCCTCGTCCCTCCCGCCGACCTCGTCGAGCTGGTCCGGACCCAGGCGGCCGCCGTGCTCGGGCACGACGGCGTGGACGGGATCGCGGCCGGACGGGCGTTCAAGGAGCTCGGCTTCGACTCGCTGACCGCCATCGAGCTCCGCGACGCCATCGCCCGGCACACCGGGCTACGGCTGCCGTCCTCGCTGGTGTTCGACTACCCGAACCCGCAGGCCCTCGCCGACCACCTGGCCCGCGAGCTGACCGGCGCCCCGGCCGACGAGATCGCGCCGCTCGCCACCGGCACGGCCGGCGACGACCCGATCGTCATCGTCGGCATGAGCTGCCGGCTGCCCGGCGGGGTCCGGTCGCCCGACGAGCTGTGGCAGCTGCTGGTCGACGGCCGCGACGGCATCACCGGCTTCCCGGACGACCGCGGCTGGGGCCGCGGCGCCGGCGCATCCTTCGCCCGGGCGGGCGGGTTCCTGCCCGACGCGGCCGGCTTCGACGCCGAGTTCTTCGGGATCAGCCCGCGCGAGGCGCTGGCCATGGACCCGCAGCAGCGGCAGCTGCTCGAGGCGGCCTGGGAGGCGGTCGAGCACGCCGGGATCGCGCCGGGATCGCTGCGCGGCAGCCGGGCCGGGGTCTTCGTCGGGGCCTCCGGGCAGGGGTACGCCTCCGGCTCCTTCGGCGCGGTCGACGGCGTCGGCGGCCATCTGCTCACCGGCAACGCCACGAGCGTGCTGTCGGGGCGGGTCGCGTACGCGCTCGGCCTCGAGGGCCCGGCCCTCACCGTCGACACCGCCTGCTCGTCCTCGCTCGTCGCGCTGCACCTGGCCGCGCAGGCGCTGCGCTCCGGCGAGTGCGACGCGGCCCTCGTCGGCGGCGTGACGGTCATGGCCACGGCGAACACCTTCGTCGAGTTCAGCCAGCAGGGTGGCCTCGCCCCCGACGGCCGCTGCAAGTCCTTCGGGTCCGGCGCCGACGGGACCGGCTGGTCCGAGGGCGTCGGCGTGCTGGTCGTGGAGCGCCGCTCGGACGCCGAGCGGCTCGGCCACCGGATCCTCGCCGTGCTCGCGGGCTCGGCGGTCAACCAGGACGGCGCGTCGAACGGGCTCACGGCCCCGAACGGCCCGGCCCAGCAGCGGGTCATCCGCGCGGCCCTGGCCAACGCCGGCCTGAACCCGCCGGACGTGGACGTGGTCGAGGGCCACGGCACCGGGACGCGGC
Source organism: Dactylosporangium sp. NPDC000244 (assembly GCF_040300725.1). Taxonomy (NCBI): domain Bacteria; kingdom Bacillati; phylum Actinomycetota; class Actinomycetes; order Micromonosporales; family Micromonosporaceae; genus Dactylosporangium; species Dactylosporangium sp. NPDC000244. Next base: position 332,653 of record NZ_JBEPEH010000006.1, read on the forward strand.
TCGGCGACCCGATCGAGGCCCAGGCACTCCTCGCCACCTACGGCCGGGGCCGCCCCGGCGACCGTCCGCTGTGGCTCGGCTCGATCAAGTCGAACCTCGGCCACACCCAGGCCGCCGCGGGCGTGACCGGCGTGATCAAGATGGTCCTCGCCATGAGACACGGCCTGGTTCCGCGCACCCTGCACGTGGATGAGCCGACGCCGCAGGTGGACTGGTCGGCGGGCGCGGTGGCGCTCGCGACGGAGGCCCAGCCCTGGCCGGTGGCGGATCGCCCGCGCCGGGCGGCCGTGTCCTCGTTCGGCATCAGCGGCACGAACGCGCACGTGATCCTGGAGGGCGTCGAGGCGTCGGAGATCTCGACCGAGATCGACCTGCCGGCGGCGTGGGTGGTGTCGAGCCAATCCCAAGCCGGGGTGGAGGCGCAGGCGGCCCGACTGTCCGGCTGGCCGGGTTCGCCGGTGGACATCGGGTTCTCGCTGGCGTCGACCCGGACCGGTTTCGAGCATCGTGGTGTGCTGCTGGACGGCGAGCTTGCCGTCCGCGGGTCGGTGGTGCCGGGCGGGACGGCCGTGTTGTTCCCGGGCCAGGGTTCGCAGCGTCTCGGGATGGGTGAGGAGCTGTCGGCGGTCTATCCGCGGTTCCGGGAGGTGTTCGAGGAGGTCCGCTCGCTGCTGCCGGAGCCGTCTGGGTCGGTGGACGAGACGCGGAATGCGCAGGCGGGCCTGTTCGCGATCGAGGTGGCGCTGTTCGAGCAGCTACGGGATTGGGGTCTGAAGCCGGATTTCCTGGCTGGTCATTCGGTTGGTGAGTTGTCGGCGGCGTATTGCGCTGGGGTGTTGAGTCTTTCGGATGCGGTGCGGGTTGTTGAGGCTCGTGGGCGGTTGATGGG